>JAMPKV010000006.1:0-300000 GCA_039962225.1 Microcoleus sp. AS-A8
CAGAACCAGAACGTTGTTTAGTGGGTAAATTAAATATTCCCGGTGCTTATCAATTACTAACGGGGCAGCCTTTACTTAATATTCAAGCCGCTGCTGTCCGTCCACAAATTGTTTTGCCAGCAAACAGCAATTCTTTCCCAGATAGTTTCGAGTCTGCGCTAACCGACTTTTCTCAACCTCTCAGCGAGATTCACTCTCCTGCACCCTCTCAACTCATCACCGCCTCAGCCACACTTGCAGACATCTCCCCTGCCTCCTCCTTGCCCGATCTCCCCCTCTCCCAATCTCCCCCTCTCCCCCTCTCCCTTTCCCCTTCCACCATCACACCCAGCGCCGTCTCCAGCAAAGTCTACGTCCTCGGCACCCTCGGCTACGATTTCGGCTCCGAAGCCCGTCGCGACACGTTCAAGCAACAGATGCCCTCCGTCAGCATCAATGGCGTTTTAGTTCCTGCCAATCCTTACGATGCCCGCCAGATGGTGAATCACCTAGAGTTAAGCCCTGCTGAAGGTAAATCTCTCATCTGGACGCTGAATCAGGAACTCACGCCCATCTACGCGCTAGAACCTCAAAAGGCTTTTGCCAGTGAAATCTATGCTGTCTTTGGGATGTTGCTGGCTGGACAAATTCAGCCCGCAGAGAGCGATGATTATATCGAGCGAGTAAGTATTCCGGGCAATTTGACCGATCGCACCGTGGAACTATTTTCCGGGCAGGTTGTTCCTGTCCTGGCACTGCCAAATATTAGAGGGATGTACGGTTGGCAAGTTAATGCCCTTGTCGAAGCAGCCGTTACCACTGTCAGCCCTGAAGCCAACGAACCTGATGGTGTGGCAATGCGGCGTTCCCTCAAGAGTTTTCTGCATCGCATCTACTACGACTTGCGAAACTTAGGACATCTCGATCGCGATCGCGCCCTCAATTTTGCAGCCACTAACGCCTTTCAAGCTGCCTCCACCTTTGCTGAAGCGATTAATAGCGGCATGGGACTAGACAGCATTGAAGTTGAAAAAAGCCCCTTTTGTCGCTTGAATAGTAATTGTTGGGATGTGAAACTGAAGTTTTTCGACTCAGAAAACAGCAGTCGCGCCAAAAAGGTGTATCGATTTACGATCGATGTTGCCAATCTCATGCCAGTCACTTTGGGCAAAGTGCGATCGTGGTCAGTTCCGCGTTAGCGATACTACTTGCATTGGTTTTTCCAATGTTAAGGAATATTTTGCCAACAGTGTCTAAAGATATATGTTTCCTTCAAACGTCCAGTCAGTATAGCTCTAGACGTAATGCTTTGATGCGATGACTCATTCACCTTGGACTTTGGACAAAGCAGAAGTGTTCGCGATTGGTGTGCGCAAACTTTTGTCAACCTAATTAGGTAGTACTAAAGCGTGTTAGGCGGCAGTTAGCTTTTTTTGCCTTCTTTTTTTGTCTTTTTTGACTATTTTGTGTCTGGGGCGAGGAGTTTGAAACTCCCCATGAGTTCTTCCCGGTGAAAAACCTCTGTGTTTGGGAGATAAGGCAGGTGTACCAATCTGGCTGGATATAAGTTCGGTCTTCTAGAGTCCTAGCATAAGGGCGCGGTACACGAGTAACATCCAGACCGAATAGATAAAAATTTCGTTGTTTTGGTGAGGGGATGACAGAGGCAATTACTTCTAGCAATGACTGTTGTTGTTGTCTTAAAAGATAGGCACTGACATTATCTGATAGTCACCCCACTTGAAGCTTGAGTTGATTATCATTACCAACAACGATTTGACGTGTAATCATAAACTGTCCAGAGTCGGGGTGTAAATAAGTTAATTTAACATGTTGTACGTCTTTGTTTGTCCAAAGTCCAAATTCACCGTTAATCCCTCCCAACTTTGATCGCATTGCCTGCCATGTCTCAATCTACTACTGTAGTTGTCGGATGCGATCGCCCTAGATATGTGATTATGGCGTTTCAATGACAGCAGTTGTTATCCGCTTCACAGTCTTTGCCCAGCCCCTAGCTTCATAGCCTCCCATCAGAAGCCAACGAATCCATTCAACCGAAGGACTTGCTTGGCTTCTCCACCCTGGCGCTCTTGGATCGAATTCGTTATTTTCAAAAAAATCCGATATTTCATCAATATCTTTGAGAGTTATTGGGCTTGCCTGAGCAAGAGCTTGAGGTAGCCTAAATTTTTCCCTACCTCCATACTTCTCATATAGATAGATTCCTAACTGCGCCGCCTCCTGTACCGACACTGGCGGAATCAAGCTAACTTCTTCCTCTTGGCTGCCGTTCGCTTCTTCCTCCTTGCGACTGGCGAGTAAGAGCATCAAGGAGAGGGCTGCAATGTGGATTTGAACAGTACTAGATGCAAGCATTTTAGCTACCGGGATGACGATTCAAAGAGCATAACGTAAGCGAAGCTAAACTCTACAGGACTTTTGTCGTTTCGCCATCGTAGCAAACGGCAGAAAACAATGGGGACACTCTCCTTGCACCCATAACGCAGGAATTGGGAATGGAGTCTCACAGTTAGTGCATTTCCCTAACAAGCGCAACTGGTGGCGATCGCACCCCCATCGCTCCTTAAATTGCCACTCAATCCGATGATAGGGGTTCTCCGCATAACAAACCGCACACAAAAGAATGGGTCTTGGCTTCATGGTTGTGCCGGGGGGTGGCAGCATCTCGGCGAGTCGGGTTGCATCCACTCGAATTAGCTTCCCCAATGCTTCCAATTCTTCAGAGGAGGGAAACGGATTGAAATATAGTTTTTCCCATCTTCCCAAGATTCCACCAAGCTCGGTTAGTTTTCCCAATGAATAGGCGGAGGGAAGGCTGTTCGCCTTGAATCGCCGCAAGCGTCCTAAATAATGACTAATGCTCTCGCCTTCGTAAGGTTCAACATAGCCTAACCTTGGTAAGCTTTCATCTACTTCCTGCATTCGAGTCTTGTGCCAAATAAAGTTTTAGGACTGCTAGCTAGCAACAACCGAGCAATCCTCACTGTCATTTGTTGGTTTAGGGGGAACATATTTCATGCCATATCGATTTGCAATGTTCTTCAAAATCCCTTCATCAACTCTGCCAAAGCCTTTTTTAAGCGAGTGTAAAACCGCCTTCGTCAAAATCTTGATTAAGATACCTATACGGGCTTCCGTACTGATGGCTAGAGTTTCAAACATCGTTCCTTTCGTTAAACAAGATGCTTCCGGTAGGGCAAGGATATCAAGCTCGATAGTCCGTAAGGTTTTTCTCAAGTCTTCGTAGTTGAGTTTCTCAAACTCGAATAACGTTGGAAAGCAAGTTAGTAAGTCGAAGCAATCCAATTTGCTGTCTACTTCCTGTCCTCCAACTAAAACAATAGGAACCCCAGACTCATCAAAAAGCTGCTTCAGATCGAGTAGGGCTTCTCGTTGAAGATTGTCTGCATTGTCAACGATGACTAGTTCAATGCCAAATAGCTCAAGGCTACCTGCCAATCTAGGACGCAAATCCTCCCGCTTACCGTTGGCTGCTGCATGATTAATGTCCTTGAGAATTTGTGTAAATAATCGTTTGGAACTCGATTCTGACCACGCTCTCACATAAGAAACTCGTTTGCGATCCTCTTCTCGATAGTGGATTGATGCACGGCTTTTGCCGACATCCCTCGGACCAATAACACGACCACATTGTTTAAGGAACCGCAGTTCATCCAACCATTTGAAGTAGTCAGAAGAGCGATCGGTTGGAATAAAACCCGTTTTGAATAGCTCCTCTATTTCAGCAGCCTTGGCAAGTTGAGCGGTTAAATCTAACTGAGGAGCCAAAACTTCAACAGGTGTCTGAGTTACAAGTTGCGATCGCGCCATAGTCACCAGATCCTTTTCAATTTGCTTTGACGATTAGAAATTATCAGCCGATGCCTCTCCTGCTCTTGAGCATCAGATGTAGAGGGTAATGTTTCTTCGGGTTGTGGTTCTGGTTGTTGAGGCTTGATTTGTTCCCTGGAAATCCGTTCTGGCAAAAGTTCAAGCGGCTCATTTTTCTTTGAAGAGGTTGAAGCCCTATCCTGACGTAACTTGACGACATTTGAGTCTTTTTTGGAGGCTTGCCGTAACTGTTTTTGTTCAGCTCGCTGCCTGTCCTTTTTGTCCTGTTTACGTTCCTCAACAAGTTTCTTCCGTTTGCCTAGCGCCAGCAGAGCATCATAGTTTGAATGTTCCTTACGAGCTTGGCTTCGCTCTTTGTTGAGCCTTTTCAACTCATCCAAACTCAAATCCTGACTATCCAGGTTTATCGCATGAGCATATCCCAGAAAATCTCCCAGCTTGTCATCCGTTTCGTTGCTGTAGACACACAACGTCAGGATATTGTCAGGGTCGTATCGCAATGTGACGTATTTGCCGCTATGTTGCCTGAGTGATTCTCCTCGATAGGTCAGATTCTTAAATTGGACAGAGCCATGAGCTTGAACAACTCGCTGAGTCTCTTGCATTAGACAAATATCTAGTTCTCGCTCGTCTGGCACTTCAGGTAATTTTCCACCCATTCCTTTAAACCATCTCTCAAACCTTGTATCCTTAGGGTCTTTGGGATATGGCTGGTGGTTATAGTCATCGCAGAAGAACCCAGCTAGGATTTTATCCAAATCGTGAATGGTCAAGCAGGCTTCCTTTTCTGCCTGCTCCGGGCGCTCCTGAACATTTGGACCTGTGTAACCAGGGAGTCCCTTGAGAACCTGAGTATTGATGGTTTTGAAAACTCGTTCTACAATCCCGCCTTGAGGAGGGCGATCGCGCAGTTCGCACTGGAAACCTAGCTTCTTACCAATGGCTTTTAGATGCTTTGAGCGAAAATCCTTCCCACCGTCAGTAAAAAAATATTGGAGCGGAGAGCCACCTATCTCCCACGGTTTTCCAAGCTCATATCCAGAGGGATAGTTCTTGGGTAAGATGGCATGTCTTAAAGCCAGAGCTACCTCATCAGAACCTGGTTGCTTTCTCCATAAGTGATAACCAAGAACGCAGCTTGAGAAAGTGTCTACGACAGTAGTTAACCAAGGTCGCTCAGGTAATAGCACGCCATCACTATCGACGATCCGAATATCCAGCTTTGTGTGGTCACATTGGACGATTTGGTTGCTAAACTCCGCCTTCAATAGTTGTCCAGTTCTTGTCTCAACTGCCAGCCAAGAGCCTGAACCCGGATTTCTAACACGCTTTTTCCGGTTTTGATGCTCAATTAAGGGCTTCAACACTCGATAGATCGTGGCTGGATGGGGATAGTCACCCTCTTCAATCCCAAGCTCAACGATTGCGTGTCGCTTCACTTCACGAACGACTTCTGCTGGAGATAGTGGATGTTTATCCTTAATACTCTTCTCATAACTTGTCTTAACAAATTCTTCCCAGTATTCACTGATGCGATGCTTCCCCTTATCTGAGCGTTGCGCTCCTGTTGTCTCTGGCAGCTCATCTTTGATGTATTGCTTGAGGAGGCGCTCTACCTGCCGAGTAGAAATATTTAGGGTATTTGCGATCACCTGCTTCCTTTGAGACTTAATCGTGCGATTCGGAGATTCGGCAAGCCATTGAACGAGATTAAATTTAAGTTTGTGTTTATCAGCCGTTTCTCGAAGAATTTGTGAGGGATCGACTTGAAAATTACTCTCACCGAGGTAGAGAGTATCTAAATCTTGTGTCAATTCTTCTGTCAGTTCAGATGGGTCGTCTAGCATCGAGGAGAAGAGCATCCATTCTGAGGAGCAGTAAAAATGTACCATTACTCCGGAAAAATAGCTAGACAATACGACACTCAATTTGCGAGGTCACCAAATCAAGAAAAACGACAATTTATTTGCGAATTAAGATTTTCGACATGGAATATGCGAAATCGACCCAATTGTCGCTCTTGGGCTTGAAAAGCTTGGAAAGCTTGTGATGAAAAGCTTTCACGGATTTAAATTATATATGTCGCGCTCTTGAAGTGCGACATTTAATTTGCGAATGTACATATGTCAATTAACACTTTATGTGTTCGCCGTTAACACATTGATGTCGCTTGCCCTAACCCATTAACGGTTAACAAATTAGTGCTGCTAATCCGAATTCGATTCAGATTTTTCCTGGAAAGTGAGCTATGCTCAGTTACTCCAGATTGTAAAGTAGGCACTCCTTTCAACCCTCTTTTGCTAAATTTGTGGCACTTCTCATCATCATTTCCAGACGTGTCTATCAACCCTCCCTATTAAGGGAGGGTTGATGAAACCGCACCCACTGAAACCCTTATCTACACAAGCTGAAAATACATTGCTGACGTGTTCGTGCCACTGAGGTTCATTTCCGCCCCTACCCAAACGCTTCAATCTCTGCCTTTCCTCCAGGAAGGTCAGATCCGACGACATAAAAATCTTGCGGATAGATCCAGTGACTGCCTAAAGGACCGTGAATTTGAATTCCGGTCATAACGGCATACTTAAATACTGAGCAATCTAGGATGTTTAAGAGGTTTTTGACATCATCAGAAATAATTCGAGACGCCAATCTCGTAATTTCTATCAAATCGGGTTTATCCCCATAGGTAAGGGTCGAAAGAATTTTCTGCCGGATAATTGTTTGTTCAATATCCTGCATATCCATTTCTAGTTTTAGGTGACCAGATGCCAGTTCTTCGACAACTGTTTCTAATGCTCCACAAGCATGGGAAGCTTTTTGAAGGCCATCTCTATAGACCTTACCAACATCACCATGTCTAGAAATGGCGATGTGGGGCATGGCATAGAAGGTAAAGCGACGAATACCATCAACGATGGGGGTATGGTCTGTCGCGGCAGCTAACCCAGTTTTCCCCATCATGACGAACCCGGCTAAGCTGCAACAATTAAAGGTTTTCCCCCAGTATCGAATCACCTCAGTGAATAGCGGTTCAGCGATTTCATCTCGACAAATTGCGATCATTCCCATCGTGTTCTCGTCACAAAAACCGTAGGCACTCAGACTCTGGAAAGTCTTTCTCATGTACTTGGTCATGGGTAATGCCCCTGGAAAGTGCGTAGAGAGCGTTTGATGAAATGCTGGAAACACGTTAGGGTCATATCCATTGAGCATTTGCGGGATAGTTTCACCAAGCTGATTGACAGAACCCTGAGTCATCTCCTACATCCTCCTAACTAGCTTGCGAAACTGTTGTTGACTAGCTTAACGTCACCCATCCTTGAGGATTCGGCCAATATTATCAAATTGAGGCGAATTTGCGATCGCGCCAGTTGGGGTGTGGTGAGGCGCGAGTCGCTTTGGTGTGTTGCTATGACTGGACGGAGTCTTTAAAGTCTGAGCTAGAAGTGGAGTTAGAAAAAGCTGTTAGAGAGAATCAGGCGCAGATACAAAAACAACCCCCGCCATCTGATGAGAAGCAGGGACGTTGAATTTCGTTAATGCTCTAATACCTTCTTTTCCCCCACAGGCTGGAAGCCTGGGGCTACACAAAACATAGTCCTCGTATGATCTCCGGACCTACGCGGGCTAGAGAACAAGGAGTAATACCAACCGGAGTTGGTATTACAAGCTTCTGCGAAGAATTCTTTCAGGAGATTTACTCCATTAGCGGAACATACTACTTACAGAGCTGTCCTCATGGATACGCCAAATGGTTTCGCCCAGCAAGTTAGCCACCGAAAGCACCGTTAACTGTGCAAAGCGCTTTTCTTCCGCAACGGGAATTGTATTCGTCACAATGATTTCTTCCAATATCCCACTCGAAAGGCGCTCGATGGCTGGAGGCGAAAAGACGGCATGAGTCGCGCAGGCATAGACTTGGCGTGCGCCTTCCTTCCGCAGTATTTTCGCTCCCTCACAAATGGTGCCCGCGGTATCAATCATGTCGTCTACCAAAACGGCTGTTTTGCCTTTGACATCCCCGATGACATTCATCACTTCCGCCACATTGTGTGCCTGCCGACGCTTGTCAATAATCGCTAGGGGAGCATCATTTAGCTTTTTGGCAAAAGCCCTGGCTCTAGCCACACCCCCCACATCAGGTGAAACAACCACGATGTCAGAAAGTCGTTTACTTGCCAGGTAATCTAGCAGTACAGGTGAGCCGTAGACATGGTCAAAGGGAATGTCAAAGTAGCCTTGAATTTGGGCAGAGTGCAAATCCATGGCTAAAACTCGACTGGCACCTGCCTCCGTAATCAAGTTAGCAACCAGCTTCGCCGTAATCGACTCGCGCCCAGCCGTTTTGCGGTCTGCTCTGGCATAACCATAGTAGGGAATTACGGCAGTAATTTGCCGCGCTGATGCCCGACGGCAGGCATCAACCATAATCAGTAATTCCATCAGGTGAGCGTTTACCGGTTGGCACGTTGGCTGAATCAGGTAAACATCACAACCCCGAATGGATTCCTGAATTTGAATATATAACTCTCCATCTGCAAATTGTTTGCGAACCATCGGTCCCAAATCCATCCCCAGATAACGAGCCACTTCTTGTGCAAGTGGAACATTCGCAGAACCTGAAAACAGTCGGAGACGATTATTGTCCGCAATTGGCGGCAGCATGGGCTGAAGCGTTAAAGTTGCAGAACGGCTCACAGCAAACCCTCGAAGCTCATTTGATTGCAATCTTATCATTCCCAGTTATAAACACTTGTAAGAATTTTTAAAAAAGTTGTACTGATGAGAAGGATAGGCATTCATTTAGATAGATGAAAGCTAATTAATCAGCATAAAGAAATAAACTTTAATTTTTTTACATAAATACAACTTGTAAAACACGTAAAAAGTCCCTGTGTGGCGTACTATATCCACCCCAAAAACAGGCTATAGCTATTCCTTTACACGGACTTGGACTCGAACTCAGAAAAAGTCGTGAGTTAGATTTCTGGTGAGTCAATTGAAAAAACAAATCTCACGGAAAATTCAGCTTTTACAGGAATTGACGCATGAAAAATTGAACGACCAGAAGTCGGAAGTAAAGATACAAAAATAGCCATTGGTTTCTAGGTTAGGTTGCTCTAGAAAAGGCTGATGGCTACCTAGGCCAAGTTGTTTGAGTCGTGAGTCGCAAAGTAGTCTGCCGACACACAGACGAGTGTAGTAAGTCAAAAAAGCTTAAGGCAGCTTTATAGTGTATCACTACATTTCTCGTTTGGGTAGCTTTCGTTCAGCTAGAGGGGTAGGCTTTTTTCACAAGCGCTGTTTTCGCTTCAGGTCTTTCTCTATAGATAGAGGAGAAAAATTAAAACTTCACTCGAAAGGAATATGCCCTCATAGGGGTAAAAATGGCTGATTGACTAAAAATAAATTCTTTCTTTATTATTTTTTAACAGAATAATAAAGAAAATTTCTGATAAATATCCTACTGGCGAGTTGGTTTCATTCACGGTACCCTAAGGAAGTGAAGACAGCTAGCTGCTGCACGGAAGGCAAAATCAACTTGCCGTTAGGCGTCCTTCCTCTTTCTGATAAAAACTGGTAGATACGCTCATGGAACCACCGATTCCCTCAGGAACTATTCTGCAAAATCGTTACCACTTGCTCAGTGTTCTGGGTCAAGGCGGGTTTGGTCGGACTTACCTAGCAGAAGATCAAGGGCGATTTAATGAACGTTGCGCCCTCAAAGAATTGATTCCTCCTGAGACAGGAGCGTATGAACTGGAGAAGTCGAAGGAACTGTTCCAAAGAGAGGCAGAATCTCTCTATAAAATTAACCACCCACAAGTTCCCCAGTTCCGAGCCAACTTTGAGCAGGACGGACGGCTGTTTTTGGTGCAGGACTATGTGGAGGGGAAAACCTATCGCGAACTGCTCAATGATCGCAAAGCTCAGACTTATATTCAAAGTACCAATCCGAGCGGGGGAAGCCCAGAGCCTAGCGCTGGCGTCTTCTCAGAAGCCGAGATTCGGCAGTTATTACTCCAGTTAGTGCCGGTGTTGGATCACGTCCATAGCAAAGGCATTATTCACCGAGACATTACACCGGACAATATTATTCGGCGCAACTCGGACGGTTTGCCGGTGCTGATCGACTTCGGCGTGGTTAAGGAACTGGCAACCCGGATTTTCACCTCGGTCGCCTCCTCGGCACCCGTGACAACCGTGGGCAAAGTCGGTTATGCACCCAGCGAACAAATCCAGACGGGTCGGGCTTATCCTAGCAGTGACCTCTATTCTTTAGCGGCTACAGCCGTAGTACTGCTAACTGGCAAAGAGCCACAAGCCCTATTTGATGATAATCAACTCACTTGGAGCTGGCGGCGATGGGCGAATGTGAGTGATGAATTGGCGACGCTTTTGAACCGGATGTTAAGTTATAGACCGGGCGATCGCTACCAGTCGGCAACGGAAGTGGTGCAAGCACTTCAATCCCCCACACCCACCCCCCAAGCGCCTGTCTCCCCCCCACCTCCTCAACGACCTGATCCCAACCTCTCACAAGTCGCTACCATGGCTGTAGGACGCACTCCCGCAGGAGGTGCGGCTGCCAGAACACCACAACGCGGTAATCCGTCAATCCCTGATCCCAACCAAAACACAATCTGGGACAATCCCATGGCTGTCGTCGGGATTGGAATTACGCTGGCGTTGTTAGCAGGATTAGGTTCTTGGGCGCTTTTCAGTTCCCTGAGAAATCAAGGGGACCCTCAAGCCTCTGTAACGCCCACTGAGACAATTGGTGACGAGTTACCAACTCCTCTCATTACGGAAACATTACCGCCGACACCCATCGAAACACTCTCACCGATACCGACAACAACACTCTCACCGATACCGGCAACACCACTCTCACCCGTACCGACAACAACACCAACGCCAACTTCCTTTAGTCGAACCCTAAACGTGCCCGTCGGTAAAACGATCACCACAGCCGGGGATTTAAACGCTAATACAACGGTTAACTACAAGATCCAGGGTGAACAAGACCAACGGCTGACCGCGCAGATTCCGGACGAAGGCGTTTTGATGACTGTACTCGGACCCAATGGAAAGCCTGTGGGCAACCGGGCGACACGGGTGAAGAATTGGGAAGGAACGCTTCCCTTTACAGGAAATTACACCATTCAACTGCGGCCCGTCCAAGGTGTGGCGGATAGCGATTACACGCTAGCGCTGACTTTGGAACCGTCGCCCTCAGCCTCACCGTCACCGTCACCCTCGCCTTCAGCTAAATACGACTCAGAAACAGTCAAGGTGGCAGCGGGTAAAAGCGTGGATGTTTCAGGTAAAACTAGCCCACAACTGATCAAGCGGTATTTGGTGACAGTTCCAGCAGGTCAGGCGCTCACGGTGAAGCCTGTAGAAACTGACGTGAGAATCAATGTTCAATATCCCGATGGAACCGTTCAGCAAAATGCCGCCGGCATCAATTTTGTGCGGCCTGGTAATTATAAAGTTGATGTGATTGCTGGAGATGAGGCAAGCTTTAAGCTAAATCTCAGTCTACAGAACGTGGCTCCGAGTACGACTCCCACCACGACTCCCACCCCGACTCCCACCCCGACTCCCACCCCGACCCCGTAAAGCAACCGTGATTGACCTTTGAACGCACTACTAATTACTGGCACCGACACCGGAACGGGCAAAACAGTTTTGACCTGTGCCCTAGTGGCTTATTGGCAGACTTACCGTCCTCAAGAGAGTTTGGGGGTATTCAAACCCATTCAAACGGGGGAAGGAGATTGTGAGTTGTATCAACAGCTCTTTGACCTCAACCAAGCCCCAGAAGAAATTACGCCCTTGCGCTTCCAGATGCCCGTAGCACCCCCCGTGGCGGCAGAACGGGAAGGACGTACCGTTGACCTCGGTTTAGTTTGGCAGGCGTTTAGTAGCTTGCAGCAGCAGCGTCAGTGGGTGTTGGTGGAAGCCCTCGGCGGACTGGGTTCACCCATCACTCACGAACTGACGGTAGCGGATTTGGCAAGGGATTGGCGGTTACCGGTTGTATTAGTCGTGCCGGTGAAACTCGGTGCGATCGCGCAAGCGGTTGCCAATGTTGCCTTAGCTCGCTCTTGTGGAGTTCAGCTTCAAGGCATTGTTCTCAATTGTGTCCAGTCCTGTTCAGAGGAGGACATCGCCAATTGGACACCCATCGACTTGATTGAGTCTCTGACAAACGTCCCAGTTTTGGGCATTTTACCTTATTTGGCTGACCCCACTGACCTCTCGAAGCTGGCTCAAGTGGCTTCAAATTTAGATTTGGAGTTGTTAATGCCAAGCTAGAAGCAACGCTTACGGCATAGTTGCTTCTACCACGCTTTAAGGGCGCGAGAATATCGTGCCCCTACCAATGATTGTGTGCCACTGAAGGGAACTGCTTTATCGCTAGTCTATTTGAGTGGTGAAAGTAACGAACCACTCCAGGCATAGAGAACACAGAGCCAGACAAGAGAGGATTTCACAAATCCTTTAGACAGGCTATCGATATGGGGTGAGCAACACCAATTTAGACACTCAGAGTCTTGATCAGTTAGGTTGGGTGGAGGGTATCTCCCTGAGTAGAGAATATTCCCTTCAATGTTACTATTAAGCGCTGCCAAACATGGTTTCTACATTCCCCCATCCCCATTCGGTTGATTTATCTCAGATTAGACTCGCGATTCGCTCATTGCAGCCTCAACTCGTCGAATGGCGCAGATATCTGCATCAGCGTCCCGAATTAGGCTTTAAAGAACAACTAACGGCGGAATTTATCTCACAGAAGTTGCAGGAATGGGGATTTGATCAGACACCTGACTCCTCAGTACCGCTTCGTTATCAAACCGGCATTGCCAAAACCGGGATTGTTGCCACAATTTCCAGTAACCGCCCTGGCCCTGTACTCGGCATTCGGGCGGATATGGATGCTCTACCCATTCAAGAAGAAAATGACGTGCCCTACCGCTCGCAACATGACGGTATGATGCACGCTTGTGGTCATGATGGACATACCGCGATCGCTCTGGGTACCGCTTATTATCTCGCCCATCACCGAGAAGATTTCGCCGGCACCGTAAAAATCATCTTCCAACCCGCAGAGGAAGGGCCAGGGGGAGCCAAACCGATGATAGAAGAGGGTGTCCTAAAAAATCCAGATGTTGAAGCCATCATTGGTTTGCATCTGTGGAACAATTTGCCCCTGGGTACAGTGGGTGTACGCAGTGGTGCATTAATGGCAGCCGTAGAAAGCTTTAATTGCACTATTTTTGGCAAAGGGGGACACGGTGCGATGCCCCATCAAACAGTTGACTCAATCGTCGTCAGTGCCCAAATTGTTAATGCTTTACAAACCATTGTCGCTCGCAATGTTGACCCCATTGATTCAGCGGTGGTAACGGTGGGCAAACTTCATGCGGGTACAGCACTCAATGTGATTGCCGATACGGCTAAAATGAGTGGTACGGTGAGGTATTTTAACCCCAAACTAGAAGGGTATTTTGCCAAAAGACTTGAGCAACTCATTGCTGGTATTTGCCAGAGTCAGGGCGCAGGTTACGAGTTTAATTATGTGGAGCTTTATCCACCCGTAATTAATGATGCCCGCATGGCTGAACTTGTTCGATCAGTGGCATCCGATGTTGTGGAAACTCCAGCCGGAGTTGTTCCAGAATGTCAAACTATGGGGGGGGAAGATATGTCATTTTTCCTTAAGCAAGTGCCAGGTTGCTATTTTTTCTTGGGGTCAGCCAACCCTAATAAAAAATTAGCTTATCCCCATCACCATCCGCGATTCGATTTTGATGAAACAGCTTTATTGATGGGTGTAGAAATCTTTGTTCGTTGTCTAGAAAAGCTTTGTCGCTGACGCAGAAAACCTAGTACCGCTTCGCGGAATTCAAAATTCAAAATGCTTATAGTGTTAGCATTCCAGTAATTTTGAAGGGTAGCTTTATTTCCGCCGCGCTGTACTAGGTTAACTGGTATCCTTATCATTGATCAGGATTTACATTATTTGATATTTTTTTGTAATCCTGTACACTTGAGCCAGTATTTCTCAGGACAGAGAAGCCTACTCTTTCTACTGATAGACGTATTGCATCGACTTCCGAGCTAAAGTTAATGTCACGCCGTTAGTCCATAGAAAAAAACTTTTAACGGATTAGGAAGCAAGGGAAGGGAGTAGTAGGCTATGACATACGGAAATAGACCGGGAGATAATTTGATGACTGAACCTCCCGTCGTTAATCAAGTAGTGGAATACCATGACCGTGTACGGTGGGGACCGATTGTTTCAGGGTTGGTCGTTGCTTTAGCCACTCAACTCATTTTGAGCGCACTAGGTGCTGCGATTGGAGCCAGTTTTCTATCAGGTTCAGGGGCACCTAGATCCAATGCACCCGGTGTTGGCACGGGCGTAGGAATTTGGTCAATTATTAGTTTGTTAATTGCACTATTTATCGGAAGTTGGGTTGCAGCGCGTGCCAGTGGGCCAATGAACCGCAATACAGCGCTTCTCAACGGTGCAATTCTTTGGGCAACCACTCTAGCACTTGGCTCTTGGTTATTAGCCAGTGGCGTCACGGGGGCTTTTGGGATCGCAGCCTCCAATGCCGGGGAAGTCGTCAATCAGGTTCAACAGGGTGGCGTTAATTTACCCGACAATGCGCCTAATGTAACAGCTCAGCAAACGCGTGACGTTGCAGGCAACGCCGCTAAGGGATTGTGGTCTTTTGTAATTGGTTCCTTACTGGGTTTAGCCGCATCGATGGGAGGAGCTTCAGTGGGAACTCGCAGTCCTCGTGTTTATCGAGAACGATAAATTTTCTGTTGATTGTTACCTCCTCTTAGAGCACCTTGACAAAGGTGCTTTTTTGTAGATTGAAAAGTTGGACTTGGGCGATCGCATTTTTAGTCAGTTCAGTTCAGCTGAGTGATATCATGTCCGCTCACAGAACCACACTATGCGGGGGTTTGGGAGGAAGGTGCGATCGCATCTTTATTTTTATCTTTGAGTCTCTTCTCGTGAATCATCTTAAATCCGACGGTGAATGTGTCAAATTAACCGTCTTTCTTCAATTTCTTTTAATAGCTGTCGCACGAGAATGTCTCCCGTCAACATCGCAAGGATATCAATCAGATTGGTAATCACTTCCTTGAAGGCTTCGCGCAAGGCGGGCTTCCCTTCTTCTTCCAGACGTTGACGCAGAACCTCAAAGGAAACTCCTTCCGCAGTGACTTCCAGATGCTTGATTAAATGGTATTTTTCTGCTGTTAGTGTTAAAGCCCGCTCCATAATAGCCGTCACCGTCACTCTGCCTAAAGTCGGCATAATTCGATTCCAAATGGTTTGCAGCAAGTCCTCATAAATTTCTAATACCTCTTCCTTGCGAGCCATGTTCTTCGCGCTATCGACGCGCTGTTGAACAACCTCTTCAACAGTGGCTGGTTGTTGGCTGGTGTCTTCTGATTGTGAGTTTTGATTGGGAGCAGTCATCACATTTCCGTGTGCGTACTGGAGTCAACAGGAGCAGCCAAACAATTCTGACATTCCTTTCGTGTCCTGCATACATTTTTTCTGACAGGCAATCGCCACAGGGAGATAACCTTTAGGCGCTGAAGTATTTTGCGACGAGGTGATGTGCAATAATCGCCGTTGTCGATTGTTCCGGATATAGCTGTTCGCTTTCATCCATGTAGAGATTGATGCGATCGCATTCTTGCCGCAATAAGATTAAGTTGACAGCGTTACTCTGTTGGGCATCATGTATCAAACCGACCCACCTCTCGACCCGAAAAAAGTTTTGCCCACAATGTACGATCTTCCCAGCGAAGACCCAGAGGAACCCGGTTTGCCTGACAAATATCACCTATTACAAGCTCGTTTCCTTGAAGATACCTTCTGTCCTGCGAACTACTCCAGCGCTCAGGTTTTTGTTGCCAGCGATTTGAATCTTTACTACAATCCGCGCCAACCCAATTGGTACAAACGCCCCGACTGGTTTGCTGTGGTGGGAGTTGACCGACTCTATGAACAACGGGATTTGCGAATGAGCTATGTGGTGTGGCAAGAAGAAGTCAATCCTTTTGTAGCGGTAGAACTGATTTCACCGGGTACAGAAAAAGAAGACTTGGGGCAGACGCTGCGAGAAGCGAATCAACCGCCGACGAAGTGGGAAGTCTATGAACGCATTTTGCGCGTGCCCTATTACATAGTGTTTAATGGTCGCACTAATCAACTGAGAACGTTTCAGTTAGCAGGTAGTAGCTACAGTGAGTTAGAACTAAGCGAACCGCGAGTGTGGATGAACGATATTCAGCTAGGTTTGGGGCTGTGGCAGGGTTTCTATGGGGAATGCGATCGCGTCTGGTTGCGTTGGTATGATGCTGCTGGTAACTGGATTCTGACTCCTGAAGAACGAGAACGACAACGAGCTGAGCAAGAAGGTCAAATGCTTGAGCGAGAAAGGCGACGAGTAGAAAGATTAGCAGAACAATTGCGTTCTCTGGGTGTTGAACCGAATTTGGATGATGAGGTTTAGGGGTTTGAGGGGAAAATGCGATCGCATATCCACTGGCTCTTGGTTGACTGATAAAACTCCGCTTTGCCAGTTAGACCGCCCAATCCCAATCACCCATAAGTAAGGCTCTTCGTCTGAGTAGCCCGGAAAACTCTACGGCACTCCCCACACCTTGATTGTACCGTTGTAGTTGCCACTGACTATGGTTTGTCCATTGGGACTCAGAGCAATCGATGCCAAGTCTTTGTGCTCCATAAAAGTGGGAATTTCTCGTCCTGTCGCTAAATCCCACATATTAATAATCGTGCCCACCAGGTAGTCGTAGCCGACACAGACGAGAGTTTGTACATCTGGGCTGAAGGCGATTAAACTTGGGTCTGAAAATCGGCGATTAAACTTGGGTCTGAATACCTCATCATAGGTGCAGATTAGCTTTCCTGTTTGCAAACCCCACACCTCTAACGTGTTGTTGAGGCTGCCACTAAGGATGGTCTGTCCATCCGGACTGATAGTAAAGTCAAAGGATTTAAGTTCGTCGTACCACCCTGCCTTTTCACTATGGGTATGGATTTCCTGTCCCGTCAACAAATCCCAGATTCTCATCCGCGTCGTCCAGTCATAAAAGTCAACAATTTCTCCACAGGCGAGAGTTTGGCCATCTGAGCTAATGACTAGGGAATCAACCCAGCAATGCGTCTGGAGGGTGCGGATTTCCTGCCCTGTCTTGACATCCCATACTTTGAGTGTGGGCTGTTCCGTTTCATAGTTCCAACTATCATACGTTGTGCCACTGACCAAGAGCTGTCCATCTGGCGTCAGGGCAAAGTCTCCATACCCACTGAAAGTGCGAATTTTCCGTTCTGTTGGCAGCTCCCACACTTGAATTATGCACTCATTACCGCCATCATCATAGTACTCAGCTCCACTCCAACGATAACTGCAACTAACGAGTATCTGTCCATCTGCACTGAAGCCAATAGAGCGAGTCCCTTTAGGATGCCCACTAAGAGTGCAAATTTCTTGCCCTGTCTGTAGCTCCAATATTTTAATCGTTTCATCTGGGCCACTACAGACTACGGTCTGCCCATTTGGAGTAATAGCAACATTAGGAGGCAACCAGCCTGAAGATCCACTAAAAGTATTGAGGCACTCAAACAATGGATAAGGGTTGTAATCCCATAACACCTGCTTGACTTGAGGCTCTGTCCTTGAACGCAGTAGAGCATAGGCAGTCCACATTACCTGCCTTAATTCACCTCGGTTTTCTTGACTCACTAAATCTTTGAAAACTTCAACCACTAAATCCAAGCCTGCATCTTCATACTTTAGTGCCTCATGGAGCGCCGCAATCCGATGCTCCACCGCCCCACTGAAGAGCCGTTGCTTAACCCCTTTGATTCCTCCTAGAACTACAGCAGTCACTAGGGGTGGAACTTGACCACCTTTAACGACATCGTACTCTTGGGGTTCTTGGGGCTGATTAGGATTTTTTTTCATGTCACCTTGTAAATTATGTTGTCACTAGACAGTGATTTAAATCCAGCGGTGGGAATAACGATGTTCATTCATGAAGCAACTTGAGAATTCGGGATTTTAGCATCTAAACGAGTGGTTTCATCAACTTCTAAATGCTTGTCATGATTCAAAAAATCTTCAAATAACAATATTCTGTCCAAGCCCATCATGGTAGATGTTAGCGTTAACAGTTGGCTTGCCTAACCAAGTTACCTTCATTTCCCGCACGGAAGGCAAAGCTCATTAACTCATCCCCCGCTTAAAAGACGGGGGATGCAAGTGGAGCGAGAGTCATCCCTCTTTTGTTACTTCCGGGACGGAACGACGATTTTTGTAGGGGCGAAGCATTCTTGCTACAAACTTGGTACAAAGCCTAAAAGCCTTATCCAAGAATGCTTCGCCCAGGCTTTATGCCCCAAAATAACAAAAGAGGGGTCATACCAAATCCGCCTTGATAACCCCCTTTTTGCTTGAAGTCTTTTCTTTCTTCTGTCCTCACTAAAGCTCCGGTTTGCCCTTTGCCTTCTGCCTTGTCTCCACTAAAAAAGGGGTATTTAACCCGGATTTGGTATCACTGGTCATTTGTCCGAAGTCTCAAATGACAAATGACAAAGGACCAAGAAGGGCGAAGGCGATTCCTCCCCTCTAAGCGTATGTTGGGGCTTCCTCGCCGCTTTCTGTGAGGTGGCTACAGCGGGGGATGTACGCAGTCAAACACAATCATCAACGCGATCGCTTCACGAGTGCTGCTTGCCCAGTGAACTAGAAATTTTAGAGTTAGGGATGGAACAATCTAGAAATTTTTGCACCTTCAGGAGAACGCTTCCTTACTTATATTGAACTAGCTCAACAGAGGGAACAGGAACGCCAACGCGCTGAACAAGAATACCAACGTGCCGAACAGGAGCGCCAACGAGCAGATGAAGCACTGACGCAGTTGGAACAGGAAAGACAGCGCTATCAAGCATTAGAGGCGCTCCTGCGAGAACGCGGGATTGACCCAAATCAGTTGTGATGTGCACCACTCCTCAAGCGCTGAAATATTTCGCTACTGGGTGATGTGCAATAATCGCCGTTGTCGATTGTTCCGGATAGAGCTGTTCGCTTTCATCCATATATAGATTAATGCGATCGCTTCCCAACAACTCCAACTGCTTATACTGGTCTTGTAGATTTGGACAAGCCGGATAGCCAAAACTATACCGAGAACCCCGATAGCGCTGAGCCAAAATATCCCGAATATTATCCGGTTCCTCACTGCCAAAACCCAACTCCCGACGAATTCGAGCGTGCGTCCATTCCGCCACCGCCTCCGCCGTCTGCACCGCTAACCCGT
Source organism: Microcoleus sp. AS-A8 (assembly GCA_039962225.1). NCBI lineage: Bacteria > Bacillati > Cyanobacteriota > Cyanophyceae > Oscillatoriales > Microcoleaceae > Microcoleus > Microcoleus sp. AS-A8. The sequence goes on from JAMPKV010000006.1 coordinate 19,246, forward strand.
GGAAATACAAATAATCCGTGTACTGATTGGAGTCAAACAACTTCTTCGCATATTCTGTCGCCACCTCCCCAACCGTCACGGCCTGCATCGGGAACACATCCACCACCCCAGACTCCTTCGGCGCATAAAAATCAGCAAGGCACAGACGCCGTAAAGAACGCTGCCGAGGAAAATCAAACCTCGCCACCTCCTCTCTCCTCTCTAAACTCTCTGTACTCTCTGTGCCTCTGTGGTTCGTTCCCTCCGGATTGTAGATATGTAGTGAATTCCCCTCAGATTGACAAGGAAAATAACCATAAATTACCTGAGGATGCAACAACTTCTCCTCAACAATACGCCGCTTCCAATCCTCTAGAAGTGGATAAACCTTCTCTTGCAAAAACGCATCATACTCTTCCCGTGATTGTTCCTTCGGTTTCCGGAACTGCCACTGTCCAGCAATCAACGCTTGCAAATCCAGATACCCAAAGATCTCCTCCAAGGGGATATCCTCTGCTTGCAATATCCGAGTTCCCCAGAAGGGAGGCGTGGGACGTTCAATATCAATTGCAACGGCTTCTGAACGTCGGGTATCTATAACTACTGGTTCAGTCGAATCTTTGGCTTCCTTCGCTTCAGTTACAGATTCTTTATGACCATTCGTTGTTGCCGTTGCAGTTTCGTCTATTTCATCCAAAAATCCTTTTAAATCATCCCACTTACTAGCCGCTTTCGCAGGCATCAATTTATCCATAAAGTGGAGGTCAGAAAAAGCATCTTTGCCATAAACAACCTTCCCTTTATAGGTATTTTGGCAATCATCATGGACAAATTTAGGAGTCAGCGCCGCCCCCCCTAAAATCACGGGTACGGTGATGCCCCGTTCATTGAATTTTTCCAAATTCTCTTTCATAAAAGCCGTGGATTTCACCAGCAATCCACTCATGGCAATGCAGTCTGCCTTGTGCTGTTCGTAGGCATCAATAATGTTATCGACAGGTTGCTTAATTCCCAGATTAATCACCTGGTAGCCATTGTTAGAAAGGATGATATCAACTAAGTTTTTCCCGATGTCGTGAACATCCCCTTTAACCGTTGCAATAATCACTTTCCCTTTGGCATTATTGCCCGTATCTGCTTTGTCCAGGAATGGCTCTAAATAAGCCACTGCGGCTTTCATGGTTTCCGCTGATTGCAACACAAAAGGAAGCTGCATTTGCCCCGAACCGAAGAGTTCCCCAACCACTTTCATCCCATCTAATAAGAACGTATTAATGATTTCCAAAGGGGGATACTTTTCTAATGCTTTGGCTAACTGTTCTTCCAAACCAATGCGTTCACCATCAATAATATGCCGCTTGAGACGTTCTTCAACCGGTAAGCTTTCATCTTGGGAGCGATCGCGCTTTGTAGTTTTCCCTTCAAACAGCGTGGTAAGCTCTGCTAAGGGGTCATAAACGCAGACATTCCCCTCAAATTGCCGTTCATCATAAATCAGTTTCCGGCAGACTTCCTGATGTTCGGGTTCAATTTTTGCCAAGGGTAAAATCTTATTGGGGCTGACAATGGCGGCATCCATGCCTGCTGCCATCGCTTCGTGCAGAAACATGGAATTGAGTACCACCCGCGCCGCTGGGTTTAATCCGAATGAGATATTAGAAACGCCCAGCATCATGTGACATCCTGGCAACTCTTCCCGGATGCGGCGAATGGCTTCAATCGTGGCTTTACCATTGGCTCTATCTTCTTCGATACCGGTAGAAATGGGTAAGGCGAGGGTGTCAAAGAAGATTTCGTAGGGGGGAATACCATATTCTACTGCTTGGTTGTAGGCGCGTTGTGCGATCGCAAACTTCTTGTCTGCTGCCCGCGCCATCCCTTCTTCATCAATGGTGCCAATCACAACACCCGCACCGTACTTCTTCGCCAACTCCAGCACCTGGAAGAAACGTTCTTCCCCATCTTCATAGTTCGTGGAGTTCAGCAAACACTTACCCCCCGCAACCTTTAGTCCCGCCTCCATCTTTTGCCATTCTGTGGAGTCCAGCATCAGGGGGAGTGTTACATTTGTTACCAAACGCGACACCAATTCGTGCATATCCCGCTCACCGTCACGCCCCACATAATCCACGTTGACATCGAGGATATGGGCACCTTCCCGGACTTGCGCCTTGGCTAAAGACACCAATCCATCCCAATCTTCAGCAATTAACAACTCGCGGCACTTTTTAGAACCACTGGGATTGATGCGCTCACCTACAATCAAGAACGAGTTATCCTGCTCATAAGGTTGAGCACTGTAAATTGATGCTGCCGATGGCTCAAACTCAGGATGCCGCTCTTTCGGCTTCAGGGTTTTGCCAATTTCTGCTAATTGTTGAATATGGTCGGGGCGCGTCCCACAACAGCCGCCAATCACTTGCACACCCATGTCTTCTACAAAATGCATCAACGCCATCCGCAGTTCCATCGGCGTCAGCTTGTAGTGGGCGTGTCCCCCGACGTTTTCCGGTAGTCCAGCATTGGGGATACAGGACACAACAAAGGGCGAATGTTCACATAAGAACTTAATATGCTCCTGCATCCGGTCTGGCCCCGTGGCACAGTTCAGGCCGAGAATATCAATGGGGTAACGCTCTAAAATCGTGAGTGCAGCACCAATTTCTGACCCTAACAACATGGTGCCTTGGACTTCCATTGTCACAGACACCATCAATGGCAGGCGTGCGCCTTTCTCTTGGAAGACTTGTTCAATCCCATTTAGCGCTGCCTTAATTTGCAGGACATCCTGACAGGTTTCCACAATCAACAAGTCAGCACCGCCGTCATAAAGTCCCCTGGCTTGTTCGGCAAAGGAGGCTTGCAGGGTGTCAAAATCAATATGCCCCAGCGTTGGCAATTTGGTTGTTGGCCCGATTGAACCGGCCACAAAACGGGGTTTCTCTGGTGTGGAGTATTCAGCCGCCACGCGCTTTGCCAATTCTGCGGCTGTCTTATTCAAACTATAAGCTTGGTCAGCTAGGTCATACTCGGCTAGTACAATCGACGCACCACCAAAGGTATCCGTCTCAATCACATCCGCCCCAACCTCCAGAAAATCTCGGTGTACCTTCTCAACGGCTTCTGGTTTGGTTACAACTAGATACTCGTTACAGCCTTCGTAGTGCGCCCCCCCAAAGTCTTCTGCTGTCAGGTTTTGCGTCTGGAGTGAGCTTCCCATTGCACCATCGAAGACGATGACAGGGCGTTCCGGGCTATGGAGGCGAGTCAGGAAGGGGCTGTTCATGGACGGCTTCTAAATAGGGATTTGAGATAGGCTGTGGATGATTAGCTTAATCTATATTTGCAAAAATTATAGAGTTTGGGAGCATAAAAGACGATGAACAAGTCTGACGAACAAGCTTTGCAACTTATGCAAGAAACTGCGCTATGAGGGTAGCCTTCGCAGCGAGTTCTTGGGAATGATCGCCAAATGTAATACAACCGATCGCTAAAAAGCGATCGCCAAACCGTATTTCGTACCGCACCACCCGCCAAGCACCCGTTGAGAAGATTGAACAGTGCGATAGTGAAGCACTACTGCTCTCAGCAGATCCCATCCCTCTCCTCAAATACCCAACCCGCCGTAACCGCCGTTACCCCTGTTCGCTAAAGATACTTTACAACTGAATTACAGGTGCGATCGCATTATCCCAGCCCAGAACTTAAGATGGCAATTGAGCGTCACTATCTCCAAATCCTCATGTCCCATCAGGACAAGCGCACATTTTAAGGTTTACTGATGACACACGAAGAATTACTCGTACTGATTGAACAAACCGCTAACGACAAACTAACATCACTTAACCTCCACAACCATCAACTGACGACACTACCAGCAGAAATTGGCAATCTCACCCATCTAACCAGACTATCCCTCTACGGCAACGAACTAGGAACGCTACCACCCGAAATCGGTCAACTCACCAATCTCAAAGAGCTAGATCTCAGCGGTAATCAACTCAAAGCACTGCCCGAAGAAATTGGCAATCTCACTAATCTGACTGATCTATGTCTCGATAACAATCAACTCACAGCACTACCCACAGAAATTGGCAATCTTAGTAATCTGACAGGGCTATCCCTCGATAACAATCAACTCCCAGTACTGCCAACAGAAATTGCCAATCTCACCAATCTCACCCGACTATCGGTTTACAGCAATCGACTGACAGCACTTCCCAAAGAAATTGGCAAGCTCACCAATCTTACTCGACTATCCTGTGATAACAATCAACTGACAGTACTGCCCACAGAAATTGGTAATCTTATCAATCTCACCGGCCTATCTCTAGACAACAACCAACTCACAATACTGCCCACAGAAATTGGCAATCTCACCAATCTCACCCGATTATCCCTAGATACGAATAAACTGACAGCACTGCCCAAAGAAATTGGCAATCTAATCAACTTGAGACAGTTTTCTCTCGATAACAATAAACTGACAGTACTGCCAAAAGAAATTGGCAATCTCACCAATTTAACGGCTCTAGCGATCGACAGCAATCAACTCAAATCGCTGCCCGAAGAGATTGGTCAACTCATCAATTTGACCACTCTATCTCTCTACAAAAATCAACTTAGGTTGCTACCTAAAGAAATTGGGAATCTTACCTATTTAACCAAACTCTCTCTCTATAGCAATCAATTAACAGCACTACCCAAAGAAGTAGGAATTCTTCCCAATCTAACAGGTTTATCCCTCGACAATAATCCTCTCACTTCGCCGCCGTCTGAAATTATTCAGCAAGGAACATCGGCTGTTTTGGCCTATCTTCGGAAGTGATTCTCGGATAGCTTGATTCAGAAAAGATGAAGTATCCAAAATGTTAGCGAAGCGGGGCAAGGCTTGACGTGAAAATATTCCGACCATTAGCCTCAATCCCCTAGATACATCTAGGGGGTCGTTTCATACTTGATATTTCATACTTAGCCTTCAGTTGATTCCTTAAAGCCGAACTTGTGACAAATCCTTGCGAGGATGATAGCTGCGGTTGGCGCGAATTTTTTCGTAGTAATCTCGCTCTATTGGCGTCATATCTTTCGGCGGTACAATCACAATCCGCACTAACTGGTCACTACGTTCACCCTTGGGACGGGGCCATCCTTTCCCACGCAGCCGTAAGGATTGACCCGAACGGATGCCCGCAGGAACATTGACATTCACTGGGCCATCGGGTGTTGGTACCTCAATTGCTGCCCCCAATACTGCTTCATCGGGCGTCACGGGCACTTCACAAATCAGATTATCGCCATCGAACTGGAAGAAAGAGTGAGGTTTGAGTTCTACATCCAGGTACAAATCTCCCCGTTGCTGGTTGTAAGAATTGACCTGTCCTTTGCCTCGAACGCGAATGCGGCTACCTGGTTTCGCCCCAGGAGGAATCCGAACGTCGATGACTTCAGTTCCCAAGTTCAAACGTTTCTGAACCCCGTGGAACGCCTCAGACCAGCTCAGAGAGATGGTGGCTTGCCGATCGCCACCCGCTGCCGTTGTGTTATTGTCAACACCTGCGTAGTCATTAAATCCACCAAAGCCACCAAAATCGTTAAACCCGGTAGAGCCACCCGTGCCTGTGCGATAGGTATAAGTCCGTCGGTTACTGCCACCTGCGCCAGTGTTAAAGCGACCCAGCAATTCGTTGATAAACTCGTCAAAACTGCCATACTGACTAAAGTCAAAGCCGTTGGCATCTACACCGACTCCACCACCACCAGGCCATCCTTGTCCGGCTTGCTTCCAATACTGACCATATTGATCGTATTTCTGGCGTTTTTCAGTATCCGATAACACCTCGTAGGCTTCGCTAACTTCTTTAAAGCGAGCCTCTGCTTGTTTATCACCAGGGTTCATGTCCGGGTGGTACTTTCGAGCTAGTCGGCGATAGGACTTCTTAATTTCATCCGCACTGGCGGTTTTATTGATTCCGAGGATGGCGTAATAGTCTTTAAAGTCGGTCGCAGCCATGAAGGGTTTCTCCTTTAGTCTTAGTCTTTAGTTTAAGTTTTGTCCTATTCTGACCTCAGGGCGCTGCAACCATTCAAGTCAGCAAATTGTCAAGGTAGAATAGGGTTGATATACCTCAAAGCTAGGGTAACAAAGCTGTCAAAGAAATTGAGTTCGGTTCTTTCTCATCCAGGCGATCGCAATTTCCACACCTTGCCGATGAGTAACGCATTAGGTAATCAAATCCTTCTTCCTGTATTGGCGGAGCGCTCAGCAGTGAGGCGTGCATCTGCAAAATCACTTCCTCTGGAACCGTGCGCTTTCGCGCTTGATTTCGTTCCAAACACAGTACCAGAGGTGTATCTAACCATACACCTATCAGGCTGGTAAAACCGACCTCACGCCCTAGTGCGATCGCTTCTTTTCGGTAACATCGCATCGCATGGGTCGCATCATAAATCGCCAGAGGTGAAACAGCCACAGCCTGACGCATTTGCTCTTGTACCTGATGCCAAACCAATAACCAGGAGCCTTGAACCTCCTCGGAACCGAACAATTGAGCGCGGATAGAATCGGTAGAAATCAGATGAGTTTCAGGACATTCAACCAATAGTTTACGAGCCAACGTAGACTTACCGCTCCCAGGAAGCCCTATCAGCAGAATCAGCTTGGTCATTGAGTTGAAGTTTATCAGATTGTTCGCCTAGCGTTCCCCTTAGGGGAAAATTGACAGGTTGAAGGTTGATAAATTGAACTTCAAGGGTTGAAACCGCTGTTTTAACGTTCAACCTACTGACCTTACAACCTGTAATACCAATTCCCTAAATGCTTGCTACAGATACTTTTCTGGCTCTCCCGTATTAAGGGGGTTAATGTGTAGCGCACTCAACTAGAAATGGTATAACCCATACTCTTCATGGGCAACTTAAATGGGGATTCAGGGCTAAATGACTGTTCCATCCGGAATTACAGCATTTTTGAACACCACAACAATGCCGTTACGGATGAAAAAGCCTTGATTCTCGCGCTCCGCTTCCTCCACTCTATCTTTATTGATAATTTGCACATCGCAGCCAATGCGAGCGTTTTTATCAATAATCGCACGGCGAATCGTTGAGTTGGTACCAATCCCTAGGGGAACTCTGGTGGTTTCGCAGTCGGATTGCCGCTCGGCGAACGGTTCGTAAAAGTCAGCCCCCATAATCAGGGTATCTTCAATGATGCAACCCGCTTCTATGCGCGAACGAATTCCCAACACCGAGTGGTTAATCCGACATTGTTTGAGAATGCAACCTTCCCCAATCATGGATTCCGTCACTTGGCAATCTAAAAGCTTGGTCGGAGGCAAGTAACGGGCGCGTGTGTAGATAGGAGCTCGTTCCTCGTAAAAGCTAAAGGGTGGACGCGGTTGCTGAGTCAGTGCGAGGTTAGCATCGTAGAACGACTCAATTGTTCCAATGTCTTCCCAATAACCGTTATAGAGATAAGCTTGAACGTTATAGTCCTTGGCTGAGGCGGGGATAATTTCTTTGCCAAAATCGGTTTGATCTGGAGATTTATTCAGCAAGTCGATTAAAACATCTCTTTTGAAGACATAAATCCCCATTGAAGCGATGTAGGGCATTTTTTGTGCCTGTTCGGCATCTAAGCCGAGTGTGGTCGTATCCACCTGCATTTTCTTCAGGGCATCCCCTTTGGGCTTTTCGCTAAAGTCAACGACTCGTCCTGTGTGATCAATTTTCATCAGACCAAAATCCGATGCCCGTTTCTCGTCAATGGGTACCACGGAGAGGGTGATATCAGCGTTGGTGTCGCGATGACGTTCGACAAATAAGCGATAGTCCATCCGGTAGAGATGATCACCGGATAAAATTAGGAACTCATCAACTTCCCACTCCTCCATCAGCCAAAGATATTGACGCACGGCGTCGGCGGTACCTTGGAACCAACTGGGGTTTTCTGCCGTCTGTTGAGCAGCGAGGACTTCAACAAACCCGTCACTGAAGCCAGAAAAGTTGTAAGTACGAGCTAGGTGGCGATTGAGAGAAGCCGAGTTGAATTGGGTCAGAACGTAGATTTTCAGGATATCTGAGTTAATACAGTTACTGACTGGAATATCAATCAGGCGATACTTCCCGGCTAAGGGGACAGCCGGTTTAGCCCGCAGCTTGGTTAGGGGATAAAGGCGTGTCCCTGCACCACCTCCGAGAATAATTCCTAAGACTCTTTTCACAAATAACCTCTCGACTGCAAGTAAATTGTTAAGTTTAGTGTGCGATTCTAAGTAACAGATGGCAAGGGGGAACAGGAGATAAAAGGCTGAAGTTCAGCCTTTACACTTCAGACCTCTTTAGTCAAGAGTTAGAAATGAATTCAGGACTCTTAACGGGTTAGTTTGCCATTTCCATTAAGATCTTCTGGGCGCATTGCTCGTTGGTACCGTCAGCGGGATGTCGTTGGATGTAGCTACCGTCGGATTGGAGTTCCCAAGCTTGACGGTTATCTGCCATCATGATTGCCAAGATCTCTTGCAGGTCTTTGACAAGCTCTGGGTCTTCAATAGGCACAACGGCCTCGACTCGTCGATCCAGATTCCGACGCATCCAGTCTGCACTGCCAATATACACCTCCTCTTTACCTTGATTGTGAAAGTAATAAATCCGTGAGTGTTCTAAAAAGCGACCGACCACACTAATCACGCGGATATTTTCACTGACACCTGGAAGTCCAGGACGCAGACAGCAAATTCCTCGGACAATTAAGTCAATTTGAACGCCTGCACGGGAAGCCTCGTAGAGAGTGGCAATAATTTGTGGGTCAACCAGAGCATTCATTTTGGCAACGATACGACCCGTTCCACCCTGTCGGCAATTTTCGATCTCACGGTTAATCAAGGCCAGGAAGCGATCGCGCAAATTCACTGGCGCGACCAATAACTTCCGATAAGACCGTTGCCGTGAGTAACCCGTCAAGAAATTAAACAAATCGGTTAAATCTGCACCCAAATCATCCCGACAGCTTAATATTCCCAAATCCGTATAAAATCTGGCGGTTTTAGGATTATAGTTGCCAGTGCCGATATGAACATAGCGTTTTATTTTGTTGTCGTGCCGACGCACCACCAGTACGACTTTGGTGTGAGTTTTCAACCCTACCAAACCATAAACAACATGCACCCCTGCTTGTTCTAATTTGCGTGCCCAGAGAATATTGTTCTCTTCATCAAAACGGGCTTTCAGCTCCACTAGAACCGCCACTTGTTTACCATTTTCTGCCGCCGAAATCAAGGCGTTGAGAATGGGTGAATCACCCGATGTCCGATAGAGTGTCATCTTGATGGCGAGAACCGCCGGATCTTGAGCCGCCTGGGTAATAAAGCGCAGCACTGTTCCGGAAAAGGACTGATAGGGATGGTGTACCAGCAAATCGGCACGGCAAATCACGGTGAATAAATCTTCCTCCTCGTCCTCCGCGGTTGGCGATCGCAACCGGGAGGGCACCACGGGTGTCCAAGGGGGGTCTTTCAGTTCCGGGAGTGGCAACTCCATCAAACCCATCAAATCGCCCAATTCCAGTAAACTGTCTACCTCATAGATATCGATCTTCTGGAGCCTGAACTCCCGCATCAGCATCTCTCGCACGGTATCGGGCATTGTGACATGAATTTCCATCCGCACGACAGAACCGCCAACGCGTCGTTTCCGCAGTTCCTGCTCAATCGCCAACAGCAGGTCGTCCGCTTCATCTTCTTCGACAGCTAGGTCTGCATTGCGGGTAATCCGAAATGGATGATACTCCAGAATATTCATTCCTGGAAATAAAAATTCCAAGTTATGAGCAATGACTTGTTCTAGAGGCACACCCGACCAGACGGCGGGTCGATCTTTTTTGCGGTGACGCAACTGTTCAGGCAAAGGCACGAACCGAGGTAAGACTTTAGGCACTTTTACCCGTGCAAATAACTCTTCTCCCGTGTCTGGGTCTTTCACCACTACAGCCAGATTCAAACTGAGATTGGAAATGTAAGGAAATGGATGGCTGGGGTCAACCGCAAGGGGGGTGAGAACCGGAAAAATTTGCTCTTCAAAGTAGTTTTGCAGGTAAGTCCGTTGTTCCTGGTTCAAGTCCATGTAATCTAGAAAATGGACCCCTTCTCGTGCCAGTTGCGATCGCAGAACTTTCTCAAAGTGTTGATGCTGTTCATTGATCATGGGACGTAATCGATCACTAATGGCCTCCAACTGTTGGCTCGGTGTTCGACCATCAGGCGTCAACTTTCTCACATTGGCCTCTAGCTGTTGCTGTAAACCAGCAACACGAACCATGAAGAATTCATCCAAATTGGAGCTAAAAATGCTCATGAACTTTAGACGCTCCAAAAGAGGCGTCCGCGGGTCAGTGGCTTCATGCAACACCCGATCATTAAACTCTAGCCAACTGAGTTCCCGATTAAAGTAATATTGCGGGTCACCTAGATTAATGTCCGTGAGGGTCGTTTTCGATGATTTAGCCATAATTTTGAGTTGGCTTTGTCCTGTCCCAGAGTGATCGCTTGTCGCATCAGTCAGTTGTTGAGGAGGGTGTGCCAGAGTATCCTGCACCAGATAGCGCGCCACAACGCCTGATCTCCTAGTGGGGTCACTAGGGGTTGCGACTTCATAGTACCCTGAACTGAAGCGTTCTAGAACCTATCTTGGAAATGAGTTGAAGGTTGGAAGGTTAGAAGGTTGAAGGTTAAGAATTTTTATTCCATGTGACTTCAAAAAACCTCGTCTTCGATACCGCGCCACCATTCACCTAATTTCATGAGATCCTGGTGAATATCAGCGAGTCCTGTCGCATACTCTTCGGGTGAAAGTGTTTCTCGTTGCTCTTGGAGTTTCTTCAATCGTAGTTGCACCAGTAGCCAGGGCTTGGAAATGCTATTTGTGCTTTCGATATATTGGGCTAAATCTTTACTATCCATACAATTATTTTGATGTAGGTCAATAACAATAAAAGACAGCCACGATTTTTTCCCATGGCTGTCTTCTTAATCTTAATTGAGGGCTTCCTCAATGAGAGAGGGAATCGCGATCACTCCTAATACAGTGAATTTTGCCGTAGTCCGGAGGCGAGCGCTCAGTGTCCCCTTTGAGTTAACGTTCCTTAAGCGGCAGCCATATTCTCGTTAACAAAGTCCCAGTTAATCAAGTTGTTGATGAAAGCGTCGATGAAGTCGGGACGCTTATTTTGGTAATCCAGATAGTAGGCGTGTTCCCAAACATCCAGAGTTAGCAAAGGAGTTTGCCCTAAAGCTAGCGGGTTGACGGCATTGGGAGAGTTGGTGATTTTCAGCGTACCGTTGTCGAGTACGAGCCAAGCCCAGCCACTGCCGAACTGAGTCGCTGCTGCTTTTTTAAACTCTTCTTTGAACTTATCGTAGCCACCTAAGTCCGAATCAATCTTCTCGGCGATGGCACCAGTTGGGGCACCGCCGCCACCCTGCTTCATGCCATTCCAGAAGAATGTGTGGTTCCAAGCTTGTGCCGCATTGTTGAAGATGCCGCCCTTGGACGAGTCATTGTAGGTTGCCTTGATGACTTCCTCAATCGACTTATCGGCTAGATCCGTGTCCTTGATTAGGTTGTTGTAATTGGTCACGTAAGCCGCGTGATGCTTGTCATGATGGAACTCAAACGTCTTGGCAGAGATGTAAGGGTCCAGCGCATCGTAGGCGTAAGGTAAGGGGGGAAGTTCGTATCCCATTTCGGTTCAATCCTCTCAAAACTGCCTTCTAGCTTAAAGCGAATCGGGAAGCTAGACTCATTGCAAACTTCACGATAATCAGCTTAAATTTTCTTTAGCTGATGCCATAAAATTTAACAATATCATTGTAGCCCAAAGGCTGTATTGCTCTAAAACATAATCCTTGTATATCCAAGGGTAGAAGACTTATTTAAAAGGTTCGTGCTATGATTCGGTAAGCATACTTTGGACAATAAGGTTAATCTCATCGGCTCAACATTACTCGGTTTCACAACCATGAGTTAAGGCTTGTTTAACGAATGCGATCGCAGCTTCTGGACTCGTTGCGATAAAAATATTATGGTTCGACAGGTGTTGAAAAAACTGTTGACTTTCTCGATCCTCTGTCAATAAAACGACAGGTTTATTGGCCTTTAAAGCCAGTGCCACTTCAGAGGCGGTGCCAGCCCCCATCCCGCAAGCAATCACCCCGTCACTGGAGAGGACGTTGATATTATTTCGGGCACTGCCCATGTCTGTAAAAATGGCAATATCCACGGCATCAGAGACGCCGCTATCGCCAGCATTAGGCAGAATACCGACAGTCAAACCATTGGCAGATTTTGCCCCACGGTTGGCAGCGTCCATAACACCAACATTTCTGCCCCCCGTCAGCAGCACCCATCCTGCTTGAGCAATCAGTGTGCCTATTGTATAGGCATGTTTTCGGTCAGTCTCCGAGGCTCCAGTTCCTGGCCCCATCACCCCAATGATAATTTTTCTCATGAGTTAGCGATAGTTACCAGTCTCGCTCCGGTTCATCAGGTTGCCCTGGGAAAAACGCGCCGTCCAAAACTTGCTCTAAGGTGTAGGGACACGCACTCGGCAAGTCGCGATCGCGCATAGGTGTTTCTCGTACTACTAAATCTATGCCAGACGGGTAAGCTTTTTGCAACGCTTCAGGAAGATAAGGCTTCAAGCTGGGACTTTCTTCCAGCAAGTCACGAATCTCACGACGTTGTTCTCGCAGTGTGACAAACCAGCTTTTCGAGCGCTTGCTAAACTGAAACTCCCATTTAAGCAGATGACCGAGCAAAACGCCCAGGCGATTCCTGAGTTCTTGGCGTTGCTGCTTGCCCAAAGACTCTATCTCCTCAACCAAATTGGCAACATCCAAACCATCCCATTTCCCTTGCAGCAGAAGTTTTGCCTGTTCTTGCGTCCAGGCATAGAAGTCTTTCTCATAGAGAGTGGAGGTTATCCCAGAAGAGGTACTTAGTTCTGTACTCACGACTGAACCTTATGCAACAACAACTATTTTGACGTACCAGACAATCCGCTTACGGGGAGCATCCCATTTTTGCAAATATCTTTTTTTTCAGTACTATCCCCCTTGTCCCCTTGTCTTCCTTGTCCCTTCTTAAAACTGTTTATGCAACTTTGGGATGCACTCCCCTTACGGGACATCACTGGCTTCTATGCCTTCAATAAGACCTAAAAAATAGAGCCAGCAATCATCCCAGCCAGGATAATAAAACCAATCCAAACATTTTGGCGGAAAATCTCACCATAAGCCGATCTGGGAAGGTCTTTTTGGCGCAGTCGGGTATATTGCCAAGCCCAAAGTGCGATCGCAATTCCCAATCCCAGCCAAAAACCGGGGTGTAATTGCATCACGACACCTAACCAGCCTAGCAAGCCAGCGGTACCCACAAAGAAAACACCCACAGCTTCAGCCGCATAATCACCAAAAAAGATAGCACTAGAGTTAATCCCAATCCGTTTGTCATCTTCGCGATCAGACATGGCATAAACCGTATCAAAGCCCAATGTCCAAAGAACTGTTGCCCCCCACAGTATCCAAGTTGCAGGTTGCAGATTAGCAGTTACGGCACTCCAACTGATGAGGACGGCAAAGCCCCAAGCGATGGAAAGCATTAACTGGGGAATGGGAAATACTCGCTTGGCGGATGGGTAAAAGATGATGACGGGGACAGCAGCAACGCACAGCCAAAAGGTGTAAGAATTGAGATAAAGAGCGAGGACGCCAGCACAACTCATTGCCACTAAGGTCACAATGATACCAACTTGGATCGAGAGGGCACGAGAGGCGAGGGGGCGATCGCGTGTGCGTTCAACTTGAGGGTCAATATCTCTATCCCACAAATCATTAATCACACAACCCGCACCACTGGTGGCTAAGGTTCCCAGGATAATCACCCCGACTAAGGGTACAGGGGGTATGCCATTAGCGGCTAGAAAGACGGCCCACAGTGCAGGTACCATCAAGATCAGGCGTCCTGCTGGCTTATCCCATCGCAGGAGTCGAATAATCCTTAGCCAGCTTGGTACGGGGTTTTGTTGGGGTTGGGTCAGCATGGAACAAATTCAGGATGGTTGATTCTTCCCGATTGGGGAATTTCTATCTAGGATATAGTGCCTATTTACTTAATTCCCTTTAAACGGGATTGTTATCCCTAGAGTCTGGGCTGGTGTTTTTACCTGGAATACAAGGGCATGGTTGATTCTTTAACGAAAGAAAGTTCTATCACGGATTGCAATCCTAATCTTGATCAAAACTGCATTCTGGCAGCGATCGACATTGGGACTAATTCCATTCACATGGTCGTTGTGCAGATTGACCCAGTGCTACCGTCGTTTACGATTATTGCCAGAGAAAAAGAGACAGTACGGCTAGGCGATCGCCATCCCAAGACAGGGGAGTTGACACCAGAAGCCATGGGACGGTCTCTGGCTGCTTTGCAACGTTGCCAGGAACTAGCTAAAAGCTGCAATGCCGAACAAATTGTTGCCGTTGCCACGAGTGCTATGCGCGAGGCACCGAATGGACGAACCTTTTTAAAGCAAATCGAATCAGAATTAGGGTTATTTGTCAACCTAATTTCAGGTCAAGAAGAAGCCCGACGGATTTATTTGGGTGTCTTGTCGGGGATGGAATTCAACAATCGGCCCCATATTATTGTTGACATTGGCGGCGGATCGACGGAATTAATTCTGGGGGATAGTCATGAACCCCGTTATCTGAGCAGTACGAAAATAGGGGCCGTTCGCCTCACGGCTGAACTCATCACCACCGACCCCATGAATCACAGCGAGTTTCAATACTTGCAAGCTTATATCCGGGGGATGCTAGAGCGACCTGTTGAAGAGTTACTCGCTCACCTGCAACCGGGCGAACAGCCTCGTTTAGTGGGAACCTCTGGCACCATTGAGACGCTGGCGACCATGCACGCGAGGGAAAAGCTAGGAACGGTACCCAATACCCTCAACGGCTACCAAATGAGTCGCAAAGACCTCAAAGAAATGGTCAAGCGCTTAGCGTCAATGAGTTGCGCGGAACGGGGAGCAATCCCAGGGATGTCAGATCGACGCTCAGAAATCATTGTTGCGGGTGCCCTCATTTTAGTGGAAGCGATGACAATGCTGCGGGTTGAGTGCTTGATCATTGGTGAACGGGCACTCCGAGAAGGGGTGATTGTGGACTGGATGCTCACCCACGGTTTGATTGAAGACCGACTGCGCTATCAAGGTTCTGTGCGCGAACGCAGCGTCTTGAAAATTGCTCAGAAATATCAGGTCAATTCGGAATACAGCCAGCGAGTTGCTAACTTGGTTCTGAGTTTGTTTAACCAAACCAAAGGATATCTCCACCACTGGGATTGTGAAGAACGGGAA
This sequence comes from Microcoleus sp. AS-A8, assembly GCA_039962225.1. NCBI lineage: Bacteria > Bacillati > Cyanobacteriota > Cyanophyceae > Oscillatoriales > Microcoleaceae > Microcoleus > Microcoleus sp. AS-A8. The sequence continues at coordinate 34,637 of JAMPKV010000006.1, forward strand.
CTGCTTTGGGCAGCGGCAATTTTGCACAACTGTGGATTATATGTGAATCATTCGGCTCACCATAAGCACTCTTATTACCTAATTCGTCACGCCGAACTTCTGGGTTTTGTGGAAACCGAAATTGAAATCATTGCTAATCTCGCTCGCTACCACCGTGGGAATACCCCTAAGAAAAAGCACGAAAGCTTTAGTAATCTATCCAGTAAAAAGCATCGGCAACTCGTGTGTCAGCTCAGTGCTTTGTTACGCTTGGCAGTTGCGCTGGATCGCCGACAAATTGGTGCGATCGCACGAGTAGAATGCGAGTATCGCCCGAATGAAAAAGAACTGCATCTGCGTCTGTTTCCTGCTCAAGTAGGGGATGATTGCGCGTTGGAACTGTGGAGTTTGAATTACAAAAAAGGCGTTATTGAAGAGGAATTAGGGATAAAATTAGTGGCAACGTTGGAATCGGCATCAGTGACAGTCAGTTAATCTTAAATTGAGTTGTGACTCCATCGCAAAGAGCGCGATCAACTTGACCAAGTTGATCATTCGTCTTGAGATAATTACGCACGCGATCGCAAGCATAAGCCAGTTCATTTAGTTTGAGAATTCGCTCCACATCCCACAAAATTACCGTGCGATCGTCCCCAGCAGAGGCAATCTGTTTGCCATCGGGACTAAACGCCACCCCCCAAACGTTTCCTTCATGTCCGGTTAGCGTCGTTATTTCTGTACCGTCTATCTTCCAAAGTTTGAGTGCGCCAGTTGAGCCTGCCGCTACCAGCATTTGACCGTCTGGACTGAAATCAACCCCCATTATGCCTCTCATATTTCCCTTGAGGGTTTTGAGCAACGCGCCATCGCTCGTCCAGAGTTTAATCGTGTCATCCATGCTAGCAGTTGCCAAAGTGCGACCGTCTGGACTGATGGCAACTTCCCAAATAGGGCTGCGATGACCCTTTAGAATCCTGGAAAACCGACCGTCCAAACTCCATAACCGAGCAGTGCCGTCGTCACTGGCGGAAACCAGCCTCTTTCCGTCAGGGGTAAAGTCCACATCGTAAACCCTAGCCTGATGCCCTGTGAAAGTTTTCAGCAAAGTGCCGTCTTTGTTCCACAGTTTCACGGTTTTATCATCGCTGGCAGAAGCGAGTAGCTGACCGTCTGGACTAGGGGAAATATCCCAAACGCTTGCCTTATGTCCTGTTATGGTTTTCAGCAACGTCCCGTCGAACTGCCAGAATTTAATCGTTTTATCTCTACTGGAGACAGCAAGGATGGGCGCGTTCGCACTGTTGGCAAAGTTGGCACCCTGGAGGAAAGCAACGGAGCGAATGCCAGCCTTGTATCTACCAAAAGACTTCAGCAAGGTGCCGTCTCGCGCCCACAGTTTGAAGCTGCCATCCGAACTGGCTGAAGCTAGCATCTGACCTTCGGGGCTGAAATCCACATCCCAAATCGTGCCGCCATGTCCGTGCAGGACTTTCGAGAAGGGGTTGGTCGGGTTCCAGAGTCGGGCGGTATTGTCGTCGCTGGCGGAGACAACGATTTGACTGTTGGGAATAAAGGTCACGCCTCGAATTCCAGATTGATGCCCTTTGAGGACTTTCAACAGCGTCCCGTCCGGCTTCCAGAGGTTGATGGTTTGGTCAGCGCTAGCGGAAGCAATCACATCGCCTGCTGTGCTGACGGCGACTTCAAACACTTCCGAAGTGTGACCGCTGAGAGTTTGTAGCAGCTTTCCGTCGGGTTGCCAGAGTTTGATAGTATTGTCAGCGCTGGCAGAGACAATGGTGGGACGTTTTGTGCCGCTATTGTCTGCAAGTAAGGCGAACTCAACATCCCAAACGGCGGCCTTGTGCCCTTCCAGGGTTCTCACCAGTTCGCCGCCCTTGGTCCAGACCTTGACCGTATTATCTGTGCTGCTAGAGGCAACCAGGTTTCCATCTGGGCTAAAGGCAACACCCCAAACCGCATTTTGATGTCCGCTCAGAGTTTGCAGCAGTTTGCCATCGGCACTCCACAGGCGAATGGTGCTGTCTTCGCTGGCGGAGGCGATGCGCTGACCGTCAGGACTGAAGGCGATCGCCCAAATGGCAGCACTGTGTCCCTGAAAGGTTTTGAGCAGCTTGCCTTCTCGATTCCACAGATAAATGCTGCCGTCTGTACTGGATGTCACTAGGCGCTGGCTATCGGGGCTGAAACTGAGGGCGAAGATGACAGTGGCTGGGTGCTGGAGGGTTCGCAGCAGCATACCATCGGGCTGCCAAAGCTTGACCGTTGCGTCAGTGCCGCTGGTGGCGATGATTTGACCGTCTGGGCTGACATCAATTGCCAGAAGCGGGCTGGGCTGCTCCGACAGGCGATTGAATTCTGCCGTTCCGTAGATGGCTTGTTGCAGCACTTGTTGAACTTGAGATTGCAACTGGGGGCTGTAATGAGCGAGACTGTCGAGCCTACGTTTTGCTTTGATGGCAGTCACGAGGGCATCTAATCGCTGCTGGGAGGCGAATTGTCCTGCGGAGGAGGAGGTGAGGGCTTGAATTTCGCTGATGCGGGCTTGCTGTTCGCTTGTGACGGCGCGATGATATTGCCAGAGGGCGAGAATGCCGGATGCGATCGCAACTATTAGTGCCCCACTCAACGCCCCAATAAACCTTCGCTGTCGCTTTGCTGTCTCTCGCTCTAAAACTAACCGCTTGCGTTCTTCTGCCAGTCGGGCTTCTACTTCTCTTAGCCTCGCTGCTTCCAGCGTTTGCTGCACTTCCAGCCTGTCTAATTCTTGAGAAGCGGCTAAAAATTGATAGTCTAAATCGCTCAAACTTTTTCCCTGCGCCCAGTATGAAGCGTCTTTCAACGCCTGCCCCCTCAGAAGGCGCGAAGCATCCTGTTGTTTTGAAGCTATCCAAGCATCGAAGGCTTGAGTGTAAGGGCGCAGAGAAGCTAATTGTTCTTTTACCCATGCCAAATCGAATACGTTCTGATAGATGGGGTTTTTCACCTTCAGGAAACCCTGCTGTTTCTCCACCAAACCAGACAGCAGTAGTTCCATTTGCTCTGTTGAGTCATCGCTCTTGACTTCCCCCTGCTGTAAGATTTGCTGATAAATTCCCAGTAACCTCCCAGCGCGTTGCTCCTGACTCAAGATGCGATCGCGTATTGTCCTCAAATGCTCTGGTTCATCCTGAGTTTCCCAGTTGTCGATGATGCGCTCTTGCACCAACTGTTCCACCCAACGCGCCTCCTCCCCAGCAGGAATTGCCCCCACGCGATTTGTTGCCATCAGAGCAAGCTGGCATAACTTTTGGGTTAAAAACGGCTGTCCCCCACTCCAGTACAAAATTTCAGCTAACAAGGCTTTTGGTTGACTGGCAATTTTCTGTAATCCCGGTATCAGAGGGATGGCTTCGTGTAAGTCAAATCCTCTTAGCTCAATTGCCCGTCCGATATTAAACGGTGTGCGGTTTTTGTCTGCAATTAAATCAGGCGGTGTCGCTACCCCCAACAGGGCAAAGGTGACGCGTTTATAGCTTGACTTTTGAGCGCGTTTGTTGTATAAGGCTCTGATTAGGGTGAAAAAATCGTCGATAGGGAAGTCTAAGCTGAGTAGGCTGTCGATTTCATCAATAAAAATTACGACATTTTGCTGAATTTCTAAGAGTAAAACGGTTTCAATAAATTCACTCAGGCGACTGACTAAGGATAAATGGGTGCGATCGCGCCACCAAGCTCGTAAATTAAAGGAAAGCTGAAAGCTGCTAGTGAGAGAACCGACAACAGAGGCATACCACTGTTCTGGCGTTACCTCTTGAGTGCCAATGGCTGTGAGATCGATGACTCCGCAGCAAATACCCTCAGCTTGCAAGCGGTGCATGGTTTGCACCCAAAGCGAAGACTTGCCCATCTGTCGGGAGTTGAGGACGTAGCAAAACTCAGTCCTTAACAGTGCCTCGTACAGCTCATCATCAGCTTGACGCTTGACATAACTAGGGGCATCAAGCGGTAAACTCCCGCCAACTTGATATTCATAGGATGGACTTTGGGCGGTGAGCATGATGGGGGAAAGGAAAAAGGGAACCTTATTAATTAGTGTGCAGCGTTTTGAGTTTTGACTCCATCGCACAAAGAGCGATCGCTTTCCTCTACTTCTGCATTCGTCCGCAGATAATCCCGCACCCAATTGCAACCATACTGGAGGAAATCGAGCTGGAAAATTCGCTCTAAATTCCATAAAATTGCGGTTCTATCCTGACTTGCTGAGGCGATTAACTTCCCATCAGAGCTAAAGGCAACTCCAAATACCCCATCGCTATGTCCCTTTAAGGTTTCAATTTCTTTACCGTCGTACCCCCAAACTTTGACTGTGCCGTCGAAACTGGCTGAGGCGATGAACTTCCCATCAGGGCTAAATGCCACTCCGAACACTCCATTTTTGTGTCCCTTAAAGGCTCTGATTTCTGTACCGTCGCGCCGCCAAAGTCTCACCATACTATCCATCCCTGCTGAAGCGAGGGTGTTTCCATCAGGGCTAAATGCCACTCCAGCCACCTGACGGCCATGGCTTTTTAATGTGTGTAGAAGCCTGTAGCTGGGCTTTCCAGATGCGATGGCATTATCCCACTGCCAAAGTTTGACTGTGCCGTCCACGCTAGCTGAGGCAATAAGCTGTCCGTCGGGGCTAAAGGCAACTCCGTTAATGTGATCGGTATGCCCTTTAAGAGTTGCCAATTGGGTGCCGTCAATCCTCCAAATTTTGACAGTTCTGTCCTCACCCGCCGAAGCGAGTGACTGCCCATCTGGATGGAAATCAACGGCGAAGACTCTGCCTTGATGTCCAGTAAAAGTGTGGAGTAAGGTTCCATCCAGTCGCCACAACCGAACAGTGCTGTCATAACCGCCTGTAGCAAGGGTGTCTCCGCTTGGGCTGAAATCGACTCCGAAAACTTTATCGGATTGTTTGGGAAACGTGCGAATTAAGCTACCATCAAGCCGCCAAAGTTTAATAGTCTGATCGCGGCTGGCGGTAGCAATTGTCTTACCATCAGGACTAAATTTTATGGTGTAAATTGGTGCTTGATGTCCGTTAAGAGTCTGGAGCAAACTGTCATCAAGCTTCCAGAGCGCGATCGGGCCATCCCAACTGGATGACGCGAGGAGTTGCCCGTCAGGACTCCAAGCCACTCCAGAGACGACATCCTTGGCGGCTGGCAGGGTTTTTACGAGAGTCCCGTCAAGCTTCCAAAGTTTGACTGTTCTGTCAACACTTGCCGAGGCGATTAAACGACCTTGAGGGTTAAAAGCGATTTTGATTACTCCATCGCTGTGTTCAGTTAGAGTTTGGACTAAAGTTCCATCAAGGTGCCAAAGTTTGACTGTTTTATCCCAACTCGCCGAGGCAATCAGATTTCCTTGAGGGCTAAAGGCAACGTCTCTAACTCTATCTGTATGTCCGGTGAGGGTTCTGAGCAGTTTACCGTCTACACTCCAAAGTTTGATGGTTTTATCGTGAGATGCAGATGCAATAGTTTGACCGTCAAAGCTAAAGGCAACACTGGCAACTTCATCCGTATGTCCGGTGAGAGTTTTCAGTAGTTTGCCGTCTGTACTCCAGAGTTTAATTGTTTTATCTTTAGAAGCGGAAGCAATGGTCTGACCGTCAGGAGCGATCGCTACGTCTGCAACGTCTTTGCTATGTCCTTCTAATGTGTGCCACAAGGTATAGCTCGGCTTTGGGTTTGGTGATTTTGTACTGTTTTTGCGCCAAAGTTTAACGGTGTTATCCCCAGAACCAGAAGCAATTAGATCCCCTTTGGGGCTAAATACGACTCCCCAAACTGTCTTGTTGTGCCCTTGAAGTGTTCCCAGTTTTGTACCGTCTTTTTGCCAAAGAGCGATGGTTTTGTCGGCAGACGCTGAGGCAATGAGTTCGCCATCAGGGCTGAACGTTACATCATTAACCACATTGTCATGCCCCAATAAGTGGTTATACTCAACTGCTCCATAAACAGCCTGATGGAGAGTCTGCTTAACTGAGTTCTGGATATCTGCGTCTGCAACACCCAACTTCTGCAATCGTCGCTGTGCTGTAATAGCTTGTACTAATGCATCTAACTTTTGATTTGAGGCAAATAGGGCTTCGGAAGATTTGGCGATCGCTTTTATCTCGCTCGCAGCCGTTTGCCGATACTGAACATAAATCCCTAGCCCCAATACACAGGCTAAAACTAACGTCATACTTTCTACAACCAGCAAAAACCTTTGCCGCCTAGAACTTTTTTTCTCTAGTGCTAATCTTTTTTGTTCCTCTGTTAGTCTGGCTTCAACTTCTTTAGCCCGTTCTGCTTCCAATGCTAACTGCACTTCTGTTCTGTCTAATTCTTCAGAAGCCGCTAAAAACTGATAATCCAAATCGCTCCAACTTTTTCCCTGCGCCCAGGTTTGGGCATCTGTTAGGGTTTTTCCCCTCAGAAGGCGCGAAGCATCCTGCCGTTTTGAAGCGAGCCAAGCATCGAAAGCTTGAGAGTAGGGGCGCAGTTGTCCTAACTGTTTCTCTACCCATTCCAGGTTAAAAACTTCTTGATAAATCGGGTTTCTTACCTTCAATACACCCTGGTGTTTCACCACCAACCCGCTTAGCAACAGTTCTACCTGTTCTCGACTGTCATCGGTTGGCACTTCCACACCCTGTAAGATTTGCTGATAGATGCCGAGCAATCTTCCGGCGCGTTGTTCGTTGTAAAGGAGGCGATCGCGTATTGTCTTTAAATGCTCCGGCTCATCCTGTGCTTCCCAGTTATCGATAATGTGCTGTTGCACCAACTGCTCCACCCAAAAGGCTTCGCTAGCAGAGGGAATTCTCACAAACCCTTCACCCCACTCTTGAGTTGCGCCCAGAAGCAGCTTGCAAAGCTTTTGCGTGAGGAATGGCTGTCCGCCAGTCCAGTTCAAAATTTGTTTGAGCACCGCTTTGGGATTGCTAACAATTCCCGTTAACCCAGGCAGCAGGGGCATCGCTTCATCTAGCTCAAACCCTCTCAGCTCAATGGGCTGTCCAATATTAAACGGAGTGCGGTTTTTGTCAGTAATTAAATCGGTCGGCGTAGCCACTCCCAACAGCGCAAAAGTCAGACGCTTGTACGATGACATTTCTGCCCGTTTGTTGTATAAAGCTCTAATCAGGGCAAAAAAATCGTCAACGGGGAAGTTTAAACCGAGGACGCTATCGATTTCATCGATAAAAATTACGACATTTTGCTCAAGCCCAACCAGCAGGACTGTTTCTAGAAATTCACTTAAGCGGTTGACTAAGGATAAGTGGGTGCGATCGCGCCACCAAGCTCGTAAATTAAAGTCAAGCTGGAAGCTGCTGGTGAGAGAACCGACAACAGAGGCATACCACTGTTCTGGTGTTACCTCTTGAGTGCCAATGGCTGTTAGATCGATGACTCCACAGCAAATGCCTTCAGCTTGCAAGCGGTACATTGTTTGCACCCAAAGCGAGGATTTACCCATCTGCCGGGAGTTGAGGACGTAGCAAAACTCACTCCTTAACAGTGCCTCGTATAACTCCTTATCAGCTTGACGCCTGACATAGCTAGGCGCATCAAGCGGTAAACTCCCACCAACTTGATATTCATAGGATGGACTTTGGGCGGTGAGCATGATGTATAGCAGAAAGCAGAGAGTACCGGAGATCATACGAGGAGGCACAAAGCAAAAGATTGACTCCTCAAGGTTTCAGTATTTGGCGAGAGTCCTAATTGCTTTGGCGACTGCTATACATCTTTTAACATCTAGTAAGCTATAGCAGCCCTAAATGATTCGTGACGGTGAGATATCCGACTTGTTCAAAAAGCCTGGTATCTAGAGAGTAAGTTGATACACAGACATCGGTTCTTCAATTCCCTCGAATTGCTCTTGTCCTATTTCAATAGGTTGTAGGGGAAGATGACTTCTTACCGCCTCATAAACGGTCTGGGAAATACAGATGTCACCGGCAGGAATTTCAGTTTGTAGGCGAGTGGCAATTGTCACCCCAGGCCCGGTAACATCCTTGCAATTGAAAATAACATCTCCTAAATGAATGCCAATTCGATAAGTGAGGATGGGTTGGGAGGTGGCTTCAGCTATTTGCCTGAAGGCTACTTGAATTTCTTGGGCGCAGTTAACAGCATTGACGGTATTGGGGAAATACATTAATAACCCATCTCCAGTAGATTTGAGAAATTGCCCTTCATATTGCTTCCCTAACTGGGTTATGAACTGAAAGTTTTGGTAGAGTAAATGCTGCGTTTGTTCTGAGTCAGTCGCCATCATTCCCGTAAAGTTTACTACATTGATGGAAACAATCGTGGCGAGGCGATGTTCTTGGAGTAAATTTAACTGCCATTGGCTGAGGCGATCGCTAAAATATCGACGGCACAAATCCCCACTGGGTACAACCTGCCCCTGGACAAACCGCACGAGTCCCATACTGTGCAATTTAAACGCTTCTATGGGATTTAATTTCACAGGAGTGGGTGACATCACAACCTGCGTCAAGGCTGTTACGAGTTCGGGATATTTTTGAATATTCCACAATTGGTGTCGCAAATAGCCTCTGTAAATGCCGTCGTCGGAAGTTGCGGTTTCTAATAGCTGTTCTAGCGTGATGTCTTTGCCGCTAATGTGATGCAACGCTATTTGTACGAGATAAGGATTTCCTCCAACCAACCCCATTAAGCGTTCTACTTCCCTAGTTTCCCAATCGAGTTGATACCGACTTGCTAAATCTTGGACTTGCCCAGGAGTAAAATCTGGTAACTCAATAGACAACCCCACATTAAAGGGGGATTGATTGACATTAAGAGGGAGATAAACTTCTGTGGAATGAACGATGATCAACCGTAGTTTTTGCCAAATTTGGCTACTTCGCTCTGGATACTTGGCTTTCTGATACCAAGTTCGGAGCAACCCAAAAAAATCGGTAGCAATTTTGGGGTAATTGAACACTACATCCACTTCATCTAATGCCAAAACGACCGGACTGTCAATTTCTGCTAATAGATAATTTTCAAAGTAATCCGTGCAGTTGTAATTGCTACCAAATACCTCATCCCAATACTCGTTTAATCGATTCTGTAGCCCCAAACGGCGAGTGACAACGGCACAGAACCAGCGCAGAAATTGATTTAAACTCGTGAACACCTCGGCATCAGCCAGTTGCAAGCTTAACGTCACCGTTTTAAACTTTTGTGCGAGCGCCTCATCGAGAATCCTGACCATCAAAGAGGTTTTGCCCATTTGCTTGGGCGCTTTAATCCGAATCAAAGCTCCCGGTTGTAAGATGGTTTCATCGCAAAGCTGCTCAACGGGAGGACGCTCTACATAAAAAGGAGAATTGAGCGGAACGTAACCTTTAAGCATGATACTGGAACGACTCTCGATCTCGTTGGAGTCAGGTTGAGTATAGTCATCAACGTTCAGCACAAGATTAAACGTGCTGAAGTAGGACTCCAAGGTTAGTCGATCTACAGCAACTTGGCGACGTTGTACCTTCGCAATGGTATTGGGACTCATCTTTGTCCGTTCACCGATTTGTTCCAAAGTGTAGGGAACGCCATTGTTGTCTTCAATTTCCGACTGATGCTGTGCCCTCTGCAAGCGCTGCCAACCTCGATACGTGAGGATGACACCTCGCTTACGCTTTGGTGGTTGACTTTTCATCGTAAATTGCTCAGCCTGCTTAAAATCAAACAAAATCTTACTCAGTTGATTTATTTTCCCACCGATTAGAGGGTAGAGTAATCTTGATTAAGAAAGCCTGAAAAAAGACCTCCGCAGTTTTTGCTGTGTTTTTCAGCCAAAAGTGGGTTGTTATTTATGGACAAGCCTAAGTTGCTTTGTTAAGTTGCAATCTTTCGTTGAAAACCTCTTGTTATGAATGCAAACTATAAATAGTTTCTTTATGGGTATCTGCCTTCTGACATAAGTTTAAAATTTTTAACATAATCAACATGGTATTAGCGGAATTTTTTATTCCTCACGGACATTGCTATCTCTGGAAATCTGAGTTGGTGAGCTTACACATTGTTTCAGATGCCTTAACGGCGCTGGCTTATTACTCAATTCCGTTGACACTCACGTATTTCGTAGCCAAGAGACAAGATATACCCTTTAACTGGATTTTCCTGCTGTTTGGTGCCTTCATCGTTTCCTGTGGCACAACCCACATTATGGAAATTTGGACTTTGTGGCATCCTGACTATTGGTTATCGGGTGTGATCAAAGCCTTTGCGGCTGTCGTCTCATTATATACAGCGTTTGAGCTAGTTTCTTTACTGCCCCAAGCCCTGACAATTCCCAGTGCGGCGCAATTTGAAGCGGTGAAAGGCGAAATCCAAGAGCGTCTGCGAACAGAAGCTGAACTCCAGCAGGCAATTGTCCAACTGAAGCAGGAAATGGCTGAACGTCAGCAGGCAGAGGCGGCGCTGCGGGAGAGTGAAGAGCGCTTGCAGCTAGCGTTAGAAGGTAGTGCTTTGGGGTGGTGGGATTGGAATATCACCACAGGGCAAACCTATTTTGACTCCTCTTGGAAGAGAATACTGGGGTACGAGGTAGAGGAGATTGAAAATAATTACCAATCCTGGGAGAAGCTGATGCATCCACAGGATAAGCCCAGGGTAATGGAGGTTTTGAATGCCTATCTTCAAGATACGCTTCCCCTTTACGAAGTGGAATTTCGGATGCGATCAAAGTCTGGGGAGTGGAAGTGGATTCTGATTCGCGGTAAGGTTTTTGAGCGCGATGAATCGGGTGCGCCCCTGCGAATGCTGGGTACACAAAAAGATATTAGCGATGCCTATCGGCAAGCTATGCAACGCCAACTTGCAGAGGAACGACTCAAGCATAGTGAAGCGAACCTGGCAACAGCCCAGAAAATTGCCCATATCGGCAACTGGGAATTTGATGTACTCAGTGGGGAAATTACCTGGTCAGAAGAGAAATTCCAGATTCTAGGTCTTGACCCGAACCAACCCGAACCCAAGTACGCCGAACTGATCGAGAAGATTCACCCCGATGACCGAGAGCCATTTCAACAAGCGACCTCACAAGCGCTGGCATTAGGGACATGCTACGAACTTGACTATCGAATTGTGCGCCCTGATGGTCAAGTCCGGTACATTGAGGGAAGAGGAGAAGCGGTTGTTAATGAGCAAGGGCAGGTGATTCGGCTGTTTGGAACAGCATTGGATATCACCGATCGCAAACGGGTAGAAGAAGCCTTGCAGGAGAGCGTACAGCGAGAACGCGCGATCGCCTTTGCGATTCAAAGAATACGCCAAACATTGGATATTGAAGCGATTTTTAGTGCCACAACAGAGGAATTGCGGCAATTGATGAACTGCGATCGCGTTCTGATCTATCGTTTCAATCCCGACTGGACTGGAGAGATTGTTTCCGAGTCTGTGGGGACTGAGTGGATTTCGCTGTTGCAGGAGCAAGCGAATAACCCCAATCTGACACAGAATACTCTAGAAAATGATCGCTGTGCCGTGAAAAGCTTCGATAGTGCCGCAGGTTGCGATAGCGTTCTTAGTACTACTTTGCCAGTGCAGGATACTTATCTGCAAGAAACCCAAGGCGGTGCGTACAGTCGAGGTGCAAGTTATGCAGTCGTCCAAGATATTTACAAAGCCGGGTTTAACTCTTGTTACATCAACCTCCTCGAAGGATTTCAAGCTAGAGCTTACATCATTGTCCCCATTTTCTGCGGCTCTAAACTTTGGGGATTGGTGGCAACTTATCAAAATTCCGGCTCTCGCCAATGGAAAACAGCAGAAACCCATGTGGTAGTTGAGATTGGCAATCAGTTAGGAGTCGCCTTGCAGCAAGCCGAATTATTAGCGAGGGTTCAAAAGCAGTCAGAAGCACTGCGGCGATCGGAAGCAAGAGAACGAGAAAAAACACAAGAGCTAGAGTTGGCTTTCAGTGAATTGAGACGCACCCAATCCCAATTGATTCACACTGAAAAAATGTCGAGTTTGGGGCAAATGGTGGCAGGAGTTGCCCACGAAATTAATAATCCCGTCTGCTTTATCTTAGGCAATCTAAATCCGGCCAGGGAGTACTTCCAAGATTTATTAAAACTGCTTCAACTTTACCAGCAAACGTATCCCAATCCTACACCCGCTATTCAACAATTCGCTTCTGAGATCGACTTGCCATTTCTCAGGGAAGATTGGTCAAAACTGATGGATTCTATGGAGGTGGGAGCTGAACGGATTGAAGCCATTGTGCGATCGCTCAAGACTTTCTCTAGATTGGATGAATCAGAATTAAAGCCGGTAGATATCCATGAAGGCATTGACAATACTCTACTAATTTTGCAACCTCGACTGAGGGCAGATGGCAATCGCCCCGAAATTAAGGTGATTAAAGACTATAGCCAACTGCCCAAAGTTACCTGTTATGCCAGTCAGTTGAATCAGGTGTTCATGAATCTGCTAGATAATGCGATTGACGCTCTAGAATCCCAACCTTCGCCACGAGTGATTACCATCCACACTTCCTTGATGACTGGGGATGCGGGAACAAGAGAAGGGCGCAATTTAACCCATATTTTGCTCAATACGTCTGTCAATCCCCAAACTTTAATTCCCAATCATCAAAGAGTTGTGATTCGGATTACTGACAACGGTTGTGGGGTGCCAAAGGAAGTGTGCAAAAAAATATTTGACCCATTTTTTACAACGAAGCCAGTCGGAAAAGGGACGGGATTGGGATTATCGATTAGCCATCAAATTATCGTGGAAAAACACCAGGGTAAACTCAAATGCATTTCGGTTCCAGGGAAAGGGACACAGTTGATTGCAGAGATTCCTGTAATCTGTAAAACGCGCGCCAGTCACAAGCGAATCACCCCAAATGAACCTGAGTGTAAAGACCGTTATTCTCTCACAGCTTTTAGAGATTGAAAAATACTGATTCAAACAAAATTGTGACATCCATCAAAACTCCCCAAAATCGGTGCTGTACCACTCGGATTCGCTAAAGTGGGTTGCTCTTGTTTCAAGCGATATAGCGGTTTGCATTTAGATGAGGTACAAGGCTGACAGTTTTAAGGCAGAGGGATTACTACTTATAAGGAAATAAAACTTCCCTAAAGGTTATAGAAACCCGTCTAGTTCTTATAAAATCTCTAGCCTTATAGTTATCTCGATGACAGGCAATAATTCCATGTTGCCAACTATATCTGGCTTCCCCTTTAAAAATTAATAAGCTTCCAGGTTGCGAGAGAATTTTTGCTTCCTCTTGGGTTTGAGAATGAGTAAAATTTATGACACAATCACTGCCTAAACTGAGAGTAACAATCGTATTGCCAAAACAAGGAATACAGTCAGTATGGCTCACAATACCTTGACCGGGTTGATATTCATTGACGATGACTTGATCGGGAATGTTGACTATTAAGTTATCTTGAGCCAGTCTGACAGCAATACTCTGTGCCCAATCGGGCAAAGTACCTAAGTGGGTTGATGCCACAAAAAAGCCATCTTGATAGTCATATTTATATCCATATTCTTGAATTCTTCTTTGGTCTTTAATTGACCATGTTTGTTGGTCTATAATATTCAGTAAATCATCTTGTTCATCCGGATTCAGGTAGTTAGAAATATAGGCAAGTCCTGGAACCTTTTTGATTTCAGAATCACGATAGTTCTCTATAGCTAATTCAGCCTTATTGGGAAATTCCATGCTTCTTCAGTTGAGCTTTGAGGCAAAGTGGAGTTTGGGAGGCACAGGAACATTGAGTGATTGGGTGAGCCGAATTTAGCATATCCGCCACGCATATTAGCGGTATTCTACCCGTTGTCTCCCCTTCATGTTTAGCCTTTAGTTGCTGGATTCGTACAGATTCATGATGCAGACATGGCTAAATAGAAATAGTCCTGCGCTGTGCGAGATTCATTCATGTCTAACGGTTCCTTTGAGAAGGATAGTTTGGGTTGGCAGCTATCCCAACTGCAACAACGGTTTGGGGAGTGGTGGGAACTGCAACTTTCCCGATTTGCATCTAACCCATCCAATGCATCACTGCCATCTTGGTGGAATTCGCCAATGATACAAATGCTAGCTAAAGCTGCCTTTTGGCTGATACTGGGTTTACTCTTAACCTGGATCGGTTTGCAGATTTGGCGATGGTTGCGTCCTTATCTTTATTCCCTCACCCATTCGTTGAATCAGCCTGCTCAAAAAGTCACCCAAACACCCGCCCAATCATTATCCGTTGCAGGTTGGTTGCAGCGATCGCAAAAATTCCAGCAGCAGGGTAATTATCGCGAAGCTTGTCGATCGCTGTATATGGCAATGTTGCAACGATTACATGACAGTGGGATGGCTCCCCACGAATCTAGCCGCACCGATGGGGAATACTTAAAATTAGTCCAGCAGCTACCCCAACCCAAACCCTACCGAACCTTGCTCATGACGCATCAGCAACTATGCTTTAGTAATACTGAAGCTTCAAGTGCAGACTTTGAGCAGTGCCAGCAAGCTTACCAAGAAATTGAAGCTTTATGAAAGGGTCAAATCGGCGGTTATGGTTATTTGGCGCGATCGCAATTGGAGCCTTAATTCTCCTTACCTTGTTTGCAGCTCCTGCCAATAATCAACTCAGTAGTGGTTCTACCTACACCCGCGCCCCCAATGGGTATGGTGCTTGGTATGCTTTCATGGAGGAACGGGGAACCCCAGCCAAGCGTTGGCAAAAACCGTTTGAGAATTTAGCCAACAACAAGACAATCAAAGCTCCGGTTACCTTGTTACGCGTCAACAGTCAATTGTCTGCTCCAGACCTGGAGCAAGATGAGCGAGACTGGGTAGAAAAGGGCAACATTTTGGTAACTTTGGGCATCCGTCAGCCAGTGACCAAAGCCGCTTTTAATACCCTGCACGAAACGGCAATGGGGAAGGTTAAGATTAATACGGCGCGTAGGAATTGGTCAGCGCAGGAAAAACAGTTAGGCGATCGCTTTGGTTCGATTGTTTGGCAAGAAAATATCGGCAAAGGACGCACCATCTTCGCTACAACACCCGATTTGGCAGCCAATGCCTATCAAGATTTTCGGGGTAATTATGAATTTCTCGCCCAACTGGTGACCCAATCAGGAGAGGCGGAAAACTCTTCCATCGCCAATTCCGTATGGGTAGACGAATACCTTCACGGTTACAGAGATACAGACGCAACAAAGAGTAAACAAGAACAAGATATATTTAGTTACTTCGGTAAAACTCCCGTATTTCCAGCTTTGGTTCAGGTTGCAATTCTCCTCCTCGTTGCCATCTGGGCTGGAAATCGTCGCTTTGGAAAACCCGAAACCTTACCCACACCCGTTGTGAACAACAGCGAAGCTTACATTCAGGCTTTAGCCGCCGTCTTGCAAAAAGCTGAAAGCAGTGAGTTTGTGTTAGAAGTTGTGGGCAAAGAAGAACAAGTGCAACTGCAAAAAGCCCTCTTTTTAGGACAGGAACAACTCGACCCTCAATCTCTCGTGAACGCATGGATGCAGCAGACAGGGCGTCCAGCCGCCGAACTGGAACAAGTGCTGCAAATGCAATCTCAAAAAGCTCGAATTAGGGAAACAGAATTGCTAAAGTGGTTGGGAAAATGGCAGCAAATTCGTCGCCATCTCCCCTTCTTGAACCCGTAATCGTTCACAATGAGAATTCAAGTCCTATCCACTCCCACGCTGACCCCTACATGAGCGAATCGAACGCTATATTTGAGCGCCTAGCGCAGACCCTTTCCAAAGTAGTGGTGGGTCAATCGACTTTGGTGCAGCAGATGCTCGTGGCACTCCTGAGTGGAGGGCATGTGATTGTCGAAGGAGTCCCCGGAACAGGAAAAACCCTAATGGTGAAGGTGCTGGCAAGGCTGATCCAGGCCGATTTTCGCAGGATTCAGCTCACGCCAGATATTTTGCCCTCCGACATTTTGGGGACGAACATTTTTGACCTGAATAGCCGCAGTTTCACCCTGAAAAAAGGGCCTGTCTTTACAGAAGTTTTGCTCGCGGATGAAATTAACCGCACCCCCCCGAAAACCCAAGCCGCACTGCTAGAAGCCATGGAAGAACAGCAGGTGACGCTGGATGGGGAGACGTTACCCCTGTCTGAATTGTTTTGGGTGATTGCAACTCAAAATCCCCTGGAATTTGAAGGCACTTACCCCTTGCCAGAAGCTCAGTTAGACCGCTTTTTATTTAAATTGGTGGTCGATTACCCCGATTCAGCCGCCGAAAAGCAAATGTTGCTGAATGCTCAGGCGGGGTTTCGCGCCAAGCGCCTGGATTTAGCTCGGCTCAAACCGATCGCAACCGTAGCACAGATTCTGAGCGCGAGAAAAGCCGTGCAAGCGATTGAGATTGAGGACAAGTTGCTAGATTACCTACTGGCGTTGGTACAGCGCACACGACAACATCCTGACTTGGCTTTGGGTGCTTCTCCGAGAGCGGCTGTAGCTTGGTTACAAACAAGTAAAGCTCACGCTTGGCTAGAAGGTCGCAACTATGCCACCCCGGATGATATAAAGACAGTGGCACCCCCTTTGTTACGCCACCGTCTGATTCTGAAAGCCGAAGCACAACTCGATGGAGTACAAATGGATGCTGTTATTTCTTCCTTGTTGAGTCAAGTATCGGTACCCAGGTAAGCGATCGCTGAAGATCAAGCTCGCTGAGGGACTTCATATATTACCGCAGACTTCCGTAAATTCCCGCACTCTTAGGAGCCATGTAAAAATAAATTGGACAATTTATCCAGAGATTGAATAATGAGAAGATAACTGGCATTGCAGGGTGATATGTCTGGGAATGAGGGGATAAAAAGCATTCAAGACAAGTATGAGCGGTTATCGCCTTACTTGAATGAGAAAACAAGACGTATTTGGGCCGCAATCGAAGCCCAAAGTCTAGGTTGGGGAGGTATAAGTCAGGTTTCTAGAGCAACGGGAATGTCGCGGACGACAATTCATGCCGGAATAGGTTTGTTGTCACAACCAGATGAGTCAAAAACGCAGGATGAAATTCTAAGAATCCGAGAAGCAGGTGGTGGACGTCTTCTACTTGAAGAACGAGACCCAATGCTGCTGACAGATTTGGAAGCGCTGGTGGAGCCAATGACATTAGGCGACCCAGAATCTCCACTCAAATGGACATCTAAAAGTGTAGTTAAACTGGCTCAAGCCTTGAATCAAGGGGGACACAGAATCAGTTCTAAGAGCGTTTACAATTTACTCGAATCGTTAGGCTACAGCTTACAATCCAATCGGAAAACCCGTGATGGTGGGCAGAGTGCAGACCGAGACGACCAGTTTTTACATATTTCAAACCAAGTCAAATACTTCCAATCGCAGGCGCGACCTGTAATTTCAGTGGACACCAAGAAAAAAGAGTTAATTGGAAACTTTAAGAATCCTGGAACTGAGTGGTGTCCTAACGAACAGCCTATCGAGGTACGAATGCATGACTTTGTTGACCCCGAATTAGGTAAAGCAATTCCTTATGGAATTTATGACCTCACAACCAATAAAAGATGGAGCAATGTTGGTATTGACCACGATACGGCTGGCTTTGCCGTCGAGTCTATTCGCCATTGGTGGTACGCCATGGGAAAACAATCTTATCCCAATAGTCAGCATCTGATGATTACGGCAGATTGTGGTGGTAGCAATAGTTATCGTTCTCGACTCTGGAAGTTAAAACTCCAAGAATTTGCCGACGAGATTCAGAAAACGATTCAGGTCTGCCATTTTCCTCCCGGAACAAGTAAATGGAATAAAATTGAGCATCGCTTGTTTTGCCACATTACTCAAAATTGGCGTAGTAGACCTTTAACTAGTTTGCAAATCGTGATTAATCTAATTCGCAACACTACCACTCAACAAGGATTACAAGTGGAAGCTAGGTTAGATGAAAATTGCTACGTTCCAGGTATCAAAGTTACAGACCAAGAATTTAAGGCTATTGCCATTGAGCGCAACTCTTTTCGCGGTGAATGGAACTATGTAATTAAGCCCAGAATTCCTGCTTAATTGTTCAACTTATTTTTACATACTTCCTAATTCGTTTTGGCATCGCTGATGGAAATTACCCTCTACTCTTATCGTAAGCGATTACCCGGACTTAATATGAGCCATTGGTGAGAGCGATCGATATAGAAATCGGGTTTGGTGCGATAGGTGCTTTAACTCCCACCAATGACATGCAGCGCGATATCGGCACAGAAATGAGACAGCATGGCGTATTCCAACCCCCACTGCCAATAGAGAAAGCCAAATACTATTCCCATTAGAGAGTTCAGCACCATCGTTCGGGTAATGACAATGGGGGTCAATGACCACAAGGTTGCAGCGGCTGGCAGATGGGCAACCCCAAACAGTAGGGCAGAAAGTGCGATCGCTAGCCAGAACGCAAGCCGTGCGGGGTGTTTCCCTTCTCTTAGCCCCATCTTCCAGAAAACCCAAGCCATCAGCGTCATCAAAAATAGGCGCAGTAATAGCTCCTCCACAATCCCACCATAAAAACAAGCCAGTACACGCTTCCACAGGGCAATGTTGAGAGTTGTAGACTGTACTGTTTGCGGCATAAAGGGTTGAAACAAAAAAGCCAGCGCCAAGATGATAAATCCTCCTAAAATACCGCTGATGATTGCCCAATTCATGGCACGTTTTGAGAGGGCGGGTGGCTTTAACCCATAAACAAAGGCACGGGCAAAAGGGGTGTCGAGTCTCAGAGATTGCCCCAGCCGGACGCCAATCCAGCTCAGGATAAACAGGAGAACACCACTCTGAATTGCGCTGGCGATCGCTAATAGGGGTAACGGCAGAGGCGGGGATACGGTTAACGAGGAATTGAGTGCTACCGAGTAAGGAAAACCAGCAAGTGTCCCCAGGGCACCAAGGACTGCCCAAAAGGCAGCTAGACGGCTGTACTTGTTAGCGGCTTGAGTGTTATGCATATCTATCGTTTTCGTTGTTCTCTAGCAGAGAAATAAAACTGGCAAGAGTTCCATCTTCCTCAGCAACCCACGTTTTTGCTATTGGTATGTAGGTATTGATTAGAAGGTCTTTGTGGACAACTAAATCGGTGTCTTGATCAGCTCTAATCATGCTTGTTCCAGTAAGGGCAGCTTTGGCATCTTTACCCCTACCAATAAATTACGAAGTGAAAAGGCGATCGCACTTCATCCAGTTGTATCAACCGAATGGTTGATTTTGTCGGAATCGTAGTCTTAAGCGATCGCCCATCTAGCTTGCATTAACAGAAACCTGCGAGAAATCCGCCTGAGCCGAAGGCATGGGTTCACAGATCATAATGGGAGTCTCAGCAATCCTTCAAAAATCAGACTATAAATAGAGGTTAGCCAAGTGGCTCCTGAAGGGGCACTGATAAAAAATTATGATTCCCTCTCAACGCCTCTATTTACTCTTATTGCTCGGTATTGCGATCGCCATCGTTGTCGCCATCATTTTTGATCCACAGACCAGTATTTTCATTACCCTTCTATTCGATACCTTAGTGTTAGGTGTCGCCGTTTGGGATGGACTAGGGGTAAAACCTCACCGAGTGCAAGTCACACGTCATCCCTTGCATCGGCTTTCCATTGGGCGGGATAATCCCGTTGTTCTTTCCGTGCAATCGGCAAATCGGGGGGCGAAGATTCGTCTGCGAGATGACTATCCCTTGGAATTTGAGGTTTCTCGATCCATATTAGAAGCCACTCTAGAACCGCACAGTTCTCAGGAACTCACCTATACCGTTCACCCCGATAGTCGCGGGGAGTTTCAGTGGGGAGAGATTCAGCTGCGGCAACTGGGGCGGTGGGGTTTGGCATGGCATGATTGGAAGATTCCAGCCAGTCAGAAAGTGGCGGTTTATCCTGATTTAGTCGGGTTGCGATCGCTCTCGATTCGTCTCACCTTGGAAAATACCGGCACCATGCGCCAAGCGCGACGACTGGGTGCAGGTACAGAATTTTCTGAACTGCGAGAATATGGGATTGGGGACGATACCCGCCTGATTGATTGGAAAGCCACCGCCCGTCGTTCGCGCCCACTCATACGAGTCTTGGAACCGGAACGGGAGCAAACCCTGATTATTTTACTCGACCGGGGACGCCTGATGACGGCACAAGTGCAAGGGCTGAAGCGCTTCGACTGGGGTTTAAATGCCACACTATCCCTGGCGTTGGCGGGATTAAATCGAGGCGATCGGGTCGGAATTGGCGTTTTTGATCGCGAAGTCACCTCCTGGATTCCTCCGGAACGGGGTCAACATCAGCTATCGAAGCTGATTGAACGCCTCACCCCGATTCAGCCTGTCTTACTCGAACCCGACTATGTGGGTGCTGTCACTAAATTAGTGAATCAACAAACCCGTCGCGCCTTGGTTGTTCTGATTACAGATATCGTGGATGCCACCGCTTCTGTGGAACTGCTTTCCGCCCTCGGACGCCTTACTCCCCGCTACTTACCGTTTTGTGTGGCACTCCGCGATCCCCAAGTGGATTGCATCGCTCATACTCCCCTGAATCAGGAGAGGGCAGAGGGGGAGAAAATCAAGAGGAGGGATACAGACGCCAACCGGACGATTGCAGCCGCTTATAGTCGTGCTGTGGCTCTCGATTTAATCACCCAACGTCAAGTTGCGTTTGCCCAACTCAAGCAAAAAGGGGTTCTGGTTTTGGATGCACCCGCTAATCAGATTAGTGAACAACTGGTTGACCGCTATCTGCAACTTAAGGCTCGCAATTTGCTTTGACTTTCATTCGTTAGCAGATTTTTCACACGTTGATTTTTTCTAAAATCGGTTGCTCAGGATATCTTTTCTCATGTCTAAAAACCTTAACCGTCCTCATTTGATACAGCCGCTCAGTATTGGCAACGTTGTGAATGTGGCGATTAATCTGTATCGCGCCAATTTCCAACTGTATTTAAAACTCTCTTTACTCGCCTATTTGTGGTTGTTGGTTCCTGTTTATGGCTGGGCTAAATTTTGGATGAATTCGGCACTGATTTCGCGTTTAGCCTTCTGTGAGTTAATGGGTCAAACGGAGAGCATTAAAGATGCCAGACGTTATATTAAGCCTCGAACCTGGAGTTTTTTACTCACAGCTATTTTACTTTTTTTCTTACTGTTTATCACACTAATCTTATCTTTCATTCTAACCGGACTATTCTTAGCCATGACTCGCATGGAACAGGTGATGGCTCCCTTAGAATCAATCACTACTGACAAAAATGTCAGGAATAATATTTTAATAGCTATATTTTTATTATTGTTATTATTGCTGATATTATTGTTTTTTCTAGCTTGTCTGTTTGCTCCAACGTTGTGGCTTTATTCACGATTTCTTATTGCAGAATTACCCTTGGCTTCAGAAAGCAATATTAATTTAATCACAACTCTATGCCGGAGCTGGAAACTTACGAAAGGATATTTTTGGAAAATTCAACTTATATTAGTTGTATGCTTTTTTTTATTTTTACCTTTAGAGATATTGCTTTATTTAGGGGTAGAATTAATTAATTTTATCACTTCCCGATTAATGGCGGGATTGGTATCGGCGTATCCCCTAATTGATTCTATCTTAATGCAGATGTTTTCCTGGGCAATCACTTTATTAAATGCTGTGATGCTCCTACCTTTTTTTCAATTAATCAAAGCCGTGGTGTATTATAACTTACGCTTGCGTCGAGAGGGTTTGGGTTTGAGGTTACGCCCTGGTGTTCCATTCGTTTCAACGGATATCACTTAGCCAAAGGAATCAGCAACCGACTGGAGTAGCGGTACTTCTCGGAAGCCACTGGAAAAGCAAGTTGGTAAAATTGCAGGTCACCCCCCCACACCTGTAAAACCTGTTGGCAAATCTTCAGATTCAAGCTAGGGGGTGGCAGGGGTGCAGAGGATATGACGGCTTGGAGGCACTCATCTAATACCCCACTTTCAGCAATCAACAATTCTTGAAACGGACGGGAAGCAGGAGGGCTAAATGTTGTTTTGAACTCCGGACTAAAAGGGCTGCACCAAAGGTTAATCCGACTACCGGGTTGAGCGTGAAAGCAGAAGGTGACTAACAATTCAAACAAGATACACTCCAGTTTGAGCCGATCCCCATAAATGCTCTTGTTGGCTGAGTTATAAACTTGTAGACCAAGCTTGTACTGCTTATATAACGGTTCCACACGACGGAGCGCTCGCTTCAGGAGATTGGCGAGGGGTATGGCACGCGGTTTGACGGTTAGTTGCCATTGCTCGTCCTTGAGGACTGGCCTGAGCAACGCCAGAGCTTGTTCCATCTGATGCAGGACTTGTTTTCGCCGCATCGGCTGTAACGATAGACTCCCCGTGAGTTCCCCTGGAGCATGAGCTTGACCCGCCTCCAGGGGTTGGGAATCCTTCAGTTCTTCTACACTGGGCGGTGGCAGCCTCGGAGCGTCCAGTTCCAGCAAGGCACTCACACTCTCACCCACAAACTGCTGAAGCATATCCAAGCACCGATGCTTGTACCAGTTCAGCGTTTGTAAATCTTCTACCCCTTGGGTGTACTGGGTGAGGCTGTATTGGTAATGGCGAAGCCAGGTAAACTGTTGGGTGAGAATTTCTAGGGTACTCAGCAGATGCGTGGGCCACTGTCGTTCCTCCTGATCGGCGAACAGGACAATCCCTGTAGTCGGTGTGGCCTCAGCGTTCAGGGGGAGCGCCAAAAGCTGACCAATGGCGGGACTCTTGAGCCAGTTGCGGGTAAACGCCGTCAGTTCAGTAACGCTACGACAGAGGCAATGACGAGCCGCCAAGGTGTCTTGGATTAAGCGATCGCTCGCGATGGGGATCGTCAGATCTGGAGGGAGGGCGAAGGAGGGGTCAGCCACAACCGTTGCGGCAATCGTTGCCCATTCGCTGCCCGGTATCCAAGTGATTAAAGCAGCCAGAGGACATTCCAAAAGATTCGCTAAATAATTTAACCCAATGCGCTCTAATTGGATGGGGTCTTGGGGGGCTTGGAAGAGAGTAGATAATCCGACTTGCAGCGTCTGCTGGGCGAGCAACGACTGTTGGGCGCTCTCAGTGTAAGTGCCCAGCAGGAGCAAAAGATTCAGTTGTTGGGCGACAATGCTCACCAGAGAGCGCTGTGTGGGGTTCCAAGTGCGGGGCTTTCGATCCGCAATTACCAGTAAAGGAGAACCCTTGGCTGGGTTGAGCGAGTTGTAATGGCTGGACTGGGATGTCTGGCAAATCAGAAGTGAGCGCACACCCACAAACTGAAAGGCTTCCCGCCAGGGACGCAGTCGCCAATCCAAATCCAAATCTTCAATGAATACGGCTTCAGCGTTATTGAACAACCACTGTCGATCTTCAGGGGAAACAGCCGGGAAGGGAGAGGCGAGGGCACGCCGATTTAAAGGTTGTGTCCCGAAGACCAAGGTAAAGTGACCCCTTTCCTCTTCTTGCAGGACTAAAAAGCGATCGGCATCGAGGCGGGCACACAGCAGCTTCGCGCACTCCTTGAGCGCCGTATTCAAGTCATGGCTCCGAGTAATGGCTTGGGCAATCTCGGCGGCAAACTGGGCATTATTTTGAGTTTGTTGCAGGGTGGTTTCGAGTTCCTCCGTTCCCACCACGAGTGCCACCAGTTGAGCGGCGGCGCGAACATATTTGAGTTCTGCCTCTTCCCAGATCCGAGCTTCGCTGTCTTCTACCGACAGAAAACCTAAGAGTTCTCCCTGTGCTTGAATGGGTACTGCCAACAGAGAACGGGCGCGTAATCGTCCCAGTAAACGCTCGGTAATGTCAGATTTTAGCAGGCTGCGACCTGCACCAATGGTTACTAATTGACCGGCGGCAAGGGCTTGATAAAAGTCGTGAACTTCGGCTACGGTCAAACCAGGAGCATTTGTTCGGGAGCTTCCTAAGCGAGGAATACGTTCTCGGTTGCCGACTCGCTGCCAGAAATAGCGTTGTGCTGGCGAGTACCAGTAGAGATTCGTGCGTGTGGGGGTGATAAATTGCTGTGTCATTTTAATCAACGCTTCCAGACGAGGCACGACGGTAGACACTTGCATGAGTTCATCGAGGACTTGAAAGACAGGCTGTTCGGGACGTTTGAGGGAAGAACGTTGCCAGTCCACTTCAATTTGATATAAGGCTGCGGCTAATCCGCCTAACAGCAAGGACAACTGAGCTTTTTCATCGGGTTGAGGGGAAACGCCCCACAGGTGCGATCCCAACAACACCACCCCAAAACATCGATCCTTGCAACGCAAAGGGAACAGTAGCGTGCCCTGAATGTTAAACTCTTGAGCGGCTCTACGCCATTCTCCGGCACGGATTTCTTGGCGCAGATCCGGAACGCCCACGGGTCGCTGCTGGATGACGACCTGCTCTAGCAGATCGCCAGGATTGAGGTTGAACCATTGCCGGAGAAACAGGGTTTCTCCATTGGGAGTGACGCCGCCTTTGCCAAATAAGCGGTGTTCGAGACGGTCATAAAGACCAATCCAAATCAGGCCATAGTTAAACTCGCGGGTGAGGTAATCCAGGGTCGTTTCGATGAGAACGTCAGCATTCTCCTCTTCCCTTAAGGTCTGAAGGACTCGACCCAATGCAACGAGTTGGTCGTCGTTGTGGGGCTGTTGATTTTGCTGACTCATGATTTTCAAGACCCTTCAAAGGAAGGATGAAGTATGAAGGATAAAGGATGAAAAAATTCAGAGTATTGGTTAAGCCTGTTGTAGTTATCGCATCAAATGGGTCGGTCACTTTCATTTAATTTAGAGTTGCTGTTATGGATATTTATCAATTTAGTATTCGCCCCATTTTGTTCTCTGTTTTAAAGGCAGACCCAGAATGGTTACATTACCAGACGTTCCGGCTTTTAAGTTGGTTGGAGCGAAATAGCGATCGCCCACCCAATCAATGGGTGCAAGCGCGATTGCAGCAAACTTATTGTCTGAAACATGCCACGATGGAGCAAACGTTATGGGGGCTGAAATTCCCCAATCCCCTCGGTTTGGCGGCTGGGTTTGATAAGGATGGCATGGCGGCTCGACTATGGGGTCACTTTGGTTTTGGTTTTGCTGAACTGGGCACTGTGACACTGCACGCACAACCTGGAAACCCTCGTCCCCGGTTGTTTCGTTTGCTCCAAGACAAAGCTGTCCTCAACCGTATGGGATTTAATAATCAGGGTGCTGAGGCTTTGGCACAACGATTGGCGGCGGGGAAAGTTGAAAGTTTAGAGCATAACCCTCAACGTTCTCACTCAATTATTCCGTTGGGGATTAATCTGGGTAAATCTAAGGTAACACCCCTGGAAGCGGCGGCGGCTGACTATTTGGGAAGCTTTCGCCAACTCCAGGATTTGGGGGATTACTTTGTGGTAAATGTGAGTTCTCCCAATACACCGGGATTGCGATCGCTCCAAGATGCGGCTCAACTGCGGGTGATCTTGGAGACATTGCAACAGGAAAATAAAGCACAAAAGCCGATTTTAGTCAAGATTGCTCCCGATTTGGAGTGGGATGCGATCGCCGATGTGATCCAACTGGCTCAAACCTATCAGTTAGCGGGGATTGTGGCTACCAATACGACCATCCGTCGGGATGGACTCCAAACTCAGATGATTGAGGCAACGGGTAAACCAGTTACAGAAGAAGCGGGTGGGATTAGTGGTGCGCCAGTGCGTCAACGTTCCACGGAGGTGATTCGCTTCATCTACCAGCAAACTCAAGGTCAATTGCCGATTATTGGGGTTGGGGGCATTTTCACGGCGGAGGATGCCTGGGAGAAAATTACGGCGGGTGCGAGTCTGATTCAAGTTTACACGGGCTGGATTTACGAAGGCCCTTGGATGGTACGGCGGATTTTGCAGGGATTAGTGGACAAGGTAGAAGAACGGGGATTGACTTCGATTTCTCAAGCTGTGGGTTTGGCAGGATTTAAGGATAAGTAGGTAGGCATTAATATTTGTCGTTGAGGCAAGGCAGAAGGCTGAAGGCAGAGGGAAGAAGGCTCCAAGGCAGAGGGAAGAAGGCAGAAGGCTGAAGGGAAGAGGATTTTAGTCTCTTAGCATTTGTTGATATACCTTCGTTTATTTGTCAGGACTTATGCAACTGGCTACGCTATCCGCTACATGTAGGGGCACGGCAATGCCGTGCCCTTACGAAGATGGTGTATTAACCCAGAAAATGCGTAAGTCCTGTTTGTGCCTACCTACTGAACTTAATCTAACAAGCTGGCTCAACTGTAAACCGAGTCTTTGGGGAGAGGTTTAGACCCAGGAGTAGCGTTAGGCTCGAATCTAGATCCAGCCCTGTATGAGTTTATTTTGTTACTTGCAAAATGAACTCATAAAATTTCGTTGCAGATATATTTGGCAGGTAGCCGGCACAGCAGATGAGTGGGAGGAGAGTCACAGATGGCAATGATGGACGTTTTGAAACGAATTTCTGACACAATCTGGGAAATTCCAATTTCCTATAAGGAAGGAATGCGAGTTCCTGCCCGGATTTATGGCACAGAGAAATTAATCCGGGAAATGGACGATGGCGTTTATGACCAAGTCACTAACGTTGCGACGCTTCCAGGAATAACAAAGTACGCCTTATGTATGCCGGATGGACATTTTGGCTATGGTTTTCCCATTGGTGGCGTTGCGGCGATGGATGTGGAGCAAGGAGGCGTTATCTCACCGGGTGGTATCGGTTTCGATATTAATTGTGGGATGCGTTTGGTGGTCACGAACCTAACCTATAAAGATGTAAAACCTCATATTAAAAAGCTGGTTGATAAACTCTACCAAAGGGTTCCGGCTGGGGTGGGAAGTACGGGTTTTGTGAAGCTGTCGCGCAATGATTTTCGCCAAATTGCTGAGCAGGGTGCGCGTTGGTGCATTGACAATGGCTATGGCTGGGAAGAAGATTTGGAACTGATTGAAGAAAATGGATGCATCAAGGGTGCCGATTCTGCAAAAATTAGCGAAAAAGCAATTGATCGCGGTTTTAATCAAATCGGAACTCTCGGTTCTGGAAACCACTATCTGGAAATTCAAGTAGCTCGAAAAGAGAATATTTTCGACCGGGATTTAGCCAAAATTTTGGGAATTACTCACCCCGACCAAGTGGTCGTGATGTTCCACTGTGGAAGCCGGGGATTTGGTCATCAAGTAGCCACTGATTACTTGCAAGTTTTCTTGAAGGTAATGGAAAGCAAGTATGGCATCAAAGTTCTAGACCGGGAACTCGCCTGTGCTCCTTTCAATTCTCCGGAAGGACAAGCTTACTTTGCGGCGATGAAGTGCGGCATCAATATGTCTTTTGTCAATCGTCAAGTTATTTTGCACCGCATTCGTGAGGTATTTTCCGAAATTTTTGGACGTTCTGCGGAAGACTTGGGTATGGAGATGGTCTACGATGTTGCCCACAATACCGCCAAGTTAGAGCGTCATATTGTAGATGGAAAAGAGCGATCGCTCCTAGTGCATCGTAAGGGTGCAACTCGTGCTTTTGGCCCAGGTATGGAGGATGTGCCGGAGCGTTACCAGGCATTTGGTCAGCCGATTATCATTGGCGGCAGCATGGAAACGGGGTCTTATTTGCTGGTTGGTGTACCCACTGGTGCTCAGACTTTCTTCAGCACGGCGCATGGTAGTGGACGCACAATGAGTCGGGCAAAAGCGCGAAAAACCTGGCAAGGAGACCAACTCCAAAAAGATATGCTAAAAAAAGGTATTTATGTCCGCACTAACTCTAAGCCAGGGTTAGCGGAAGAAGCGGGTGGTGCCTACAAAAATGTTGATGATGTGATTGAAGCGGCTGAGTTAGCAGGAATTAGCAAGCGGGTTGTGCGGTTGACTCCGATTGGAAATGTTAAGGGTTGACATCCTCACCGCCGTGGAACGACGGTGATTCCTAAACCTCACGATTTAGGTTTCTGTTTCTTTCCACTTCGACTACGCTCAGTGGTTTTTCGCAACTGCCCTTTGGACTTATGCCCATCAGGTCTTATGTTCGCTCCGCAGACAATTACCGCAAGCCCTGCGGCGAGAATATTATTTGCGGCATTGATATCTCGGTCGTGGTGCGTCCCGCATTCTGGACAATCCCACTCCCTGATATCAAGCGTCAATTTATCAACAACGTGACCGCAGTTTCCACAGCGTTTAGAGCTGGGAAACCAACGGTCAATTTTCACCAGTGTCCGACCGTACCACTGGCACTTGTATTCCAACTGGTGAACCAACTCAGACCAACTGGCATCAGCAATTGCTTGCGCCAATTTATGGTTCTTCATCATATTCTTCACAGCCAAGTCTTCGACAGCAATCGTTTGGTTCTCGCGTACCAGTCGAGTGGTCAGCTTGTGAAGGAAATCTTTACGGGCATCGGCAATGCTGGACTGAACCCTGGCAACTTCACGCCTTGCCTTCTCTCTGTTATTAGAGCCTTTAACTTTGCGAGACAGAGCTTTTTGAGCCTGTCTCAACTTGTAGCGAAGGCGCTTAAAATGCTTGGGGTTAACAATTTTCTCCCCGTCGCTGGTCGCAATCAAGGAGGTGATTCCCGCGTCAATCCCTACCGTTTTATTGATTTGAGGCAGCGCCTTAACGGTGTGGTCATAAAAGAGCAACGAGACAAACCAGCGTCCCGACGCATCCAGTTTGACGGTAACAGTAGACGGGACGCCGCCATCGGACAAAACCCGACTCCAGCGAATTGGCAGGGGTTCAGAACACTTCGCCAACCACAGTTGCCCGTCCTTCCACTTGAAAGCTGCACGAGTAAACTCAGCGCTACCACCACTTCGCTTCTTTTTGAAGTTGGGGTATTTAGCACGACCTGCCCAAAAATTAGTGAATGCCTTTTGCAGATTTCTCAAGCCTTGCTGCAATGGCACCGAGCTGACTTCCGAAAGGAATTGCAAGTCTTCCTGCTGTTTCCAGTTGGTCAGCATAGCGGATGTCTGTTTATAGTCAATCCGCTCCGTATGACCGTACCAGCCTTCTGTGCGAATGTGCAACGCTTTGTTGTAGACCAACCGAACACAACCCAGTGTCCGGCGCAAGAGTTGTTCTTGTTCCAGCGTTGGGTAAAAACGGTATCGGTAGGCTTTTTGTGTCATGTCTTACATTCTACCAGAATCCCTGTAAAGCCGTCCTGGAAGGACACGGAGCGACCGGAGCCGAAGGTGAGGATGAGCAGTTTTAAACCCAAATCTTTGATAAATCCATGCAGACACGCACGCCTATTACAGTTATTACAGGCCCCCTGGGAAGCGGCAAGACGACGCTGCTGCGTCACATTATCGATACGGTTTCCCGAAAAATCGCCATTCTGATGAACGAATTTGGTGAGATTTCAATCGATGCAAAAATTATTCAGGGGAAAAACGTTGAGATGGCAGACCTCGGTGGAGGTTGCGTTTGTTGTTCGCTAGTGGGTGAGTTTGAAGCGGCGGTCAATGAAATTATTGATACTGTTGACCCAGATCATATTGTGGTGGAGACAACTGGAGTTGCAGAACCAGATGCACTCGCGTTCGATATTCAAGAGAGCTTACCAAACGTGCGTTTGGATGGAGTTGTTACCCTGATTGATGCGGATGCGATGGTGAAGTATCCGTCTGTAGGACACACAATGCGGATGCAAATTGAAGCCGCAGATACCCTAATTCTAAACAAGGTTGATTTAGTTTCGGAAAGTGAGTTAAACGCGATCGCCCAAAAGTTGCACTCGTTGAACGAAGTTGCTTCAATTCTACATACCCAACGGGGTAAGGTAGATACAGACTTGCTGTTTGGGATTGCCAGAGAGCGGGTTGAAGCGCAACCTCATCACGTTCATCAGCCGGAATTTGAAGCATTCAGCTATACTTCGAGTGCTACTTTTAATCGCCAATGTTTTGAGGAATTTGCTGATAGCATTGGGGTAGATGTTTACCGGGCGAAAGGGTTTATCCGATTTCCTGAAGGTATCTATCTGTTTAATTTCGTGGCTGGACGCTGGGATTTTGAACCATTTGAACAAGAGGCGACTGAGCTGGTTTTTATCGGCAAACAGGTGAGTGAACGAAAAGAAGAAATTCTTGGTCGATTAAAGTTGTGCGAGCAATAGCCTTATGTCTAAATGAGCGGATTGACTGATGGATCTATTTAATCTTCATATACCAAAAGGTTCGACAGTACCGCTAGTAGCTAATCTCCCTCATAGCGGTTTGTTTGTTCCTGACGACATTGCCGCACAATTTACAAGCGAGCATCTTCAGGCTTTACCCAATAGTGACTGGCATCTCGATCAACTCTATCAATCTCTTCCCGATTTAGGAATTACCGTAATTCAAGCTACGCATAGTAGATACGTGGTCGATCTCAATCGACAAGTTAAGGAGCCGATTTTTGGTAACTTTTGGACTTCGGTCATTCCTGAAAAAACAGCTTTTGGAAAACCCATTTACCAAACTCAGCCAAGCAGCGAACACTTACAGAAGCGCATCCAAAAATACTATGTTCGTTATCACGAAAAATTAAGAGCGATTCTTCAAGATAAAGTTGATGAATTTGGAAAAGTTTACCTTTTAGATTTACATAGCTTCTTTGGACTCATCACTGAAGACATTGACTTAGGAAATGCCAAAGGTAGCAGTTGCTCAGAATTATTGATTTCATCTGTAGAACAAAGTTTTTTAAGTAAAGGATATAACGTAGTAAGAAACAAACAATTTCCGGGAGGATACATCACGAGACACTACAGTCAGATGCCAGGTGTCGAAACACTCCAAATTGAGGTTCGTTATCCTGTTTATCTCAATGAAAATCAGCTTGATAAATTACAGCCTCCTGACTGGGAGGTTTGTGAGTTTTATGCGGCAAAGAAAAACTTTGATGATTGTTTTGCCTTAATTGTTCGTGACATTGGCACTCGTGCCTTATCTTAGTATCATTGAGCCTTATGCCTTACGAATTCCTGGAAGATATTGCGATCGCAGATATTGCGTTTCGAGCTTGGGGAGAAAACCTGGAGGCGCTTTTCATCGCCGCTGGGGATGCCACGCTCAACGCGATGATTGATAATCTAGAGGCGATCGCACTGAAGGAAACACGCACCTTCAGCCTGGAGAATGACGAGTTGGACATGCTGCTGTTCAATTTTCTCCAAGAATTCGTCTACTACAAAGACAGTGAGCTCCTTCTGCTGCGAGCGCAGCAGGTTCACATCGAACAGAAGAATGGAGAATATCATCTCACCGCCGTGACTCAGGGAGAAACACTGGACAGCGATCGTCACGAGCAACGAGTAGATGTGAAAGCAGTTACCTTGCACCGTTTCCAATTGGAAAAAACCGATGATGGTTGGACAGCTTTAGTCATCCTTGACATTTAGAGCATCTCTGCCAAGTCGAGCCTCTAGACGCGCGATCGTTTTCCTCTTCCAGCAGCTCTGAATTACCCCTTTGATATAATTTTGGTAGAGAATATTTGCAACGATTGATTTTTTAGATATTCTCCAGCGAGAGTGATAATATAGGTATAATCCCTTAGAAATGGGTTAGCCTCATGAAGAAGCCATGAAGGGTTAATAGAATTGAATAAAGAATCGATTAAATAGCTGGTTTTGTGAGCTGAATCACTTAAAAGATAGATTAAACTCACAACTTCACATCAAGCAAATTCTAACAATGAGAGAAGTCTATTCTCCCAGTTAGGCAAGGATATTTAATGAGTAAACAACCAAACATACAGGATTTCTTGGGTAGCTCCAAACGTTTAGCAAACCCTGAACCTGAAAAACCAGGCTCACAATCTCAACCCACTAAGGAGGAAATTGAAAAAACTCTCAAGAAATTTTTGGGTTTCTAAACCAATAGTCCAGAGTTTAGGCTAGGTTTCATAAGGATAGTATTTTGTAGGCAACGATAGGGTGTGCTAGAACGATAAAATCGTTAGCCTAAACTCTACAAGTCCGGATACCATTTGGGTTCAACCTTGACCCCTGTTCTGAAGCTCTGCTCAACCCCTGATTACACAAAGCCTGTCAACACTAATCCTGTTCCTGAAGAGAATCTCAGCTTGCCATTACATTCTTCGTGAAGCTCAATGTTTCTGGAAAGCCTTTCAAGCTGGAACGAGTAAGTGTAGAAGCAACCACATCCTAAACATTCAATATTCTTATATTTTTGAATCTTGGCTTTACCACTCTCATCCCTACGGGGAAATTCGGTTAGAGTTCGAGCCAGGAATTACATCAAGTAGATACAGTACGTTAATTCCTTAAGAATTTAACAACTGTTTAACGGTTTCAATCAATTCATTCGGTTGGAAAGGCTTGCCCACGTAAGCATCTGCACCTTGTTTAAAAGCCCAATAGCGGTCAGCATTGGTAGCTTTTAAAGAACACATAATGACAGGAATATTCTTGGTTGCTGGGTTAGATTTGAGGCGACGACAAACTTCGTAGCCATTGAGATGAGGCATAATGACATCCAAGACAACGACATCAGGGCAAGCCTGACGAATTTGTTCTAAAGCTTCAATTCCATCCTTGGCGGCAGTTACTGTAAACTGACTGGCGGTCAATAAGTTGGTAACCATGTACCGTTGTGTGCGGCTGTCTTCTACGACTAGAATTTTGCTCATGATACAATCAGTTTATGCACTATACCTTGATCATAGAGCTGACACAAGGAATCCGGTATGAGGTGAAAGTCCCAATTTACTCTAGGACTTAAGTCCTAGCTAAAAGTAGGACGCTTAGTTCTTGCATTGCCTACTAGAAACAGATAGGGTTAGGAAAAAACTGCATTTTCTCACTCCAGTCTGCACAAATTAGGAGCGAAATTTTGATGTTTCCCTTATCTACGGCTATAAGCATTTCCCATGACAATTCGCGTTCTGATAGTAGATGACCAATCTCTGATTCGCCAAGCATTGAAGTTATTGTTGGCGAATGAGGATGCTTTGCAAGTGGTGGGAGAAGCTTCGGAGGGAGAAGCAGCCATTCGTCAGGTAGAAGTGCTGCATCCTGATGTTGTGCTGATGGATATTCAGATGCCAGTCATGGATGGTGTGGCAGCAACGAGGGAAATTTGCCAGCGCTTTGAACAGACAAAAGTTTTAGTTTTAAGCGTTGATGATGATGATGAATATGTCGCACAGGCGCTTAGATATGGTGCAGCAGGTTATTTGCTCAAGAATACGCCACCCGAAGAGTTAGCCTTAGCGATTAAAGCGGTGTATAGGGGCTACACTCATTTAGGGCCGGGATTGGGTAAGAAAATTATGGCTCAAATTCCCGCTCCGGCTTCGAGTTCCTCGCTAGACTGGAATAAATTGACCCCTAGAGAACAGGAAATTGTGCGGTTAATTGCCACAGGAGCGAACAACCGGGAAATTGCTGAAGCGCTTTACATTTCTGAAAAGACTGTAAAAAACCATATTACAAGTATTTTAAGTCGCTTGAATTTGCGCGATCGCATTCAAGTCGCCATTTTCGCTCACTCTCACTTATCGGCTCTGACTAGCAAAACTCAAATTGTCGGAAGCTAGATACACAACTGGAGCGATCATCAGGGGTGTGACCCCTCCCCCAGCCCCGCAACGGGGAGGGGAGTAAGATTATTCTCCCCCGCTAACGGGGGGGCTGCTACCAGTTTGTCGTGATTGTAAATTAGTTGAGGTTCTGAAACCGCAGCACTCACGAACTCAGAGAATTTCTGCTGGGCTTCCTCAATGTTCCAGTTCCTAGGGTTTTAATTATATGTATTATGGCTTAGTAATTAAATCCTAGGTTAGATTTGGCGATCGCTTCTCAGTCTAGCTGATGTGCTCTCCTAAGATTGGCGAATACCTCGACGAAGAAGATAAGATTAGTGATCGCGATAGCGAAGCAAGGACAGCTTACAGCTGATCGCATGGATGACGCCAGCGAAGGGAAGAATAAAGCTACTGGGTTTACTTATCCAAAATGTAATAAAAAACTAGTTTACCCGCAAGCCCAGTCATATATGATGTCCGAAAAATCCAGCCGTCTCAAGGCTGAGTCTTTGATAAAAAAGTTACAAGTACCGTTATCTCCCCATTGAATTCCAATTTCTTCCGCACTCTCCATATCAGTGTCGATTTGCAGCAATAGAATATAGGGTTCCATATCTTCTGGTAGGAACTGCCGAGGATCTTCTTGAACGCAATCAGGATAACCACCCAGCTTATGTCCTCCGGAATACATATCGTTATACTCGTAATTGAGCTCAACATCATTTACAAATGCATCGCAAACATCATTTCCTATTAATTCGTCAAACTTATAATCAGAAGTTGTTATGGAAGCATATTGCTGGTTGAATGTCAACGCAAAACAGTCGTTTTTGTCCTGTGTATAGATAGAAAAAGGTGTGAATTCGGTATCCCACAGGTTTTGCAAAAATTCAAAGTTCGTGATCAGGTTATCCTCGTTGAGGTCAGAGTCGGGAAAATAAAGAACACGAAAACCTGTTTGGCTCATTCTGTCCTCATAGTTGCATCCGTATAAGTCATCCCCAGCGATATAAAACTGAAGAATTCCTTTTTCTGGGAAACCTTCTAAACGAGGGACTTCCCTAAAATTGATTTGTGCTAGAAGATAAAGATAGTCACCCTCCGGAGTTTTAGGGTAGTCAAAACCCTTGGGCAAGTATGGAAAGCCTGCAAATTTACTCTGCCATAGAGTTGCTGCTCTCGTTGGATGAGCTTGAATTTCAACATATGGTTTGACTGTTGCCTCAAACCTATCGCTGAACTGTTCTAGACCTTTAGGAAGAGCAAGTTTGCTCATTAGCTTTACTCCGTACCTCTGAGATTTTCTTAATTAATCAGTACGATCGCCCATTGAAGTGGTTGGGTTGACCCCAACAACTTCAACATCTACTCTCGTTCAACATCAACGCCAAATGTAGCATCCACAATTCAGCGCAGCCCTGGTGAGAATAGCGATCTAAAGAGCAGCAGCGCTTCGCTACCGCACTGCACCACTCACCCACTATCCATCTTGCACCCGATCTCAGAGACTCCCAGGTGGAGCGATCGCATCTTGACACTATCCTCTCAAAATGAGAGTATTGAAGAATAATCTATATATTTATCGCCTATGACAAGAGAAAGTAAAGACAGATGCACCTAATGAAGATTGGCAACCTCCGCGCTGATGCTGCCCAGTACCCTGATGTCAAAAAGCAAATCGATGCCTGGTATGCAATCGTCAAGAAGGCAGAATGGCAGAGATTCGAGGACGTTCGTCAGATTTATCGAAAGGCTAAAGCAGTTGGAAACTTCACTGTCTTCGACATCAAAGGCAATGACTATCGCCTGATTGTTGGTATGGACTACGAAACTCAAACCGTCTATTACAAATACTTTTTAACTCACGCCGAATACGACAAGGGCAACTGGAAAAATGACCCTTACTTTTGATCAAGCAGCTTATCGCAATCTACTCGCTGAAGTTGCTCCCAAAGTGATTGAAAAAGAAGAGGAGTACGATCGCGTCTTAGCCGTGGTAGAGCAGCTAACATTTAAAAAAAACCGAACTCCAGAAGAGCGAGCTTTGCACAAATTGCTAGTGACGCTAATTGAAGCGTATGAGGCACAGAGCTATCCGATGGATCAAGCTGCGCCTCATGAAATCCTCCAACACATCCTAGAATCCAGTGGCACTCGTCAAGCTGACTTAGTGGGTGTTATTGGATCGAGTGGTGTAGTCTCCGAAGTGGTGAATGGCAAGCGATCAATTAGTAAGGCACAAGCCAAAGCGCTTGGCGATTACTTCAAGGTGTCGCCGACGTTGTTTATTTAGTGTTGAACAAAATTGGATCTTGGTTTCTTCCTGCAAGACATTCCCAACCCTACAAGCGCAACAGCCTTATCCTTCCATCTTCAACCAACTGAAAACCTGACTTACGGTTAGCGCTAAATCAATCTCCCCTAACACCGATAGATGAGCGCTACCCTGTAATAATTCTGGTTGCTGATTTGGAAGGAAAACGAGAATGGATCGGTCACTTGGATCGATTAACCATCCCAATTGGCAACCATGCTGTAGACAGTAAAGGATATTACCAATTACCCGGTTTGAACTCTGTTCGGGAGAGAGAATTTCAATCGTCCAGTCTGGACAGAGCAAAAAATCGTTGGGAGGTTCCCCATCGGCATCAAAAGGAATTCGCGACCACTTAAATACAGCTATCTCTGGCACAATTGAGCGGATAGCAAAGCTACAGCGCAACTCTGGGAAAGCAGAAGCAATATGAAGGGGTTCAGCTACGTTGTTGATAGTCTCGCACAGCCTGAACTGCAAACGACTGTGTTTGCCTTTTGGAATTAGCTTCTGGATAATCTCCCCGTTGATATATTCACTTGCAGGTTTTGTTTCTGGAAGCTTGAGAAATTCCTCTAGGGAAATGGCTTTATCAGTTGTAATAGACACGGCTTTCCTCACCTGCTCCTCAAGCGGCGTGTTTTTAGTTTAGCCCTTGCGCGATCGCGAAAGCGTTGCGAGGCGTGACGCTAGCGCTGCTGCGTTCAGCAGATCGCCTACGGCTTTTCTCGAAGCTTTTCGCCACAAACGCACCATGGTAGGCAAACGCAAAAGAGATCGCTCCTTCCCCAATTACCTCACTTACGGCGTATGTGATTCGGCTTAACTGGAGGATACCCTTACAGTGAATACAAAGCGCTGAAACCAGCCTTAAAGACACAAATTAAGCCAACATGCTTCACATCGACGGCTCCTACGGTGAGGGCGGCGGTCAAATCTTACGAACCTCCCTCAGTCTAGCTGCCATTACAGGCCAACCCATTCGCATCGATCACATCCGTGCCGGTCGGAGTAAGCCGGGATTAGCCATTCAACACTTAACTGGTGTGCGGGCGGCGGCGGCTATCTGCCAAGCCAAAGTGCAGGGAGATACACTGCGTTCCATGAAACTCGAATTCATTCCGAGTTGTCCCACCGTGGCTGGACATTACACCTTTGATGTTACCGAGACTACAGGCGCAGGCTCAGCGGGTGCCGTCACGTTAATTTTGCAAACCATCCTGCTACCCCTCGCACTCGCTAAGGGTAATTCAGTGGTAACTCTCAAGGGAGGAACTCACCTGCCCTGGAGTCCACCCATCACCTATATCGAACAAGTGTATCTGCCCACCTTGAGACAGATGGGGGTGCAAGCACAGGTGCAGGTTCGTGCTTGGGGTTGGTATCCGCGAGGCGGTGGCGAGGTGGAATTGCGGGTAACTGGCGCTGGAGATAACGCCGCATCGCCTCTCAACGGTCTTCAATTACTCAAGCGAGGAGCCTTGCAGCAGGTGCGGGGGTTGGCTGTCGTGACGGAACTGCCTTCCCATATCCCCCAGCGGATGGCGATGCGGGCGGAAAACTTGTTACAACAAGCCCAGCTCAAGGCTAAAGTACAACCCCTGCGAGAGCGAGGTGTGGGGCCAGGAGCAGGCATCTTTCTGACGGCTGAATACGAGTACAGTCGGTCTGGATTTGGTGCTGTGGGAGAAATCGGACTACCTGCCGAACGTGTGGCGGAAATGGCGACCGAAGAGTTGCTAAATTTCCATGCCAATGGGGCACCCGTCGATCAGTTTCTAGGCGATCAATTACTCCTACCAGCAGCTTTGGCATCAGAGGCAAGTCAGTACCAAGTGGCTGAAATTACCACGCACCTGACAACAAATGCTTGGGTCATCGAGCAATTTGGATTAGCCAAAATCAATATTGATCAAGAGACTCAGATTGTTACCGTTGTACCTGTCGTGAAGTGAAGCGATCGCTCTCCTCTATAAAGTTAATTTTAAATCTGTAGGCTGGGTTAACGAAGTATAACGCACCCCCTAATACTTTAAGTTAATTTAATTTCATAAATGAGTTGAAATCAACATTTTTACAGGAGTATGCTATTGAAAACTAAAGTATCATTTTGGCTGATTCCATCCGAAGAGGACAGAGCATTTTTTCAGGACATTATAGATCATCTTGCCAAAGATTATGACGCTCCAGTATTTACGCCCCATGTCACAATCTATTCCGGTGAATACACCCCCGAAGAATCTCCGGCTGAACTGCTGGAAAATGCCATACAGGGTATTCAGAGTTTGAGTCTAAGAGTCGATCAGCTCCTCTATACAGACCAATTTACGAAGACATTATTCGTGCAATTTTACCCAAATTCCATTCTCACTCAGATATCAGAAACTCTTCATAACCGTTCAAAAAATCCATCTGAGTTTGCGCTTAATCCTCATTTGAGCTTAATTTATCAATATCTCAACGAAGAAATCAAAAAAAAGTTAATAACCCAGTTAAGCCTACCCAAATCTGAAGTATGTTTTAACGAAGTGAGAGCTATCGCCACCCGAAATCAAGTGAAAGGATGGGAGGATGTGGCAAGCTGGGAAGTTATTGATATCAGAAGACTTCAACAGCCATAGTGCTTCCTGAGAAATATTTGTATCCTGAATAACAAACAGATGTCACATAAACTCCTTCTTCCGATATAAGTGACCGTTAATAGTAGCCGTTAATCTGACTGTATAGATTGTATTACCGATAAGAGTATTGCTTAAAAGAAAACAGGGTTGAGCAATGCTGATGGGTGGTGCTGTTACTAAAGCCATAAGACTCCTGACCTGATTGAGTGGGGCGATCGCTTACGAGTTTAACTTGTGCGATCGCCTTTTGTTTCAAATGAATTTGAGAGTCCCATTTTGCAGCTTTACTGCCAGCAATTGGATATATTTTGATTATTTATTGAGGAGAACTATCAATGGAAGAAGAACGTCATACTACAGTACTTACGGCTGCTATTGTCAGCGGCTGTTTAATTATAGGTTTATTAGCTGGCTACCCTTTAGGTAACATCGCTCGTCATGCCTTTTCTGGAGAAAATATTGCTTTGCCCCAACAAGAATGAGCTGGGTGAGAGTACGTAAAGGGTAGGCGATCGCATGATTCAGCAGACCAACGACTACCAGTGGGAAGTCTTCAATGGGGATTTGGGAGTCATAAAAGCACTTTACTACATTTGGTATTCAATTGCGAGGAAGCTCAAAAGCAATACAATCTCAACCCCAGAACCTAGCACGGGGCCGACTAATCGAGTTGGCACAGCACTGCCAAAGAACATAATTAATGCCCCCACGAATACCCAAGGACATTGCATGGTTTGCCAGATGATGATTCCAATCACGGCGACGAGTACAATAGTCAAAATCGCTGCCATTGGTAAGCTATTACTTTCAGCTTCCCGGTAACGCAGTGTGCCCGCAAAGGTGGTTGATTCTAATTTCAGTTTCAAATACTTCTTTCGGAACTCAAACTCAATCAGTCCTATGGTAATGAGCCAAGTTATCAAACGTACAATGGGGTTACCGAACCACTCCACACCTGCATAATTAGCAAGTTCGACGGCAATCACCAAAAGTAATGGTGTAAATAAGGCGTGAAACAAAAAGCGCAGTTTATTGAGGAACTCTAACACTTCTCCTTCGCCAATTAAGCTGCCTAAAGAAATAATTAGATTGTCATAGATGAGTCCAGTTAACACTACAAGCAGCAGAATCGTAGCGATGTTGCTGGATTGTGGAAATAGGTGAAGCCCCCAAAACATCAAGCCCAAATGGGCCAACGTATAAATCAGATGCAAAATCGCAGCCATGTTATCTCCTTGAGTCGAAGCCTTCTGAGATGGCAATAATATAAACTGAGGCATTATTCCTAAAGGAATAGAGCAAAATCATCTAGCTTTTCGCTCTATTCAGAACTTTTCTTGACCGAGCATGATTGTAAATAATTCTAAAAAAATTCTCTGGGTAGCTGTTTTTTCAGGGAACAGCACCCGTAGGGACACAAAGCAGTCCCCTCTGAACTTGCAGAAATCTTTAATTGAGTTAATGAGTACTGATTTTAGCCAAAAAAATCTTATAAGGTCTAACTTATTGGTTAGATAGCGTCAATCATCTCTTTACATTTATTAAAATCGAAGAAAAGACGAACAACCTGCATCTTTGGGAAGAGTTTTGGCACGACCCAGATTCTGTTTGTCCAGGCTAACTTTTTCGGCAATAAGAAGGAATCACGGCCTCTTGCGCCCCAAAGATTCTCCTTCCAGTTTTCGCTTTTATTGAGCGCTTCCTCTCTCTAGATAGACGAGTCCCTCAGCTAACAGAGCTAAGTTGTATCCAAGAAGGGCACTCACCGGAACGTGAAGCGTTTGCGTAGCCTGAGTACTCTTCAACATAGCGATCGCATGATTACGCTGCCTGTTTGGGGCAATCACATTCATCTAAGCGTTCTCTACCGAATTTGGAGAAGGGTAGGAAATCGCGCTTTTTGAAGTGTCCATTCAGCAAGATAGAAAGAGAGAAAACGATATGAGTCTACTATCCCTAGAAGAAGTTAAAGCACTTGTCGAACAACCCAAGGCATTGTGTGTATCCATTTATATGCCTATCTACCGACTGGCGGCAGATATCCAACAGAATTCTACTCGGCTCAAGAATTTGATGCGACAGGCCGAAAGTAGCATCGTAGAGAGTGGAATGAGCAATCAGGAAACCGGGGAATTTCTCCAGCCCCTGCAAGAACTCATCGATTCAGATGAAAGTTTTTGGCAGGAAAATAATAATGAGGGACTGGCTGTCTTTTTAGGTTCTGGAGTATTCCGCTACTACCGCCTGCCGTTAAATTTTGACGAATTAGTGGTTGTCACTGACCGTTTCCATCTCAAGCCGTTACTAAGTCTTTTAACTGGTGATGGAAAATATTATGTTTTGGCTTTGAGTCAACAAGATGTCAGGTTCCTTGAGTGTACGCGCTCCAGCGTCAAAGAAATAGAATTGGAAGATGTGCCCAAGAGTGTTGACGAAGCCCTCCAATATGACGAAACGGCTAAGGAGGGTCAGCGACGCATGAGCACCCCGAAAGGTGGAACCAACAATTCTTTTCAGCAGGCAGGCAGTTTTCATGGTCAGGGAAGCCCCGACCAGGATAAATACCAGCGAGACATTGAGCAATTCTTTTATGCCATCGATCGCGGATTGCACAAACATCTGAACAACAAACGTGCACCTCTAGTACTAGCAGGAGTCGAGCATATTTTTCCGGGTTACCGAGAGGCGAATAGCTACCAGCATCTAGTGGAGGAAGGCATTGCGGGGAATCCTGAACTCCTGAAGCCAGAAGAGCTACAAGCCAAAGCCTGGGAGATTGTGGAACCCTTATTTTTAAAGGAACAGCAAGAAGCGATCGAACACTACAAAGAACTTACAGCGACTGAACGAACATCCATTGACCTGAAAGAGGTGCTTCCAGCCGCCTACTACGGTCGAGTTGAGCAATTGTTTGTTGCCGTTGGCGTACAACAGTGGGGCATCTTTAATCCCAGTGTCAATACCCCTACTGTTGATTTACATTCTGAGCCGGAACTGGGTGATGAGGATTTATTGGATGCAGCGGCGATTCATACCATTTTGAATGGCGGAACGGTCTATGCTGTCGAGCCGGGACAAGTTCCTGACCAGGCACACTTAGCGGCTGTATTTCGCTATTGAGCCGCTTAAAGAAAATCACAAATAGTCATCAAATCTAGGACTGACATATTTGCCCCCAGTGTCTCAACGCTGGGGGAACGCCATTTCATTGGCTCTCATCTTGGGGCTTAGAACAACTGACTGATATAATGTCCGGCTGATTACAAAGGCGAAACCCTGAGAAATTTGTCATCATGGTGTCAGCCAACTCAGAAAATTTTGGCACTATATAGTCTATTGCAAAAAACATGCTTGTGATATGTATCACACGAAGTGTAAATTTTAATCACAAGTGCGACAGGCAATCGTCACCAGCTAGGCACACCAAATGTCACAAAATGTAGATGTACTGCATCACCCAGCAGGTGACCGAAAGGTTGAATGATGTTGGAGGTGGGCTAGAGACTTCAGCAAATGAGCCATGTTCCTAAGCCGTGACAATTTGTCAGCTAGCTCTGCCGACCGGGTAGAGTACTATGAGAAAGTCCACAACAACCTTGTCGAGCGGACAAAGCAATTGAATCGCGCTAATCACGAACTAGCTCATCAAATTGCTGAGCGTCAACGGGTGGAAGAGGCTCTGCGGCAAACGGAACAGAAGTATCGCAGTATCTTTGAAAACGCAGTTGAAGGAATCTTTCAGACAACGCCTGACGGATACTACTTAGCCTGTAACCCGGCGCTAGCACGTATTTACGGCTATGAATCAGCAGACGCGTTGCTCAAAACTTTAACAAATATCGGGCGGCAGCTTTACATTGATCCGAACCGCCGTCAGGAATTTATTGAGCGGCTATACACGGGTGATGTGGTATCTGACTTTGAGTCTCAGGTTTATCGAAAAGACGGCAGTATCATCTGGATTTCGGAAAATGCACGAGCTGTGCGTGCTGAAGATGGTACGTTGCTTTATTATGAAGGCTTTGTTACAGATATCACTCAGCGAAAGTTAGCGGAGGAAGCCTCGCAACGAGCAGAAGCGCAACTGAGAGCCAAAGCTGAGCAATTAAAACAGGCATTGACGAAGCTACAACAAACTCAAGCCCAGTTGATTCACAACGAAAAAATGTGCAACTTAGGGCAGTTAGTGGCGGGTGTTGCTCATGAAATTAACAATCCGGTTAACTTCGTTTGTGGCAATCTTATCCCTGCCACTCAATATGTTGAGGATTTATTAGATCTGCTCCGGTTATACACCAAACACTATCCCCAGCCGGCAGCTGAAATTCAAGCCAGAGCTGAGGCGATCGATTTGGAATTTTTGGTTGAAGATTTCCCCAAGACGTTATCATCAATGCAGTTGGGAGCTGATCGCATTCGTCAGATTGTTCAGTCCTTGCGAAGCTTTTCCCGGATTGATGAATCCCAAATGACGCAGGTGGATATTCACAAAGGAATTGATAGCACACTCTTAATTATCAACAATCGACTCAAACCAAAAGGGGACAATCCAGGAATTGCCATTGTTAAAGAATACGGCGAATTGCCCCTAATCAAGGGCTACGCCGGTCTTTTGAACCAAGTGTTTATGAATTTGCTCTGCAATGCCGTTGATGCCTTGGAAGATTGCCCCCCAAAACTGTGTACGGAAACAGATTCTGAAGAACATTACAAGGCTGTCAACGGCAAGGGGTCTAGCGATCACCAAGCTTGCTATCTGAGGAATCGCTCTGGAACGCCAGCGAGGCGAGTGGGCTGTGTTAGCGTTAGCGATCGCGAAACCTTAGCGAATTCGCCCAGCCCAACTCCAACCTCAACCTGTGCCCACAAGACGGACATCGTGCCGATGCTCTGCCCAAGGGAATCCCCCAAAGTCATCCGAATTTGTACAGAACTGATTGAGGGAGATGCACTAGACGGGAAAACGACTGATCCACGGGTTGTGATCCGGATTATCGACAATGGCCCTGGGATGCCAGAAGATATTAAGGCCCAGATCTTTGACCCGTTCTTCACCACAAAACCCGTAGGCAAAGGAACTGGTTTAGGGCTATCCATCAGTTATCAAATTGTCGTCGAAAAACACGGGGGTCAGTTGCAATGTATCTTGGCACCCAACCAAGGAACAGAATTTAGGATAGAGATTCCGATTCAACCGTGAAGACGTGCCCGTGCACGTCTTCATAATAATCCTAGATTGTTTCGTAAGATGGCATTCTGCCTAGCGATTTATCTAGCTTGCGCCTCTGTAAGACCCCTCCTATAGCCGCAATATTCAACACAGCACGGAACAAAAACCGTTTTCATGCCCATCATCGAGCTAACGCCAGCGCTTCTTCCGGCGTGCAATTTCCTTGCGCTTACGTTTTTCAATGGGAGTTTCAAAATGGCGATGCCGCCTGATTTCTGTCAAAATCCCAGCTTTTGAGACTTGACGCTTAAATCGACGCAATGCTGAATCAATACCTTCGTTTTGACCAACAAGTACCTGAGTCATCTACTTACTTATCAACATTCAAGACTGACAGCGAATTTTTGATTAACAAGAGCGTTAATCGGAGGAAATGGGCAGAACAACAAGCCAAATGGGGGCTTTGATTCGGTGAGAACCCTGCCAATAAGGAACAACATAGCCTTCAGCCGAATCCATTGCTCGATAAATACCCTAACATAATTGTTTTCACGAATCCCAGTCCCACATAACGGGATTATTGTCCAGATGCTCCGTGACCTGACGTCCGATCGCGTCAATTTCCTAGAGTTCGTCACTCGATAGCTTCACCTGAGCCGCTTGGGCAT
The DNA here is from genome assembly GCA_039962225.1 of Microcoleus sp. AS-A8. Lineage (NCBI taxonomy): Bacteria > Bacillati > Cyanobacteriota > Cyanophyceae > Oscillatoriales > Microcoleaceae > Microcoleus > Microcoleus sp. AS-A8. The sequence continues at coordinate 78,962 of JAMPKV010000006.1, forward strand.
TTTGAGACGCTTGTTCAGCATGGCGTGCTCCTGCGATAGCATTGGTTTGCGGCTGGGCAATCAACCAAGCCAGAGACAACTGAGCCAAAGTACACTGATGACGTTCTGCAATCGGGCGAAGTTGCTCTAGAGCTTGCTGTACTCGTTGGTAATTCTCACCCTTGAATAGTTTATTTTTGGCGCGATGATCACCTTCCTCTAACTTGAGTTCGGGGCCAAACTTGCCAGTGAGCAGACCCTGAGCTAAAGAGGAGTAAGCAAGAATGGAGATATTGTTCTCAACACAATAAGGCATTGCCTCTGTTTCTACTTGACGCCAAAACAGGGAGTAGGGCGGTTGCAAGCTATCAATACGCCCGTACTGTGAGGCTTCTGCGATTTGGGCACGGGAAAAATTAGAAACACCAATGGCTCGAATTTTGCCTTGCTCTTTTAATTTGTTCAAGGCACGCATCGTTTCTTCAATCGGCACGACTTCACTTTTAAAAGAACCAGAGGGCCAGTGAATTTGGTAGAGGTCGATGTAGTCTGTCTTGAAGTTCTTCAATGAACCCTCACAGGCTTCCAATACCTGGTCATATTGGAGATGGATAGAGATAGTTTGAATTTTCGATGAGGGAGCTTGTTGAAAGCAGATACATACTCATCAAATCATCGAATCAAGCGGAATGAATCAGCGTCTATCGCAGGTGTCATCTCTGCATTCCTGTGGCTTTGTAATCATTAAACCCAGCTTGCTCTGCAACTACTTAGCATTGATGAATTTATAAAGATCAATTGTTTATTCAGATATAAGCCCTAATTTTAATAAAAAACCAGGCAAAACATTTTCATCGGATAAAGTTGCGGGAGACTCTAAAACCTAAACCTCTTGATTCGGGCGCGAAATTTTTACCTACTCAAATTTAGGGATAATCAACCACCCCAACCGCAGCCCATTATTAACGTACTCCATGTACAAAATTGTTGAAAGTTGTTGATAACGCCACAATAGAAAAATGATTGAACTGCACTGTCACACAAACTGCTCTGACGGCACCCTGACTCCAACCCAACTTGTCCAAGCGGCGGTTAAGGCTGGAGTCGCGGCGCTAGCGATTACCGACCACGATACGCTTTCTGGCTGGGATGAAGCCATTACTGCTGCCCAACCCTACAACTTGGAAATTGTTCCCGGTGTAGAATTGAGTACCGTCCACCGCGATCGCTCTCTTCATATCTTAGGCTTTTACCCCAATGCGGATCAGCTCAAAGCCCCGTTAACGGAACGCATAGAAGGACGTAAGCGCCGTGCCCATGAAATGGTCGCTAAACTTGCAGAACTAGGCTATCCCATTTCCCTACCCCAACTCGGAGAAGGAGTAGCACCTAGTCGTCCACATCTAGCCAGAGCACTGGTGGACGCGGGATATTTCCCGTCCATGGATAAAGCCTTTGACCGTTTGCTGGGTGATAACCAACCGGCCTACGTTCAGTATGAGAAATTTTCCATTGCTGAGGGTATTGCTCTGCTACGTGACTGTGGTGCTGTCCCTGTGTGGGCACATCCCTACCTATTCCGAGGCGGTGCCGTAGAGGACGTACTCAAGGAACTCGTTGATGCAGGTTTGATGGGAATCGAGGTTTACCATCCCAGCCATACCTCAAAGCAGACGAAAAATCTTGAGGCGTTGTGCGTCGAATATGGCTTATTAATGACAGGTGGTAGCGATTATCATGGGCCTAGCCCTGACGGTAAAGCGCAAAGTATCAGCCTAAATATGATGCAATTGCCGTTAGGCTTGCTCGACCCCATTAAACAGGCGGCTCATAGTTTAAAATAAAAAATTTTTTTGCCCTGAGAAGTTGTTGGCTATAAAAATATCTTCATCTCCTAGTTACTTGTTGTTCAAAAGCTTAGTCTTCTCGGATTTGGTATTACCTAAGGTCAGTTAAAATATTGACACAAACTTGGCGCGGCTATTCTTGAGAGATTTCTACAGTAGTGGCTAGGTAAACCCATCAGATGAAAAGACAATGCCTCGCAATCGCCAGTCAACTCTACTATGTTCTAGTCTTTTATCCACACTCATGTTCTTGGGTGCCTTTGGAGATGCAAGAGTAGAGAGCGCCGAATCCTCAAAGTTATCAAAACTTGCAACAACATCAACTACACAGTCGATTCAATCCCAATCCATAACACACTCATCTGCCGAGTCAAGCATAAGCCAATCACCAAGAGGACAACTATTCTCACAGGCTAATACGGCGACTCTGAACAAAGTCAAAGTATTTTTGCCCAGGAATCCACAGAGCAATAATAATGTTAGCTATGTTGAGCCAGTGATTCGGACAACTCGCAGTCAAAATTTACCCCGGTTTGCTGTAGAACAATTAATTGCAGGGCCAACTCGTGCTGAAAGGCAAAAAGGTTGGGTACCCGCCATTCAGTTAAAAGGTAGCTCTAACTGCGGTTCTGATTTTAAGCTATCTATGTCCAAGGGAGTCGCCAGACTGCAATTGTGTCGAATCATGCCTTCGGCAGGCATTGGAGATGATGCCCGTGCTACCAGTTCTTTAACGGCTACACTCAAGCAATTTACTAACGTTAAGTCCGTGATTATTTTAGACAAAGACGGCAATTGCTTTGGGGATATGAGTGGAGATAATAGATGTTTGAGCAATCAAAGGTAAAGTAACTATTTCATTTCAGAGGGTCAATTCAGAGATTGACACAAACTGGCACGGCTTAGCCCTTTCGTTTTCTACCATTGGCACTATAGACAGTAGTTTAAAACCCAAGGGATAAAAATGTTGAGTTCGCGCCAGTCCACTCTGCTACTTTTTGGTCTTGCATCCACACTTATTTTTTTAGGTGCCTGTACGGGTGGAGGCGTCAGGATTGCTGAATCCTCTGAGTCAGTGCAACCCGCCGCTACTCAAGTAACGTCCTCAACGACACAAACCCGATCAATTGCACCCCCATCCCAGTCAGAAAGTACTTCAGCCAAGCAGCAAGCCAAACTAACAGCACAATCAAAACTATCGATTAATAGCATTGGGCCGATTCGAGTGGGGATGAGTGTAGCTCAAGCTGAGGCGGCGGCGGGAGTTAAGCTAACTCGACCTGATAATAGAGAGTGTTCCTATATCAGACCTCAAGGGAGCAACTATGATTTCCTGATGATGGTTACAAATAACCGCATCGCCCGTATCGATGTTCGAGGCAAAAGCCGCATTACGACGATTAGTGGTACACGAATCGGTGATACTGAATCTAAAATCAAATCACTCTATCCAGGACAGATTACAGTCACTCCTCACAACTATCAGCCCAAGGGTCATTACCTAATATTTACACCCAAAGACCGCAACGAGGCTAACTATCGCATCATATTCGAGACGGATGGGACTCGCGTCACGAATTTTCGAGGTGGAAAACGGCCTGAAGTGGAGTGGGTTGAAGGATGCTCCTAAGGGGATAAATTAATCAGGAACCGTGAGTGGTTTTCCGTTATCGGAAGGACTCAACTGAAGTAAAAAAGGAACGGCCTGATCGACCCAGTGTTGGATTGAGGTGTAATTGGCAGCGTCTTCTCCGTAGCAAACTTCCAGCATCTTGGTATGAATAATGCCAGGATTGAGGGGAATTGCTGCCATCCCGTCGGGTAGTTCTTGAGCGAGCGATCGCGTCAGTCCTTCAATCGCCCACTTAGAAGCGCAATAGGATGAAACTTGGGGAGAGGTAGAACGACCCCAGCCTGAACTGAAGTTAACAATAATACCAGTTCCTTTGTCGATCATGGCTGGCACCCAGTGGCGAATCACATGGGCGACGCCCTTGATATTGACATCAATTAATCGAGAAAAATCCTCACTGGGAATTTCCCAAAGTGGTGCTAGATGGTTGATCATTGCGGCATTGTTAATCAGCAAATCCGGTGGCTCATAGTCACTGATTATTTGCTTGGCCCAATTCATCACTTGCCCTTCATCCGCAACATCCAGCGCTGTAAACTTGTGGGGTGAACCAAACTTCTCGTTGAGTTGATCCACCGATGCCTGTGAACGAGCACAACCCACAACGGTATGCCCTAACTGAATAAATCGCTCAGTCATAGCTTGACCGAGTCCCCGACTAACACCTGTAATCACGATTAGTTTTGTCATGGCCACCTCTTAATTCTTAATTCTCCAGAAGTATAGCTTCTGATCAATTAATCGGCGGGGAAAAGCGATAGGACATTTATAAACTCGATGAGATGCAATGGGGCTTAACTGGAATGTCACACTCACAATACTGGATCGAGAGCCTGAATTAAGCGGTCAACTTCCTCTGTCGTGTTGTAATGCACCATACTCACTCGTACCACTCCCCCCTGCTTGTCTAACCCTAAGAATTCAATCAATCGCTTAGCGTAGAAGTCCCCAAAGCGAATTCCGATGTTGTAGTTGTCAACATGTAGCGCAATTGTCTCGCTATGGGTTTCCTTTACCACAAACGAGATTGTTGGAACTCGCGAAGCGCGATTGGCTTGGGGTTGACCAATGATGCGGATATTGGGCTTACTTGTGAGGTAATTCAGGAAGCGATCGCCAATTTCTTCCTCGTGAACGCTTATCACCTCAAACGCTTGCTTTATCTGGCTTCTTAAATCAGGTGCCGCTTGCTCAGCGTAGGCATGTTGTGCCAATTCACTTAAATAATCGCATAAACCTAGCATCCCATAACTCAGTTCAAAATTGACATTTCCTGGCTGGAATTTATAGGGAATATCAGTTGCCCCAATAAAGTAATGATTGATTCCAGGTATGGCTAATAAATGCTCTTGTTTGCCATACAGTAAGGCATAATGAGAGCCATAAACTTTGTAGAAGCTAAACACGTAGAAATCCACATCCCAATCCTGGACATCGATTAAGCGGTGAGGCGCATACGCCACCCCATCAATACACACCTTTGCACCATAGCTGTGAACGAGTTGAGTAATCTCTTTAATCGGATTAATTGTTCCTAGGACATTAGAGGCATGAGTGAAGGCAACTAGGCGAGTTTTGTTGCTCAGCAATGGCTCTAAATCTTCTAAGTGTAACTGTAAAGTTTCCGGATTAATCCGCCAAACTTTAATTTTAATTCCCTGTTTTTCTAAGTCAATCCAAGGGCCTATATTCGCTTCATGGTCACAGTTGGTTACGATGACTTCATCACCCGCCTGCCAAGTCTTGCTAATACATAACGAGAGAATCCGCAGCATCAACGTGGTGGATGAACCCATGACCACTTCTGAGGGTGATTTGGCATTAATTAAAGTTGCCATTGTTTGGGCGGCTTTTGCCACGCGATCGCCGGCTAGTTGCGAAATCCCATAAGAGGCTCCCAATTGGACATCGGATGTTAGGAGATATTCGCTAATCCGCTCCACCACTTGCTTAAGTGTTTGTGAACCCCCAGCATTATCAAAAAAAGTCCAGTCACCCGCCAGAGAGGGAAACTGTTGACGGACAAATTCGATTAAGGAAAGATGACTGGCTTCAAGAATTGTTGTCATTGCTTTATTGCTCCCTATGACGACGTAGATGGGGTAACTGTTGGTGCCTCTATCGGTTGATTCCTCATTGCCCTTGTTCTCACTATTATCAACGGGAATCTCAGGGGCGAACTTTTCTTTCAAGCGCACGTCTACCTTAACGGGGGAGTCTGAGGGGGCTATAGTGCTGCGCCCATAATATGCAGATTTGGGCGTAGGTACATGGACTTTTGCTAAGCTGACCGATGGTCAGTAAACGCTAGGTGGCTGAGGAGTAAGCCCTAAATATGAGAAAACGCTTCGGGCTGGCTATGATAGGCTTTGCGATCGCGTTCGGTGTCGCTTCCCATGTTGCCTCTCACGCCAAGGACAATCAACGTCTTCTGGTTCCTTCTGCGTCGGCTAAACCGCAAATCCTGAGGAACCCCGAACCACTTAAGGCGACAACCTTGAGCGTGCCATCTTCTGTAATCCCGACTCAATCAACCGCTCATCTTGACGCCCAAACCCTAAGCGAAGATATCCCTCAAACCAAAGATGGAGAACGTTTCCGGCGCGTCATGCAATCTGCAATGGCACAAAAACTCCATCAGCGCCCAATGGGGGAAATTGTGCAAGCGATCGCCCAGCCCTTTCTGGGTAGCGCCTATAAAGCCAATTTATTAGACCAATCCGCAGAAGAAACCCTTGTTGTCAATCTTCATCAGTTCGACTGCGTGCTATTGGTCGAAACCGTACTAGCGATCGCACGAGGTGTAGCAGTACAGGATTATTCCTACACAACCTTTGTCAATCATCTGCGCGATCAACGTTATTGGGATGGTCAAATAAATGGCTATTGCAGCCGTCTCCATTACTTTTCCCAATGGATTTATGACAACCAAAAACGGGGAACAATTCAAAACATCGGTCAGAACTTAGGCGGTGTATCACTCCATAAGAAGCTGAATTTTATGACTACACATCGGCAGAGTTACGCTCCGATGGCAAGTAACGATACCACTTATCAGTGTATGGTCGAACGAGAAGCCCAGCTCGATGCTGTAGCCGTCCAATACATTCCCACCCAACAGATTCGTCGCCAGTACTCGAAACTGCAACCAGGGGATATTATTGCCGTTGCCACTAACATTCCCGGTTTGGATGTTACCCACACTGGATTCGTTTACCGCCAACCCAACGGCAACATGGGTTTCATTCACGCCTCACCGGCTGGCCAGGTAACCATTGCACGGGATTTAGAGCGCTATGTCAGTCGGGTGAAACATGCCATCGGTATCCTGGTGGCTCGACCCCTCGACCCTCGACAGACCCAAACTACCGACAATATTCCACATAATTTTTGAATTTTTGGGATGGCTGCATCAATCCATCTGGGTCACGCCCCTTCGAGCAGTATAAGCCTTCACTGGAATGAGCTTTTATTCGGGTTCATATCTTTTTATCTCGTCAATGCGTAAGCTGGAAAACGTGAGTTAGGATAATAGTGATTCATCAATTTTTTTTTTAAATTAGGTAACAAACTTTTTAAAATCTGCAATTCTTATATATCAATATTCAAGGCACCCCTGCAATGAGAATTCTCCTCGTAGAAGATGATGCCTGCCTTGCTGAAGCGTTAGGCGAAGCCCTTAGCGACCAACGTTATGTAGTCGATCAGGCCAGAGACGGAGAAGTGGCTTGGGAGCAAATCAGAGCCTTTGAGTATGACTTAATTTTGCTAGATGTGATGCTGCCCAAGATAGATGGCATTACTTTATGTCAGCGCTTGCGTTCCTATGGCTATGTTGTGCCAATTTTAATGGTAACAGCTCTGGATATGAGTACTGACAAAGTCATCGGCTTAGATGCTGGGGCTGATGACTATATGGTTAAACCCATTGATTTACCAGAATTACTAGCGAGGATACGTTCCTTGCTGCGCCGGAACAGTTCTTCATCGTCTCCAATTCTGGAGTGGGGGCCGTTGCATCTCGATCCAGCCACCTATGAAGTTAGCTATAACGATGAACAGCTTCGTTTGACACCCAAAGAATACAGTATTTTAGAATTGCTGCTACGCAACGGACGACGCATACTCAGTCGCAGCACTATCATCGAACACATCTGGTCACTCGAAAATCCTCCAGAAGAAGATACCGTCAAGGCTCATATTAAGAGTTTGCGTCAAAAACTCAGAGCGGCTAAGGCTCCCGATGATTTGCTTGAAACGGTTCACAGCGTAGGTTATCGCCTCAAGGCACTGAACTAAGGAGAGAAACTCACCCTCACTCTTTCGTTTCTGGTTGTCAGCCTTTTTTCTTCTTCTCGATTTTTTCCCGATTTATTCCCCAATTTTTTCACCCAAATATTATAAATTCTGACCTAGAATAATTGATGAGCTGATTAGCAAGGTCTTGTTTTTAAGGGGGTGATACATCAAATTGATCACCCCTAAAAAGAATCACAAGTCTTACTCAATATCAGTATCAATGGCTACGGTTCTGGAACATTTTTTGACAACTGAGGCGTTTTATGAATACTTGTCCTTGTTGCTCCGAGCATTTACTCCGTCATATTCGCCAAAGCAGCATTTATTGGTTTTGCCCTCGTTGTAAGCAAGAAATGCCAGCGCTTGAACTCATTAATGCTAAGCTGACGCCGAAAATTCCGAGAGTTAATCTCAGAAAAAATTCCTCATCCAATCAAATTTGGATGACCGTTAAGTAATGAGCGCATCCGTTTTTCCCTACGGATGTTTAAACAAAAGTTCTTTTCTTAAAGAGGCATAGGCTCGATCCATGAAAACTCAGGTTTAATTGAGTAACCCGACTCCCCTATCGAGTTCAATCTAAACTTTAGAGTTTTTACCTCTTATCCGACTTATACATTGGCATCACTACCCGGAATGTGATTTGAATCACGGCTTAGTGTCAATGTGTAAGTCTTTTTCTGTGGCAAGTTCCCAAACACGGCTTCGGATACAAACACTGGGGAGGCAGCCGTGTATCATCAGGTAGGGGTTTAGACGCCTTCTAGCTCTAATAGGTAAACTAAAGAGATGTCCAGTACAATGGACAATTTGCAAGAGCGGCACAAGCCATCTTGATTTTAAAATCATACTCGCTGACACTCAACAAGGATGAGTGCTGCTAGAACTGACTCAATGTTGTTTACGAAAAAACGAGGCCGGAGTGATTTCAGCTCAATCAGGTTAAACCGCCCTGACAAGGGAACTATCCTTGCCAAAGGGGTAGAAATGGTATATCAGTCAGGGCAACGGCGCTTTCAGGCTCTTAAAGAGGTTGATTGGCAAATCGCAAGTGGTGATATCCAAATCTTAATGGGGCCATCGGGTTCTGGCAAAACGACTCTTCTCTCTATTTTGGCAGGATTACTGACCCCTACAGCAGGACAGGTATACTTACTGGGAGAAGAGATTACCCAGATGTCTCGCTCCAAGCTGGCTCACTTTAGACGGCAAAATATCGGCTTTATTTTTCAGAACTTCAACCTGTTTCCAGCGCTGAGTGCGGCTGAAAATGTAGAGGTTGTACTCAATATCAAAGGCATTAAGGGCAGAAAAGCACGCTATCAGGCGCAAGTTCTCTTAGAACAGGTTGGGTTAGGGTTTCAAGCCAATCAAAAACCAGCGGATTTATCCGGAGGACAGAAACAACGGGTTGCTATTGCTCGCGCCTTAGCCGGTAACCCGCAAATCATCATGGCGGATGAACCAACCGCTGCCTTAGACTCCCATAGTGGACATACGGTGATTGAACTACTGCGTCAATTGGCTAAGGACGGCGGTTGCACGGTGCTGATGGTAACACACGACCCGCGAATTATCGATGTTGCCGATCGCGTTACTTATCTAGAAGATGGCATATTAAGGGATGGCACGACGTTGCAGTAGTTTACGGTAGTTCATTCCTGCTCCTGCTTGAGCAATTGCTCCTTAGAATCACCCCAGTAGGCACTATAAGTCCAGATTTCGTTATTACCCTTTGTCTCTAATGACCATCGATAAATTGCAGAGTTCGGGTTAACCCCAACCTCGATCAGCTTTGCCCCCATATAGTATTCAATCTGGTGTTTGGTCAAATCTTTAAAGGCGTCAGGTTTGTTCTTGCCGATTGTGCGAGACATGTGGGCTTGTGTGGGTCTGGCCATTCTTCTATTGATTGATTGCTAGCTAATGTTTTTCTTTGTATGATTACATACTTGTTTCGTAGTGATTGCACTTCGGCGTTGCTGAATAGCGGTATGATTTTGGGCCGATCCCCGACTCCGGAATTAAGTTCATCCAGTGGTAATCAGGGTTTTAACGAAGAAGTCGGGGCTATCGGTTGCCTGTCTATACTTCTAATCAGTCATGCCCCTTCACCTCTGTGGTTGCTATCTTCTGGAAAAAGTTGACCGCCTTTCATTCCACGCCAACCCATGGGTATGCTGTGGGGGTTCCCGGCGATTAAGCTAAAAATTTATGCCTACTCAAAACTCAACTCATCTCACCCTGCAAGAAGCACAAGAACTGCTTAAGCCGTTCAACTGCATTGAAAACAAATCCATTACCTCGGAATCCGAAAAAGCTCTCATCCGTCAAGCACTACTTTTGCTCACCGAACACTCAGACTACCAAATTTTAGGAATTTGCGCGGATACCACAGCTCAAGGGTTATCTGCCCTCAAAAGCTACGCGGATGCTTTAGGTTATCCATCTGTTTTCGACCTTCAGCCTATTGAGGGGTCAGTTTATATCAAATTCAACCCGAAAAGCGGCCTGTGCTATCTCGATTCCTACACAGGAACTCATCGCGGCGTCTTGGTATCTTGCCAATCGGCTTACGAAGACGGCATTAATCAAATGTACGGTCATTTACCTCTTGATTTGTTTGAATAACAGCCATAGGCTCAATCGCTCATTGATATACCATCGCCTTCCCTGTGGATTCCACTCAGCTTAGCAAGCGATCCAACTCTTGTTTAACGATTTGATAACACTCGCAAGAGGCGGCTTCCAACCCAAGGCGATCCAGAATCGTTATCTTGCCCCGACGGTAGCGGATTAACCCTGCTTTCTGAAGAGTAGCGGCAACGACACTGACACTGGCACGGCGCACCCCTAGCATTTGAGCCAGGAACTCTTGCGTCAGGGGAAACTCACCGGACTCTACCCGATCTTGACACAGCAGCAGCCAACGGCAACAGCGCTCTTCTACTGAGTGCAGACAATTGCAGGCAACCGATTGGGAAATCAGGTTCATCAGCGCTTGGGTGTAGCGCAACAACAAGCTGTACAATAGAGTGGCGGGCGTAACTTCCTGTTTAAACACATCCGCCTTCATCCGCAGGGCATCACCCACAATTTGCGTTATGGCTTGACCAATCATTCTATCAGTTCCCAGCAATAGGGGAAGGCCAACCATTCCTTCATTGCCTACTGTAGCCGCTTCGACTGTCCCGCCGTCTTCCGTGAGGTTGACTAATGAAATGATGCCACTGTTCGGAAAATAGACATACTCGATGGGTTCGTTAGGCATGTATATGATTTGCTTAAGAGTTAGGGAAACTTTCTCCAGATGAGGCAGAAGGCGTTCATATTCTGAGTCAGGTAAGGCCGACAAAAGTCGGTTTCTAATTTGATGACGGCAGGTTTGAGACATTGAGAGTAGGAAGATCGAGTTAGTCTGTCTAGACTTGACAATTGACTCTATAAGTACGGTTTATACAGAAATTTTAAACAGCTTGCTGGCGGGGATTCCACTTCAGTCAATAACCCAGCATATCTGTAAGGGAAGCTATTAAAGGATGAAATTTTTGCAAATAGTTGAGGTATCATAAATTACATTCCAACCTCCGGAATGAAGATTAATTTTTGTACGATATCGGACAGACACGCGATCTGGCCCATATTAGATTAGATAACAGACAAGCGTAACGGTATTTGCTGGCTGAGTAGTATAGAGATGATGGCAAACTATCAAAACCTGAAAATTTCTCAGCAAACCAAAAACCTGATTGAAAAACTTCTGCTCGGAAAATTTGCTGTGTCTGAAATTGCCAGAATCACAGGTATTCCCGAGCAAGGGTTACAGAAATATGTTATTGAAAACGAGCAGGTTCTGGCTCAATAGGGGTTGAGAAAAGTATAAAAAAGGCTCGATGAATGACCCTTAATATTTGTAAATGTAGTATCCTAGAGGGATCGATTTCCTGAATTTAAGGAAGTTTCCTTTTATTTGAGCCATCATACAACTGATGTATTTTTACCGAAGAGGAGGCTCCATCTTCGGCTTTTATGTTTTTTATTTTTAAAATTCCCTTCAAGACATTTCTACCCCTCGTAAAAAGTAATTTATACCCAGAGATTGAGGTTGCTTTTGACAGCAATTGATAATTTTAGATAAGAAATAACGATTTTTTCGATTAATTGTCCTAGCTGGGATTTACACCTTTGTTTTTTCAAGGACTTTCGCTTAACTTATCAAGGTTGGCGTACCTAAATTCTGAACCTCTATGACATTAATAACTCACGCTTTTTAGCAACCTAATGATTCAACCATCAAGTCATTGATGGTCTTCAATAATTGAGGAATGAGAGGCTCAGAGCCATAAATAGATTGGCACTCAGCAATCGTTGATTCTAACCAATTATTACTTCTCCCCGAAACTCAATCTATGTACATCGCAACACTCTGGCCGGGTAAAGTCTATCCTTTGGGTGCAACCTGGGATGGCAAAGGCACAAACTTCGCTCTGTTCAGTGAAAATGCAACAGGAGTCGAACTTTGTTTATTTGACAAAGACGATGAAGAGACGCGCCTAGAACTGACTGAAGTCAGCAACTTCGTCTGGCACGGCTATGTGCCAGGAGTAGGGCCGGGTCAACGCTATGGGTACCGAGTGCATGGCCCTTATGACCCTCAGAATGGTCATCGCTTTAACCCCAACAAACTGCTGATTGATCCCTATGCAAAGGCAATTGATGGCGATATTGGCAATGGGCCAGAATTGTTTGGGTACTCTTGGGATTCTCCTGAAGAAGACCTATCTTTTTCTGATCTAGATAGCGCCCACCTGATGCCCAAGTGTGTTGTCGTCGATCAGTCCTTTGATTGGGGCGATGACAAGCTGCTGAAAACACCGTGGCACGAAACAGTCATTTATGAAACCCACGTCAAGGGTTTTACCAAGTTGCACCCGGATATCCCGGAAGAGTTGCAGGGTACCTATGCGGGACTCGCCCATCCAGCGGCGATCGAGCATCTTCAGGCGATCGGAATTACAGCGGTTGAGTTGCTACCAGTGCATCACTTCCTGGCGCGTCCCGGACATCTTGTTGATAAAGGGCTAAACAATTACTGGGGCTACGATTCCATCAACTATTTGGCTCCCCACTCCAGCTACAGTGCAGACAAAGTGCCGGGGGGGCAGGTCAAAGAGTTTAAGGAGATGGTCAAGGCGTTGCACTTTGCCGGGATCGAAGTGATTCTGGATGTGGTCTATAACCACACGGGGGAAGGCAATCACATGGGGCCGACTCTGTCGCTTCGAGGCATCGACAATGCCATTTACTACCGTCTGATGGAAGATGATCCCCGTTACTACATGGACTTCACTGGCTGCGGAAATTCTCTAAACGTGCGCCAAGCCCAAGTCCTAAAGTTAATCATGGATAGTCTGCGCTATTGGGTGACGGAGATGCATGTCGATGGCTTCCGCTTCGATCTAGCTTCGGCGTTGGCGCGAGAACTGTTTGCGGTGGATAGCCTATCCGCTTTCTTTGACATCATTCACCAAGACCCAGTGCTAGCGGATGTGAAGCTGATTGCAGAACCTTGGGACGTTGGAGAAGGTGGCTATCAAGTGGGGAACTTCCCAGTCCTTTGGTCGGAGTGGAATGGTCGGTATCGGGATACCGTGCGGGACTTCTGGCGTGGTGAGGAGAGTGGCTTAGGGCAATTTGCTTACTGTTTCACGGGTAGCCCCGACCTGTATCAGATTAATGGGCGCAGACCGAATGCGAGTATTAACTTTCTTACAGCCCACGATGGCTTCACCCTGAACGACCTGGTTAGCTACAACGAGAAGCACAATGAGGCGAACGGGGAAAACAGCCAGGATGGAGAAAGCCACAACCGTTCTTGGAATTGTGGGGCGGAAGGTGAAACGGACGACCCCGAAGTGCTGAGGTTGCGGGAGCAGCAGCGGCGGAACTTCCTCGCCACCCTGATGCTGTCCCAAGGCATCCCCATGTTGCTGGGGGGAGATGAAATGGGGCGCACCCAACGGGGCAACAACAATGGCTACTGCCAGGACAACGAGCTTTCTTGGTTTGATTGGAACTTACCACAGGGAAATGCCGATCTGTTGAAGTTTACCAGTCAGCTAATCTACCTCCGCCGTCAGCATCCGGTATTTCATCGGCGTAAGTGGTTTCAAGGTCGAGCGATTCACGGCTCAGGCATCACTGATATCGCTTGGTTCAATGCCGATGGCGGTGAGATGACGGATGAGCAGTGGGAAGTGGGTTATGCCAAGACTCTTGCAGTTTTCTTGAATGGACAAGAGATTCCCGCACGGGGTTCCAAAGGGGAGCGCATTATTGATGATGATTTTCTCCTGTTCTTTAATGCCCACTATGAAACGGTTGAGTTTACTCTACCAGAGGGGCTGCGGGATAGGCAGTGGGGTGTTGTGATTGACACTAAAGAGCCTCGCTTCCTTAGTGAGGAGCAAGTGTTCACCGATACTCAAGAGGTGCCAGTTACAGGGCGATCGCTCGTGGTGTTACGCCGTGTGAGTTAATCAATCTCTTTCCCCAGGTATAAGAAAACAAGCCTGAGTGGACGTTAATCTCAAGAATGGTAGATGTGCATGATCATCGTGCAGCTTCTTTAACTTATATGCATACATGGGGCGATCGCGGTTTTTCAAGCCATGATCGCCCTTTCAATGAAAATTGATACATTCCTTATACGGCGAGGGAAAAATATTTTGGCAGTTCAGGCTCATAGCCAGTAGAGTAAACGTCAACAATCCTAGAGCGCAAACGTTGACTACTGGCACAAAGGATGAATCACATCTTTAGAAAACTCACTGGCTGGACTGCAACCCTGACTCTACTCGCCCTCGTAACGGCGTGTTCTTCCACTGAGCCACCGCAGGACACGGCGAAATCGACGCCTACTTCTACACAAAGCTCCAGTAGTAACCCTTCAGTTCAGGAGTCTAGCGTACAACCTTCAACAGCCCCCCTACCAAAAACCACTCATAACATGGGGGAGGTCGTTTCAGTAAAAGACAAAAACCTCAGTTTGCAATTTCAAGTCAACGGAATCCGCGAACACCCAGGAAAAGGAGTGATTCAACCCAATTCAGGCCATAAGTGGATTGTCGTATCGACGACCATTGCCAACAAAGGACAGGAAGCCAAAACCTTTTCGGTTGTATCCTTTGAACTGATGGATAGTCAAAATAATCCCTATGAGGTTGCTCTATTGGCAGGGGCGTTGGAGGATGTGAAAAGCCCTACAGGTTCAATCAAACCGGGGGATCAGCGACGCGGTGAGGTTGCGTTTGAAGTCCCAGAGAATGCTCAAGGGCTGCAACTGCTTTTTCAACCCAATCGGGATACTTGCGAAGCAGTAGCTAGGCAGCCAAAGACATCAGAAACAGTCAATTGTGAGCCAGTTGCCATCAAGCTCAAATAACCCCCTGATCTAGCATTGAGTCTTTTGGAAGATACAGATATGACGCTTCGACGGTCTTAATCTTTAGCAAACGATGAGGGAGAACTGCGATGAAAAACGTAATACTGGTGACATTACTTTTAGGGAGTTTCGCCGCTGGATGCCAGGATGCAGGCGTGACTGGAAGCTCTAAGCCAGGTAGCACATCCTCCAGTTTAAATGCGATCGGTTCGCCAACCTCAAAATCATCAAGTCAGTCGGAGGCTCAATTGTCTGCTTCCAAGCGGAGTCCAGTGGCGGCTCCCCAGAGTGTGGCTGAGGCACAGCAGACTTGTGATATTACGGCCTTTGTGATTGATAAAGACCCAAAAGGATTAAATGTGCGTTCTGCGCCTGGTGAGAGCCAGAAGATTGTTGGGAATTTGCCCACCACAAAGATTGGGGTAATTGTGGATATTACAGGTTCTAAAGGAAATTGGGTGCAACTCTCCAAAGCGGAAAGCCCTGACAAAGTAGAATTCCAGGGAACCGGCTGGGTTTACTCTCAACTGTTGGGTACCAGTACTCGTGGTTATGGGACTCAAGGTGTCTCTGTCTATAAGAGTGCCAATACGCAAAGCTCGGTCATGGGACGTATTCCACCCGCAACCGGGGTTAAACTTTTAGGGTGTAGCCAATCTTGGGCTTTGGTTGAACATGAAGGGCTAAAAGGATGGATTGAACCGGAAGCTCAGTGTGGTAATCCCTTATCCACCTGCCCGTAATTCGGTAAATGAACAGGGTGCGCTCGCATATCCTGTATGTAGCGCGATTGGCAAGAGCTAGTGACGAAGGCGATCGCATATCCTGTATTATCGCTTCTACAAAGGCAGATATTCGACGCGGTTGGCTAAATCTTCAGGGTCGTAGACTTTAGCAATAATTTCCAAGTCCCGTACACAATCACCAATTGGAATAAGCAATTGATGGGCGTAGATGACACCAGAAAAGACTATTCCCTCAATCTGGCGGCGATGTGCTTCTGCCAAAAAATCATCGTCTCGCGAAAACATGATCCGTCCAAGTTCAGTGGCACCGTCGAGTAAGATCGGGTCAGGTGTGCCAAGCCGTTCGTCTTCTTGGACAGTAAAAACATCTATACCCCGCAGACGTAACCCAGTGGTAATTTGTCGAGGGACTTGCTCATCCATGTAGAGAGGTATACTCACTTCAATAGCCCTTGCTTCCGCAGTTTAGCAGCTAAAGGGGACGGGCCTGCTTCCCGTCGTAACCGTTCGGCAAACTCGAAGCGTCGCTGGATATCTGCATCAATTTCCTCTTTATGATCCCAGTAATAAGCTAGTAGAGTGTCAAGTTTGATTTGATGGGTGCTTATCCTGCTCGTAGTAAAGGCTGAAGCGCTAAAGCTCTCACTACAAACCTATCAAAACTTAGTTGACAGACCACTAGTGAGGAATGAATTTTACTCAAAGATACATGAGGATACTGAAAGTGTAATTCTTCAGGACTCCAACCGTAAGCCATTACAGATGTGACTAACTCGACAACTTTCATTGTGGTTCCAGCAATAATAGGGACGTTGTTTTTGTCGAGTTGCACGTATTTATATTCGGTATTTGTGAGTGTCATAGTGTTTGGTCGGTTGATTTAGGAAATATTTTATCGTTGGGGAGCTTGGGAGGTGCGATCACGCGTCGATATCCTAACTGCATGAGATAGGCGATCGCATAGTCTGTGTGTAGCGCGATCGCACGTTGATATCCTAACTGAATGAGAGAGGCGATCGTATAGTATGTGCGTAGCGCGATCGCTCCCTCGTCAAGTTTGGGCACTCTAAAAATAGAGTCCCTTATTTTGGTGAGTAATGAGTAACAGTCCTAATCAACCGCGTCCCAATGATGCTGTACTTGGCAGTCAATCTTCGCCCTCAACAGGTGCTGTCCTGGGTGGACTAGAAGGAGTTAAACGGCGGTTGGCTAGTGAGTCTGAGGAGTTAAGAATCGCTGCACTAAAAGATGCTTGCAAGTATGGTCAAGAGGGCCTTGACCAAGTGATTCGGATTGCGAAGACTGAAACGGGAGCCGTGCACCGGATAGCTGATGATTTGCTCTGGGAAAGCGTTGATGAAAAAGAAAAATCAGAAGTAGGAGAGAACTACAATCGTCTGCGCGACCTATTGGTTGCCGGAAAGTGGAAACTAGCCGATCAGGATACGGGTGACAAAATGCAGAAAATTGTGGGTGTTCGGATAAAAGAAGTATTGGAATTACCGATATATGCGTACTCCCGCAATAGGCGGAAACAGGTGCAGACTTCTTTAAGGGCAAGGGTGCAAACCTATCTTGAACCCGAAGATATCAAGAAGTTTCCCTGTAAAGATCTCCGCACGATCAACCAGCTATGGGTACGCTACAGCAATGGTCGCTTTGGCTTCAGCGTACAAAAACAAATATGGATAGAGGAAGGTGGTAAGCCTGGGATTGATCACGAAGAAAGCTACCTCAAGTTTTGCCAGCGCGTTGGCTGGAGAGGCAACCTTGGCATGACTTTTACGGCAAATGCTCCTATAGGGCATCTCCCTGTGGGGGGTGTCCGATACGATGCAGAGCGAATAGAAGATTTAGGTAGAAGTTTGATCTCTTCTCCAGAGCAAGTCTTTGCTCTCGTGTCGAGGCTTAGGGAGTGTAATATCTAAAAAATTTGCTAGCGCAAAAAGTGAGTAGGGACGCAAAACTTTGCGCCCCTATAAGTTACAACTTACAAGTTACAAATCTTTTTGACAGAGAAGAATATAAATCACCCAGCCTCCCCGTTCCTAACCAATACAAATGGTTTGAACACGCATTTGCTATATGACTAGGGCGGATGTCTACTGTCAGCTTGCAAAAGGTCAGCCATCGTTCATAATCGTCAGAAATCTCTTCTACACTTTCCCAAAGGCGCTTCTGCACACTAAAGCCAAAACGCCCACCACTGTAAAGTATCCAAAGTTGGTCAATGATGTAAAGGTCTTGGCAGGGGAATTGTTCAATAGATTCAATAGTGAGATAACTATTGATAAAATCACGAGTTTTATATCGACCAGTAGCCTTCAGCATGACCCTGTACGTTTCTTTGTCAGCCTCTTGCCACTGCCTGGTTGCCAGTAAGTCACGCAGTCGGGTATAGTCCACACCGACTTCTGAATGCAGAGGAAAGGTTTGGTCAGTGAATTGAACTTGTTGAATGCTCAGAGAGAACTCAGCTACGCTGTTATCAGGTATTTCTGAATCAGAGGTTGCTTCTCGACTCTGCCAAGCTTGATAAAAAGCTGGGTAGGTCATGTTTTGGGCGCAGCGCCAAATGACATCATGGCAAGCACTGTAAAAAGAAAAATTTTCTTGGTAATGCTGATCTGTCATGTAATGCTTTAAGGCTGTTACTAC
Source organism: Microcoleus sp. AS-A8 (assembly GCA_039962225.1). Lineage (NCBI taxonomy): Bacteria > Bacillati > Cyanobacteriota > Cyanophyceae > Oscillatoriales > Microcoleaceae > Microcoleus > Microcoleus sp. AS-A8. The sequence goes on from JAMPKV010000006.1 coordinate 97,568, forward strand.
CTTTGGAAACAGGTTGCCTTGCAGGATTAATTTCAAGCTATTAGCTACTACCTCATCTTCATCCCAGCCATTCAGAATCAATTCCACTAAGGTGTTGATTGCGATTTCATTACCAGGGTCGATTTTGCCTAAAATCTCAGCCACTACCTCATCTTCATCCCCACCATTATGAATCAGCTTGACTAGAGCAGCGATCGCCTTCTTGTTACCTGTACCAATTTCCCCTAAACTCCTAACTGCTTCTGAAATAATCTCCCAATCCTCAGCAGTCTCAATTAGCTCTACTAGGGTCGCGATCGCCATTTCATTGGCTGGGTCAATCTTTCCCAAACTCTCAGCTACATGGCAACGAGCGTTCTCGATGTATTGCTCCCAATTCGGATGAAGTAGCTCAACTAGAGCGGCAATTGCAGTTTGATTACCGGGGTCAATTTCCCCCAAACTTTCAGCGGCTCGGCTACAATGTTTCCAAAGTTCCCAAATCTCATATAAGTCTATGTTAGAACTTTGCTCCCAACGATCAGTCAATAATACCTGATTGCGGCGGTATTCATCTTGAGATTTGTGAATTATGTGAATGAGGGTATTGATTGCTGTTTCATTACCTGGATCGATTATCCCCAAGCTATAAGCTGCGACCCAAAGAGTATATTCATCAATCTCCTCATCCTGAATCCACTTAACTATGAAGTTAATCGCGGCTTCATTGCCAGGGTCAAATTTCGCCAATGTCTTAGCCGCCTCCAAAGTGTTTTCTCCCTCGGAAGCAGTCTGAAGCACATCAACAAGGGTGGCAATTGCAGTTTCTTTACTTGGGTCAACTTGCCCTAGTTTAGAAGCCGCTCTCACACGATCTTCTTCCCACCAGTCAGGCTGAATACGTTCTGATAGAAAAGCGATCGTGCTTTGATTCGTAGGGTCAAATTGCCCCAAGAGCAAAGCCACTTCTTCACCGTAGGCTACGGAGTTCTGTTGTAGTAGATCGACTAATAAGGCGATTGCTGTTTCCTGATCAGTCTCTTTCAATATCTCCCTGGCAGCCTCCATTGGAGGAACAGACTTCTGCCATTCGCTTCCCATCCATTTGAGCATATTCTCAGAAGTTTGTCTGGCAGGGAAATATCCGTAGTATTCTATCGGTTCTCTTTCAACAAGGATATTGATGCTAACGATACAGTGACTACAGAAGCTCCAATCAACAAGCAATCCTATAATTGCATCACGTAAGCTACAGTCCCTAAATTCAGCAATTCCGGCAGCGGCTAGAAGATAAGCTCGAAGCCGATAAAAATACCAACACCCATCGTCAAACTCTACCAATGCTTTTATAAGCTCTTCTTTCTCTTGCTTTGGCACATCCTCTCGCCCCAGCCATAGCAAAATCACTTCCTTCCACTGCGGCTCGAAAGCCCGATAGATACCTAAGTCTGGATTACCGGGAACATGGTTGAGGAAACAGTGCCAATCATCAATCGCTAGCGCTGCAAAATATTCCTGAAACGTGGGATGGTAGAAAGCATAAACAGGTTCATCTGGGTTTTCTGCTGCCACACCCACCTGATTTAGCCATCCCAACTGTATTGCTAACTGAAACAGTGGTGTATCGGGTTCGCCAAGTACCTCACAGATAAAGCGGCGGGTGAGCCGAAATCGAGAGGAAGATTGAGCTATTGCCTCGACTGCCAATTTTCCCAAAGCTTCATTCAACTCCTGCCGAGTCGCTGAAGTAGTGGGAAAGTATTCTTGTTTCCACTCATAGAACACCTCAACAAACCGCTGATACAGTGTTGCCTTCGTCTTGGGTAATTCTCCTTGTCGTCGCTGCCAGGAGTAACACATCAGCGCCAACCGCAAAGGATTTTTGACTAAATCTTTAATCCGTTCCTTTCCCCGTTGATCTAATGCCGTCCGTAACGCCTTCCCTAACTGCGGCTCACTTTGCTCGAACCACTTGCTAATAAATTGGTTTACTTGATCGGAATCAGGTTTCTTATCATTGCCATAGCTAAACTCCAAGGTGCGATAGGTATCAAACCTTTCTAGGGCATTTTTGCCAGCATCCCAGACATTCAGCCGACAGGTTAGCACCACTCGTGCCGATGACACCCAGCCTGTGGTTAGCTGTTTTGCGATCGCTTGTAAGGGCGCATTGCCAGATGCCTCTACTGTCATTTCATCGACACCATCCAGCAACAACCACACTCGTCCCCGGTTGAACAGTTCCACCAGAGAATCCTCTATTTCTGGTGTGACTCGCGCCCTCTTGAGAGCATCCTTTAGCCAAACACTCAGCAGATACTCCTCTAGCGTTTTCCCCTGCAAATCAGCAAGCGAAACCCAAATCGCCACATCTTGGTCGGTGTCTTCAAACACCCAATCAGCAATCTGCTGCAATAGCGTCGTTTTCCCCGCTCCCGGTTCTCCGATGATGGCAATTCGTTTGCCTTTGCTTTTCGGGCTTAACCCTTGCCTGAGAACTTGCTGGAAAAACTCATCATGCTCAAATCTTCGGGTAACTTCGTACTCTGTTGGCTCGTATAACTTTGACCCCTGCTCTGGGGAATCATCACCTGTGCGTTTTGCCTGTCGTTTGCGCTCCACCAATCCCAAAGGGACATAAACGTCTCCTCGCTCAAAGGTCGTTCCATCTCCAGTCGTCAACGGATTGGTGGTTAATCGCCGTTTTTCAGCTAGCATCCCTTGGCAAACTTGCCGATGAATCAGAAGTTTCTGCTCTGAGTGTGAATTTGCTGTCGGTGGCTCTAACTCCCTGACCTCAACAAATTTCTCGTTCCATAACCAAGTAAATGCCTTTTCCCAAGGAGATTCACCCTTCCGACTGCGACCCTTGCCACTAGAGCGAAAACCAAGCTTATCGCATATCTCACGTAAATAGTCCTGGAATTCTTGGTGCGGCATTCCCAGGTAATTGGCAATCTCCGTATTTTTAGATGCTGCATTTTCCTGACCAAACCGAGCTAGGAAGACCTCTCTGTCTTTTTTGAAAAAACCATACTCATTGGCAACTTGGTTTAGAAACTCTTTCTTGTGTTCTGGCGTTGTGTTCGCTGATTCCATCACAAATCCTTTTGGGGAAGATGCTCAAGCTGACTGACAAGTCGCAGAGGACTTACTTATAGAGTTCCCGTGAATCGCTGCAAAGTAACAACCTTGATGAGAACAAGCCTAATCTCAGCGCTGGCACCATTCTCAACAGGGCGGTTGAAACCGCGTCTACACAAACAAAACCTGCCTACGCAGGTTTCAAAACATCTAATTTTTCTTAGTCCGCGTAGGCGGACTTTGTCTGTATAGCCGCGAATTCTATTCGCTTGTCTTATTTTTACTATTTTTTGGGAATTTTATTCTGAGCTGGATTTTTCTAATCTGAACTTAGTCACAAATCAGTGATTCTCAAATTAAGTAGAAAGCATTTATGAGCTACAAAAAACATCTCAGCCTGATAGTTGAAAGCGATTCCAATAAGAGCAAAATAGGCACTCTGAGAATCGCACCTAAACATAAAGACAGCAATCACGTACAACGCCGCCAACAGCAACGAGCCATTAACAACACCATGATTCAAGTTGCTCTGATGTATGGACGCAAGCACCACTACAAAGGCGCAGTAATTTATACCCTAACTGACCGAATTTTGAGGCAAACCCCTTACTTTCGGCTTACCGATACTCTCAGAGGTCTTCGCGTAGTTTGCCAAAATCAACTGCCGAAATTCCAACTTTTAACAGCTTATTGGCACGAAAAAACTAAACGCCGCGTTCGCAAATAGGTTTGCTTTCTCCTCTTCCTGCAATTTCAACTCTCTCATTTCAACTAACACTCGGAAACAACAAACCCAACTATGGTTTCAACGAACGGAAACGGTAAAACCTCCCTCTCTAACATCAATAAAATCCAAATCGCAGGCGATCGCATCCTCATTCACAACTTAGAGATAGAAGGAAAGGATGCGGTAGACTACCTGCAACGACTACCCGAAAAAGAACGCGATCGCACTTGCATCTCTGCCTTGGAAATCGGTTTCCGCTGCTTAGGAAGCACTCAAAACACTCAAGAAATTGAATATGTCAAACGGCAAATTTCCTCTCTGCTGACTGACGTGGAAAAAGCGATCGCACTTATCCCCGACACAGTCCAGCAGGAATTGCTCAACAAGCTAGGAACGAAAGATGGTCAAGTCTTAGCCCCCGTTCAACGGCAAATTAACGAGGTTTCAGTCGTCACAAAAGAGCGAGTCAACGAAGTTAAAACGCTCCTTTCCCAGGACATCGACCCCTCCAAAGAAACCTCAGTCCTTGGCAACGCCCTCAAAACCATCAAAAACCTGCTAGACGCTACCCGCAACGACTCGGTGCCAGGGGTATTGACAACAGCACTCAAAGATGTATCAGCAGAAAACGGCACACTCGCCAAAGCCGTGAAAACCGTTGTCGTAGAAGCCGTCAAACCGCTTGCCGATGAAGTGGACAGACTCACCAAAGAAATTCGCGGCAAACAGGCAGCACAAGACGCACTGCAACAAACCACCGCCAAAGGCATCACCTACGAAGAAACCGTTGTCGCAGAACTCCAGCATTGGTCGAATTTAGCCGGTGCGGAAGTTCATCACGTCGGCACGGACAACAATTCCGGTGATATTCTCATCAAACTCACTGCCAAATCCATCGCCGCAACAGAACTATCCATCGTCATTGAAGCACGCGATCGCGAATCCCAACCTTGGGGTCGCAAGCAGATTTCCGAGCAATTAAACAAAGCAATGGCGCAACGTGGCGCAAACGCCGCTATTTTCCTGAGTCGTACTCGCAACGGTTTGAGGCAAGAGATTGGCGAATGGGCTGAAGGGGAAAGCGACCAAGGTTCATGGGTAGCAACTACGCACGACCTTCTCACCCTTGCCATCCGATTCTTGATTATGCAGCAACGCCTGACTGCACTGCGAGCCTCCCAACCTGAGATCAATGCGATCGCACTTTCCGATCAAATCCAACGAATGCGAACCACCTTAAAGCGCATCAAAAGCATTAACGATCATCTAACTGCTCTCCGCAAAAGCGCCAACGGCATTGAAACCGAAGCAGAAAGCCTCAGAAATGAACTTCGGGACGCGCTCACCTCAATTGAAGATGCTGTGCGCGACGCCTCATCTGAGATTTAGCCATTCTGGCTCTCCCCTGAACAAGAAGCTACAGGGGGGTTCAGTCTACCCCCCAAAAGTACAAACAATCCACTGCAACGAACAACAACCAAAGCTATGAGAACCATCAAGATAGCCGCACGGCTTGCTACCAGTCTAATCCTCGGACTAACAGTACAAGACCTCAATCTCTCTCCAACTCATGCTCAAGATGCCGGAACTACACGCACCCTTACAGAACCCCCTCGCATTCGCGTCCCAAAAATCGCTACACAACGCAGCACCAAAGCCAACCCAAACTGCCCCTGCCCCTACGATGTCGCCTTTGGTGGCAAAATCTGTGGAGGACGCTCAGCCTATGCTCAGGAAGGTGGAGATGAACCCGCTTGCTATGTGGGCGAGACAACAGCCAGACAGCTTTGGTGGAATAGTCCCAATAACCAGTTTGTGGATCGCCGGCGAATGGGGCAGTAAGCAGTAGTAATCCTGACATCTTGCGCCAGTCGCAATAACCCGCCAGGGGTTTAAACCCCTGGCTAATAGATTAAGTCGTCTAAAGACGACTGGATAAAAGTTTTAGTCCATTTCAACTCACATCTTGCAGCAGTCGCAATAACCCGCCAGGGGTTTAAACCCCTGGCTAATAGATTAAGTCGTCTAAAGACGACTGAGTAAGAATTTCAGTCCATTTCAATGGACTTGGGCTATGAGCCAAGAAATTAATTTCTTGGCAGGTGTGGAGGCTTACTGACAAAGGTGCAAGATGTGAGTTTCAATGGACTTGAGCTATGACGCAAGAAATTAATTTCTTGGCGGGGGTGAAGGCTTACTGACAAAGGTGCAATATCTCAGAATCTCTTCATTCGGGTCAGGACACAGGATGGGCGATTCTCTGTTGATTCAAGGATTCAGGATGGGAGCCAAATCTAGGACGAACCCAGGCAGCACGTCTTCACCAGAAAGAGTAGGCGGTTCGTCCAAGGAAAAATTGAGCGTTTCGACCTCAACCGCAGGTCGGTAAATTTCAACTAAGGGCGTCTGGGGATCAATCAGCCAACCCAAGCGAGCACCGTTAGTCCGGTACTCACGCATTTTTGAGCGCAATTGATCCAGAGAATCTGTCTCAGAACGCAGTTCGACCACAAAATCTGGACAGAGGGGAGGGAATCGCTTCCTATCGTCACGAGGTAAGGCTTCCCATCGTTCGCGCAGCACCCAAGAGGCATCGGGACAACGTTTGGCACCATTGGGTAATCGGAACTCAGTGGAGGAGTCAAACACTTTTCCCAGCTTAGTTTGCTCGTTCCAATTGTAAAGTTTCGCCGTTAGCCCAGCATTGCTGATGCCGCTTTCTCCGCCAGTTGGGGGCATAATAATCAATTCTCCATTTGCTGTTAGCTCCAACCGCCACTCCTCATTAGCCACACATAGCTGATAAAATTGCTCGTCTGTTAGGCCAACAGTGGGGGGGACATTCAGCGTTAGAGCTTCCATCGGTGATGTTCTGTCAACAGGGTTAACTTTATTATGGGCGAAGGACTCTGCTGCGTTGCACGGTGTGACGTTAGGGTAGGATTTGCGAATCACTCGGCGTCAGCCTGCATTAAGGCTTCGCTACAGTGACAATAGGTTTGGCGCTCTGCTCCTACACTGAATATGATGAGAGTTTTTGCCCCTATTCCTGCACCTTGGCGTCACTGGCTAGCGGTCATGCTAGTGATGTTAAGCGCGATCGCATTTTCCTCCTGTAGATTAGCCGACTACAAAACTCAAGCCACGCAGATTCCGCGATTAGTGGTAAGTACGCTAAGTGACCCCAAAACCTTCAATTATGCCCTCAGCAGTGAATCTCCCAATGTGTTTAGCTATATCTACGAGGGGTTAATTACTGAAAATGGACTCACTGGAGCAATTGAGCCTGCCCTTGCCGAACGTTGGCAGATTTCCGAGGACAGGCAACGCATTGTATTTACCCTGCGGGAGGGATTGAAGTGGTCTGATGGCGAACCCCTAACCGTGGATGATGTGGTTTTCACCTACAATGAAATCTACTTCAACGAATTGATTCCCACTACTGTGAGAGATGTCCTAAAAATTGGAGAAAGCGAAGCATTGCCGACGGTGCGAAAACTCAGCGAACGCCAAGTTGAATTTACTGTACCAGAACCCTTTGCTCCTTTTTTACGAATTACCAGTCTTGCTATTTTACCGGCCCATGCCTTGCAGGAATCAATTACCACCAAAGACGCTCAGGGTAAGCCCAAGTTTCTCACGATGCTGGGAACTTCTACTGACCCCAGTAAGATTATTGTGAATGGCCCTTATCAACTGGTAAGTTACGTCCCTAACGAGCGTGTAATCTTCCAGAAAAATCCTTATTACTGGCGGAAGCTTCAACCTTATATCGAACGATTCATTTGGCAAATTGTCGAATCAACAGATACATCCTTAATCCAATTTCGCTCTGGAGGATTAGATGTTTTAAGTATCTCACCCGACTATTTCTCTTTGCTCAAACGCGAAGAAAAGCGGAGTAACTTCTCGATTCACGAAGATGGGCCAGCACCTGGAACCAGTTTTATTGCCTTTAATCTAAATAAAGGTCGAAGGAATGGAAAACCTCTGATCGATCCGATCAAATCTCGTTGGTTTAATACCGTAGCCTTTAGACAAGCCGTAGCCCACGCAATTAATCGTGAGCAAATGAACAACAATATCTTTCGCGGACTTGGAGAATTACAAAATTCCCCGATTTCTGTGCAAAGCCCCTACTATCTGTCACCCAAAGAGGGTCTTAAAGTTTATGATTACAATCCATCGCGAGCCAAAGAATTACTGATAAAAGCAGGTTTCAAGTACAACGAGCAAGGTCAACTTTTCGATGCCGATGGCAATCGTGTCCATTTTACCCTCATCACTAATGGTGGCAATAAAATTCGCGAAGCAATGGCATCTCAAATTAAGGAAGACTTGAGCCAAATCGGAATAGAAGTTGACCCATTTCCCTTGGCATTTAACGCACTTCTCGATAAGCTCAACAATACAATCGATTGGGAATGTTATCTGCTAGGCTTGACAGGGGGGGCTGAGCCAAATGATGGAGCAAATGTCTGGTCTGTCAATGGTGGCTCGCATCGCTTCAATCAACCGGCTAAACCTGGGCAACCGCCGATTGAAGGACGGGAAATTTCACACTGGGAGCGGGAAATAAGTCGCCTCTACATCCTGGGAGCCAAGGAGTTAGATGAAGCCAAACGCAAAGCTATCTATGCGGAAACGCAACGCATTACGCAGGACTATTTACCCTTTATTTACCTGGTTAGTCCACTCTCGATGTCTGCGGTACGTAATCGCGTTCAAGGCATTCAATTTTCTGCCCTTGGAGGAACCCTCTGGAATATTTACGAACTTAAGGCTGTAGATAATTAGTAAGTTATTAATTTTAAAAGCAAGCTGTATTGCTATCTGATCGCTCAAAAAATCTTCTCATTTCCTTTATGATTTCCACTCTCTTCTCCCCCCTTACTCGCTGTCGCTGGTTCTTAATTTCACTGGCCTCTATTCTGATATTTACCCTTACGAGTTGTAACTCAGCAAAACTAAAAAAGGCAGCGGCTCAAGTACCTCAGATTGTTGTCGCCGTTCTCAGTGAACCTTCAAGCTTTAACTATGCCCTGAATCAGTCCGCCTACAGTGTTTTTGGCTTCCTCTACGATGGATTAATCAATGAGAATCCCCTAACGAGTAAACTAGAGCCTGGTTTAGCGGAGTCCTGGACAGAAGACAAGCAGCGGATTGTGGTAACTTTACGGGAAGGATTGAAGTGGTCAGATGGGCAACCTTTCACAGCGGATGATGTTGTTTTTACTTATAACGAAATTTACCTCAATCCCAAAATTCCTGCACCAACCCAAGATGCTCTAAGAATTGGTCAAAGCCGTGCATTCCCCACAGTGAAAAAACTGGATGAGCGACGGGTTGAATTCACCGTTCCAGAACCGTTTGCTCCCTTCTTGAGATATGTGGGTGGCATCCCCATTATGCCAGCTCATATTTTACAGGAATCCGTCCGTACTACGGGTTCGGATGGCAAACTCAAATTCCTCTCCACTTGGGGAACTGAAACTGATCCTCGAAAAATTGTTGGGAACGGCCCCTATGTGATGGAAAGCTACACCCCTAGCCAGCGTGTAATTTTCCGACGTAATCCTTACTATTGGCGCAAAGATGCTCAAGGGAATCCCCAACCCTATATTGATCGGATTGTTTGGCAAATTATCGAAAATACCGACACTCAGCTCATCAGTTTCCGTTCTGGGCAATTGGATGATTTGGAAGTAGCACCGGAGGCTTTTAGCTTGCTCAAACAAGAGGCCAAGCGAGTCGGCTTTAACATCTATAATGGTGGCATCGATACCAGCACAACATTTCTTTGTTTCAATCTGAACAAAGCCAAAAATTCTAAAAATAAACCACTGGTCGATCCCATCAAATCTCGCTGGTTTAATACCAAAGAATTCAGGCAAGCGGTTGCCTATGCCATTGACCGCGAAACAATGAAAACCAATGTTTTTCGGGGATTAGGTGAACTTCAATATTCCTTTGTTTATCCCACAAGCCCATTCTATCTCTCACCCAAAGAGGGTTTAAAAGTTTACAATTACGACCCCGAAAAAGCCAAGCAATTATTGCTAGGAGCCGGATTTAAATACAACTCTCAAAACCGACTTCTGGATGCTGAAGGAAATCTAGTCAAGTTTACTCTCCTCACCAATTCCGAACGGAAAGTCAGAGGAGATATGGCGGCGCAGATTCAACGCGATCTTGACAAAATAGGGATACAAGTCGATCCTGATATTATCAGCTTTAATGCTTACCTAGCAAAACTTAAAAATACACAGGATTGGGACTCTTACCTTGGCGGATTTGCTGGAGGAGGCATTGAACCTCATAGTGCTAGCAACATCTGGACAATTTCAGGAACCTCACACGCCTTTAATCAGGGACCCAAACCTGGCACTTCTAATCTCGTCGGTTGGGAAGCTTCTGATTGGGAAAAAGAAATTGATCGTCTTTATATCCAAGGTGTACAGGAGCTAGACGAGACAAAGCGTAAGGCCATTTATGCCGAATATCAGAGAATTGCCGCCGAACAATTGCCGTTCATCCATTTGGTGGAACGACTGAATCTGCAAGCCGTGCGCGATCGCTTTCAAGGCATCCAATACACCGCTTTAGGCGGCCCATTCTGGAACCTGTATGAACTCAAGGTGACTGATTGAATAGGGAAATACAGCAACTGAAAGCTGACATTTGCTTTGATATCTTTGCCTGAAAGATCAGTCCTGAAACAAGGCATTAATTTCTGTAGAAAATTTTTGTAGAATGACCCAACCTGAAGCCTTAAAATCCTTGTTAGAATCCGTTGCCGCTGGTCAAGTCAGCCCTGCTACTGCCCTCGATAAACTGAAGAATTTTACCTATGAATCAGTGGGGGATTTTGCCAAAGTTGACCACCATCGCACATTGAGAACTGGCTTTCCCGAAGTGATTTGGGGTCCAGGCAAAACACCTGACCAAATTGCTCAGATTATGGAGGCAATGCGGCTGCATAATCCGGTGGTGATGGCAACACGAATTGAGCCAGATGTTTTTGCCCAGTTGCAAGAAAAAGTCCCCGATGTGCAATATTACTCAACGGCTCGAATCTGTGCGTTAGCACCTGCCGCATCTAAACCCACCCATCCAGGATTGATTAGTCTCATCTCTGCCGGGACATCTGACTTACCTGTAGCCGAAGAAGCGGCTGTCACCGCTGAACTTTGCGGGTTTCAAGTGCAGCGCCTCTGGGATGTTGGGGTTGCAGGTATCCACCGCTTGCTGAATAATCGAGATGCGATCGCACAAGCTGATGTTCTGATTGTCGTGGCTGGGATGGAAGGCGCATTACCCAGCGTTGTTGCTGGGTTAGCCGATTGTCCGGTGATTGCAGTCCCGACCAATGTGGGTTATGGCGCAAGTTTTGGCGGACTGGCCCCCCTCTTGACAATGTTGAATTCTTGTGCGGCGGGGATAGGAGTTGTCAATATTGATAATGGCTTTGGTGCGGCTATCTTAGCGGGGCAAATTCTTAGAACAGCCCACAAGTTGCAAAGTCGTACATCAAGTTAAGCAGGTTGTGTGTTCTTCAAGAAGGCGATCGCTCATCCTGAAAAGAGTCAGTAAGTTGAATCGCACATTTCACTTGCCAGTGAGTAAATGGCAGATTTTTTGTGGGATGGGCATCTTGCCCATCCGTTGCAATTTTGTTGGCACAACAGCGTATGACAAAAATCCCTGGTTTTGCTGCCAGGGAATTAAAGTTCAAACTTTAGCGGAAAGGAAAACTCATATTGACGACTAAAACCGCGTCACCTTAAAACACAATTGTCCAACCCTGCTTCTTCGCCTCTTGCTTGGTGTAAGAAACTCCGTCAACCTTAATCCCTTGAGCATCGAGAAGAGTGATAATCCCGCCATCATTGGCAAGCTCGACATCGGCTCCACCCAACGGTACTCTCATTACAGCACCCGACTCAATGGTTCCTGTGAGCGTATGCTTGTGCTTCAAGCGATCTGCTAACGCCCAACCCGTCAAGTCTACTGATACAGGCGAGGCATTCAGCAAGCTAATTGACTCCTTAGCTGGATCTTCACCCGTGGGATTAACCAAAGCAGCGATGATTCTCACCTGTGCCGCTACTGTAGGAATCGTCGGATCTAAAGGCACGGGCGGCTGATCAGGAGTAGTTACCAATGGGTTGCCCTTAACATCATCCGTATGGAACGACTGTGACTGGAATGCAAAGAAAGCCGCAACCCACTGATTCCGTTCTGGGTAGTGAATCAACAGCCCCCCATCTTGATAAACCCCGTTATATTTTTGAAACGTACCTGAACTGCCCTGATTCATGTGTATGTCATGAACCCCATTCCCAGGACGGAAGCTAAAAATCTTATCCCCCTTAGGCTCTGGCCCCCATTTTTCACCAAAAGCATACACAACGGCTTTGTCAGAATTAATTGCCCGTTGGATGTATAAATCAATTAGTTCATTCAGGTCATTATCCGGCCCAGGCATGTTGTACGGCAACGGCTTCATCTGGGTAACATCAAATAGATTCCCTCGGATGTAGTCCAAAGCCAACTCCCCTGGCTTGCTCGGCAGTGAATGGAAGCCCAAATCCAACGCAGTCAGCTTGTCAGTAATCGAGTGCTGAAAATTGTCGTCTACGAAGTACAACAAATCGAACGGTGCCAGCACTGACTTAACATTGATGGCAAGGCGATAGCTCTGCTTATTATCTTTGACATGCACTTGATAATGTGGACATTGGTCATCATTTTCCATCTTGCCAGCCACAGCCCGACCTTTCAAAACACCATAATTTTTGATAGGCATTTTCTTTTGTCTCCTTGGGTTAGTTCATTAGTAAATTCGACAAAAAGGCAGAGGGCAAAAGGCAGAAGGAAGAAGGAATGCCTTTTGCCTGTACTCGTAACCGAAGGGAACACGGGTCTCTCGTCCCCCGGCACAATCTTCGATTTGGCGGCTTGTATTTGGTAGGAGCTTTAACCCGCCACCCAATTGCGCCCTTCTGCCCCCTGCCTTCCTTCTTTTGCCTTCTTTAACTTGGGTCATGAGTCCTGCTAAGAGGTCGGTGAATTTTCCTCTGGCAACTCAAATTGAGCCAGTACAGGTGCGTGATCGGATTCGGGATACAGCATATCAGTGGCAAAGGCGAGGGACTCGTCGTGCAGCAACTCATTATGAATTTCTGCCCCTCGGTAGTACGCCAGTAGCCTCCGCGAAATCAGCAAATGGTCTAACATTCTCCCCTTACCCTGGTGTAACAAGGAGAACCGCGCAGGCTCAGGAATACTGCGTTCACAAGCCACCATTACCCGCTTCGAGAGGTTGGCATTACCTGTATTCTCCACATCCCCGCGAATGGCTTCCATTGGCACTTCGTCGATTTCCGCATTGAAATCGCCACAAACCACAACCAGCGCATTTTCATCCGCATCAAACAACTGATCGATGAAAATCCGTGTCTCTAGCGCCTGTCCCACTCGCTTCATAGAGGAAAGGAAGAAGCCCTCCGCCCAACCAGAGGGGGTCTTCCAGGTATAATTGTTGAGCTTTTGCCCCGGAATTGGACTGGGCAGTTTAGATTTCAGGTGGACGTTAATCACGTTGAGAATCTGACTATCCGGGAGTTTGATGGTGGCGTGTAAGAATGGTCGCTCCCATGTGACTTCCTTGGCTTCTTTATCCGTTGGGGTCGCGGTTACCGTGCGGTACAAAGGAGGGGGGGCATCTCAACCGCAGGAACTTAGCCTTAAGGACAGGCTGTCACATTCGTAAAGCTCTCAATCGCTGGCGCAAAATCGACCGTACCTGTGTTGTTAGTACTTACACTATCGCGATCGCTAACCTGGAACGTTCCAGCATTTCGCTGTAACACGAAATTCGTGTTGCTGTTATTACCATTGAGCCTGACGCAGAAGGTTTTAGTGGCGTTCATCACGGCATAGAAACCAGGGATGGTGTTATTTTGCAGGATATTGAACTGAACATCAGCCGTAACCTGGCTATCGCTATTCGCTTGCATAAAAATGCCCTGACCTGCACTATTACTCACAGTTGTCTTGTTAATGTTGATGTTCTGTTGAGCAATTCCATTCGCCTGGGTGAAAATGCCCTGACCTCCCTGGCCTTGACTATCAACTGTTGTGCCGTTAATCGTACTGTTGGTAATGGCAACTTGCTGAGTGCTATTATCGCTCGCTTGCACGAAAATCCCCTGCCCAGCACTGTTATTTACACTGGTGTTGTTGATGATGAATGTTTGTCGGGTGGTCGGTTCTGTGAGTTGGCTAGAAGCTGAAACGAAAATCCCCTGACCTGCACTGTTGCTAACTTGAGTACCCTCAATATTAAAGTTCTGCTGTGCGCCGCCATTAGCCTGGGTGAAAATACCCTGCCCTCCGTCACCTTTGCTGTCAACTGTTGTACCGTTAATCGTGCTGTTGGCGATCGCAAATTGCTGAGTGCTATTGCCATTACCCTGAAAGAATACGCCCTGACCCTTGCTATTAGTGACACTGCTGCCGTTGAGGTTGACGGTTTGTTGGCTGGTTGGCTCCTGTGCTGTGCTAGAGGTTGAGAAGAACATACCCTGACCGGCACTATCACTCACTTGGGTGCTGTTCACCGTCAACTGCTGCTGTGCACCGCCATTGGTTTGAGCAAATAGCCCTTGTCCCCCTTCGCCTTTGCTGTCAACGGCTGTGCCTTTAATCGTGCCATTGGCGATCGCAACTTGCTGTTGACTATTGTTATTCGCCTGTAAAAAGACAGCCTGACCCGCACTATTGCTCACATTGGTGCCGTTGAGGGTAATATTCTGTCGGCTTTGGGGTTCTGAGGCTTGGCTAGAGGTGGAGAAGAAGACACCTTGACCTGCACTGTTGCTGACTTGGCTGTTGTCAACGGTTATTTGCTGCTGTGCGCCGCTATTGGCTTGGGCGAACAAACCCTGTCCTCCTTCGCCTTTGTTATCACGAGTCGTGCCGTTAATCGTGCCATTAGCGATCGCAAATTGCTGTTGGCTATTGTTATTCGCCTGAAGGAAGACACCCTGACCCGTGCTATTGCTTACACTCGTGCCATTGAGGGTGATGTTTTGTCGGCTTTGGGGTTCATCCACTTTGCTAAACGCGGAAACGAAAATGCCCTGCCCCCCACTCTCAGTGACTTTGGTGCTGTCAAGTTGCACCGTTTGTTGTGCACCGCTATTGGCTTGGGCGAACAGTCCTTGTCCTCCCTCACCTTTGCTGTCGCGGGTGGTGCTGTTAATGGTGCCGTTAGCGATCGCAACATCCTGTCGGCTATTGTTATTCCCTTGCAGGAAAATACCCTGACCACTGCTATTACTCACACTCGTGCCGTTGAGGGTAACAGTTTGTCGGCTTTGGGGTTCATCAACTTTGCTAAACGCGGAAACGAAGATTCCCTGATTGGCACTGTCACTGACTTGAGTATTATCAAGTTTCACAGTTTGTTGTGCGCCGCTATTAGCTTGGGCGAACAGTCCCTGTCCTCCCTCACTTTGGCTGTCAACCGTTGTACGGCTAATCGTGCTATTGGCGATCGCAACATCTTGCCGGCTATTGTTATTTGTCTGAAGGAAAATACTCTGACCAACGCTGTTGCTTACTGTGTTGCTATTGGCGGTGAATTTCTGTTGAGCATTCTCAGAGGCTTGGACAAAAATCCCCTGGCGACCACTATCACTGATCGTGTTGCTATTGACATTTAGCTCCTGTTGTGTAATTCCAGAAGCGGAAACAAAAATACCCCCAAGACGGCTTCCCGTGATGGTATTGTTGGCAATTAAACTGGTTCCAGCGACATCGGTGAGGTTAATTCCCTGTTCGCTGGGATTAGTGATGCGGTTGTCTCGAATCGTGACATTTTGGATACTGGTGCCTTGGATAGCGCTACCGGTTGCATTTGCGATCGCAAACCCTGACAGCGTTGTATTACTCCCCAACGTGACGGTTCCATTCACCACAGGAAACCCCCCACTCCCCGACAACGGCAACTGTAAAGTACTGAATCCTACCGTATCAATGCTTTGCGCTACTGAGGTGGACAGCACAGACACACCATCCGGAATTTTGAACGCCTCAATTCCAGGATTTGTCCCAGCTTGCACATAAACAATCTCACCCGACTGAGCCAGGTTCAGTCCATTCTGTACCGTCCCCGAAGGATTTTCAAACGTACCATCCCCCGCTTCTCTTCCCAAGGTGACGTGTCGAAATACAAAAGGTGTACCTGTCTTGGAATTGGTGGCAACAACGGTATCATTCTTGGCTTGCTCATCCACCGTAATCGCGGCCTTGCGTTCCACCGATTCCCCTAGGCGAGCCAGTACACTGGATTTATCTACACCACGAGGTCGAGTTCCTGGAACGTTGACTCCTAAACTCAGAACGACCTTGGTGTCGAAGGTTGGGTCATGTTGAACGGATAAGCCCAATCTCAAGGTATCCGTAGGACGTGCTTCCAACCGCCCTCTGACGCCAAAACCACTATCACTCCCCTGTGCACCGTAGTAATATACTCCGGCGTAGCCTCGTAAGTCTCCGTCTCCGAGGCGCACCAATCGTCCACCCGCTTCAACATCAACTCCAGCCATTGCCGCCTCGAACTGCGTCGCCCGGTTCAGAACCAAAAAGTTTTGCTGGAAGAAGGGATTGGATAAGGATTCAGCAATCTTTTCACGGGTGTTACCTACAGGAAGGTAGGCATTCACTCGCAAATCCCAAGCGTCACTGAGTCGTTCAAAACCCGCACCGACTTGGTGAAACAGAGTGTTACCTGTGTCGCGGACATCATAAGAAAGGTAACCCCCCAGAATTCGGTTTTGAGCTGAGCTATAAAATCGCTTCCCTAGTATTAGGTTAGTACCAATATTGGAGTCGGTAAAAAAGAGTAATTTTCCTTCCAAGAAAGTGAGATTATTTCCCGGATTTTGTTGGATTGGGAAAAAGCCTTCAAGACTAAAAAATGGCTCTTGGTAGCCAGCACCCGTGGTCGTAAAGCCTGCGCCGACGCGGGGCAGAATTTTTAGATCAGCCGCTTGACCACTGGATGAAGCTAATGGAGTGCTAGTTTCAGTCTCAGTCGTTTGTGCAACCACAGGAGAGATTAATGCTTGAGAAAGCATTAACCCGACGCAGATCGCCTGTGCTGACTTTTTCATAAATTAAAGATGTCGTGGAGAGGACTCTGACTCCTACTACATCAATAGCTAACGTCATCAGGCTAAAGAGGGATGAAAATCGGTAAAAATCTAGTGAAGTTTTGCCTGTAGGATACGCCAAAGGCACGATATTATCGTGCCCCTACACAAGATGGAATTTCACTCAATTGAAAACGACTAGAGTCGGGTGAGCATGGCTCACCTTAACGATTGAATTCTAGTGTAGAAATTTTTGTTACTTAGGCGTTCCTGGACAATCGCGATTCGACACTTTTCCATTCCAGCCAATCGTCCTACACACGGTAACTTGATCCCACTTGATGCCCTTAATTTTAGCACCTCTTAGGTCGGCACCTGAAAAGTTCGCACCTTTGAAAATGGCCTCAGAAAGGTCAGCGTCCCTTAAGTTGGCACCTGAAAAATTGGCACCTGAAAGATTAGCTTTTCTCAGTTGAGCCACGCTCATGTTGGCACCACTCAGGTCGGCATTGGTCAAGTCGGCAGAGTCCAAAGAGGCATACTTTAGATCTGCATTTCTCAAGCTGGCACCGTCCATACTAGCTGCTCTGAAGGCGGTACCCCAGAGTATAGCCCCCGTGAGCGTCGCACCTTCTAGGCTGGAATCCGTCAAGTTAGCACGGGTTAGGTCGGCATTAGTTAAATTGATCTTCGTTAGGTTGGCACGCGTCAAGTCGGTATGCTTCAGCATTCCCCCAGAAAAATCTTGACCGCTCAGGTCGGCTCCTCGGAGGTTACATCTCAGGCATCCCTTCGTGGAGCGGAGAACACTCAATTGGTAGGGGTTTTCAGCGTGAGTGGGTGTCCCCGTCGCCATCCATAAAGGAGCTAAAAGCAAACCAGTAATCAGAAGTTTGAGTTTCATGTTTTTAGATTGGGTCACTTACTTAATTCAGTCAGACTGGCACGAAATCGTCAGTGTTTCAATTAGTAGTCACCCTCAAATTTCTTCTTCGCAGGAAATACTCGACCCCTGAGTGGCGAACTCATCTCCCACCTGATCTGAGGAAGGAGGACTCGTCCCTTTGTCCTGGGTACACTCAACCACAGTGGGTGAGTATGATGCAAATATTTTTTTCTCCCCTGTCTCTGTCTTGGAGTCTTTGCCTTCCCGCCTTAGTCTCGACCAACGACTGATGACCACATGCCCTTCCTGGTTCGGTGATCAAGTGGAACCTGATAATATCCGGTTACGCACACTAACAGCCGTATCGGGAAAGTCGCTAAATACCCCGTCAATGCCCAATTTAAAAAACTGCTCATATTCTGCCTCACTGTTTCCGTTGTAGTCGGAAGCAAGATACTGCTGTTCATTCCGAAATGTCCAGGTATGCACCCTTAACCCAACGGCATGAGCATCGTCAATTAAACAGGTAGGCGGTTGTAGCCGTTTCGTCTGTATGGGTACAATTAACCCTTTATAGGGGCCAATTGCATCAGCATATTGGGCAATCTTCGCTAATTCTTCCGGAGTGGTTAAATCAGCATAGGTGCGAGAGTCACCCTTCACCATCAAATCATATGGTTGCTGCTCTCCGTGAGCTAGTAACTGCACCAAAGGTAGATGGGTCATCTGATTCAACTGTTTGAGGTTTTCGACTTCAAAGGATTGAATGTAGATGGGGTCGTGTTGGCTGGTGTAACCGTTCGCTTCCAGAAGGGCGACTAAAGGGTCTTCTAGTGAAAGATTGATGGATTTGAAGTAGGTAGGATGCTTAGTTTCTGGATAGATACCGATCGCGCTTCCCGTCTCGGTACTTCTGTTTTTGACTAAATCAATTATCTCTTGTAGCGTTGGGATTTCAAAGTGACCATCAAAGGCATGATTCCGGAAAGGCAAGCGCTCTTTGGCTCGAAGTGTTTTAAGTTCTGCCAAGGTGAAATCTTCCGTGAACCAACCTGTCACTTTTTGATCACCAATAATTTTAGTCGTTTTGCGGTTAGCAAACTCTCTCGCGTCGCTGACATCCGTCGTCTCAGAAATATCATTTTCATGACGAGCAACTAGAACACCGTCTTTGGTGGAGACGAGATCTGGTTCAATATAGTCAGCTCCCATCTGAATCGCCAACTCATAGGACGCGAGGGTATGCTCTGGGCGGTAACCACAGGCTCCTCGATGCCCAATCACAATGGGGAGTTTGCTGATAGTGATAGCCATCAGAATGGGTTTTCTAGGTTGGTGTCGGACGTATCGCTTGAGGAATGGAAAATTTTCCTACTATGACCTATGACCGAATACCCATGACCCAGAAGGATAAGAGTTACAATTAACTCACTCAGGCTGCTTCACCATAAAAGGGTTTTTGCGAGATCGCTGCCCCATTGTAAGCAATTGACCACTCGCCATTCACACTGAAACAGATATCTAGCCCTAAGTTATGGGCTTTGAGGGCATAGTAGCGATAGCCAATCATTATGGCATTTCGTAAGGCTTCACTGAAACATTCAATCCGGAGGGCACGATATTGCAACAAAATTCCCAAGCTATTTGTAACTTTGTAGGTGTCGATGATCACCTCGCATGGCTTCAGCGCTTCTCTGTGAAGCCCATCTAGGGAATCAATCCATAGTGCAATTACTCGATGATCTAGCTGGGCTGTCAGGGTCTGATTATCCATAATTCAGAAAAGGTCTTGGAGTGGAGGGCGTTAATTTATTGTCATCTATCTAATGGATGATATTACAAAAACTAGCCATTTGTCTCTAGGGAGGCTCTGACGGCACAAGATATCTAGGAGATAGCCTGAACCCAAGGAGTGAACTGTATCCTGCGATTTAGGGAGCGTCGGGAATTGAGAGAAACTTCATCAGTAATTTAGAGAAAGTTCATACAACGGTGAACCTACCGCCCAAGTTGCATACCCGGATCGCCTCCAAGGCATTCAAAAGTGCGATCGCACAGACCGGATTTTGCAGCAATGACACAACCGATCCCTGGGGTAATAGGCGGCGCGATCGCACTCCAAAGAGGATGGAACCATTACTGTCAGGTCAACCTCTCCCCTAGCCCCTTTCCACCTCTGCCTAACCCTCTGCGACAAAGAGAGGGAAAAGGTTTTAATTTGTTGCCCACAGGGGAGTCCGGCTCCCTCTTCCCTGGCATGATGCCTGCCCTGACAAAAGGGACTGCTCGTGCCGCCTGCCCACAAAATTATTGACAAAAAAGCAATTCTGTGAAAAAAAACAATATCGCTTCTGTATTGGCTCATGACCCACAGAAGCGATGTCAGTAAGTGATCGGATAAGATCAATCCCCCTAGCCATTCGATGAACTGGGGAATATAAGTCCCCCTTTTTAAGGGGGATTTAGGGGGATCTCTGGTGCTGAATTTAACTAACCGAGCAGTATTGGAAGCGATGTACCTCTACAGACAATAGGCGATCGCAAAAACTAGGGCAGTTACCTGCCCTAGCTTTTTCTTTTCCCCCTTAATAACCGGAGCGACCGGAGCTCTTATGTGAGGATGAGGAGGGTTAGGGGGTCTAAAGCGTTAACGATTGCGGATCGGTTTCAATCAACTTCGCCAAATCTTGCAGGAACGCTGCCGCATCAGCACCGTAGATAATCCGATGGTCACAAGTGATATTCACCTGCATCTGACGCCGCACACCCATCATTCCCTCCTCAGTTGCCACGACGCTAGGACGTGAAGCTCCGATCGCCAAAATTGACCCTTGTCCCGGCGGCAAAATAGCATCAAAACGGTCAACCCCAAACATGCCCAAATTGGACAGCGTGAAGGTACCAGAGCTATATTCCTCCGGCTGCAACTGTTTGAGTCTGGCACGTTCTACCAAGTCTTTCCAACTGCGAGACAGGGAATAAATATCAACTTGGTCAGCTTGTTGTAAGACCGGCGTAATCAGCCCCCCACCTGGCATTGCCACCGCGACGGCAATATTGATGGAACTATGATACTGAATGCCTTGTTCTACACAACTCGCATTGACCAAAGGATGTTTTTGCAACGTAACCGCCACTGCCTTCGCCAGCAGTGCCGTCATCGTCACGCCTTTGGACTTGATTTTTTTGTATAACTTATCCAGCTCATCGGTTGTAATGGTATAGCCAACATGGAAGGTAGGCACCTGAAGGCTGGCAACCATATTCCGTACAACCGCATTTTGCAGCGTATTAAACGGTACGGTTTCACCCAAGGCAGCAACGGGAACCGCTGGAGTGGGTGCTGGACGAGGTGCGGGGGTAGCTGGAGCAGGGGTTGAGGCTGGACGAGGTGCTGTTGTCGTCGCGGCTGGCGCAGGTGCGGGACTACTCGCTTTCCCCACGGCGGCTTCCACATCCTCGGCAACAACTCGCCCATGAGGGCCACTGCCTGTGAGGCTGTTCAGATCGACGCGGAGTTCCTTGGCTAACTTGCGAGCGCGAGGTGAGGCGACAATCCGTCCATTGCGACGGCTGGGGGTATCTTGAGCCACCTCTGGGGCAGCCTCTACTTGTCCAGGCGTCGGTGTGGGTACCGAGTCTGTTTGAGGGGTGGAAACAGCAGTTCCTTGGCTGGATTGAGCCGCTTGTTGTTGGACTTGCTCAATATCAGCCTCCGTTTCTGCCAAAAGTGCGATCGCCGCCCCTACGGGAGCCGATTCACCAGCCGGTACCGTGATCACAGCCAGATAGCCTTCATAGAAGGACTCTACGTCCATATCTGCCTTATCCGACTCAACCACCACCACCGTTTCGCCTTTCTCAACTTTGTCCCCTGGAGATTTCACCCAAGAAACTATTTTGCCTTCGGTCATTGTGGAACTGAGGGCGGGCATGAAAACTTCGTGGATCATGAGGTGGTTTTCCGAATCAATTGAGCTAAGGCGAACAAGAATTTTTGCCAGATTGCATTGTAGCTTGAGGAACGGCTCTAGAACCATTGAGTCTTCACAGTTCTTGGAGAAACCGTACCCCAGACCGCAGTTCTAACATTTAGCAGCGGTAATCGCCAAGAGATCTATATTGATTTTTGCCACAAGCCGAAAGAAGGAGTGATGGGGAAGAGTTCTTTCGCCCCTACAGATGGTGGTTTAAAGGTAGTGATGGCTGAATTTCTTTTGCCCAAGCTTCGATACCACCTTGGACTTTGGTTCCAGCAATCCCAGCGTGATTGAGCAGTACTAACGCACGGGCAGAGCGTTTGCCAGCCGTGCAGTAAGCCAGGACTTGACGGCCTTTAAGCTGGGACTTAATCTCGTTAATGCCTTTGCCTTGTTCTATGTCTTGTAGGGGCAGCGAGACGGCACCGGGGATGTGTGAAAATTTGTATTCATCAGGTGTGCGAACATCGACCAACAGGTAATTTTCCTGCGTGCTACTCATGAGTTTCTGGAGTTGCTGTACACTCATGACTGGCTCAGACGCTTCTTGAATCGCATAGCCAATGATGGGTAAGTCTGAAGCCGCCGCTAAAGGCACTCCCGCTTGGATCAGAGGTCGTAGTAAGTCAGAGTTGTAGCGTACCGCTCCTACAGCACCCACAGCGCCCAAGGCGAGGGCCACACCACAACCGGATAACCAGCGTTGTTTGGGCGATCGCTTATTTGCCAAGCTTAACTTAATTTCGGGGATGTCTTTACGCTCGTACCTGGGAAGACTTTGGTCGATGGACTCTCTCCAGGCATCAATCCCACCCGTAATATTGGTGGCTTTGATACCTGCTTGTTGTAGGCGAAAGACACTGTGGGCTGAGCGAATCCCAGCTCTACACAAAATGAGGACTTGCAGTTCTTCGTTGGGGTGATGCTGTTGTTTTTCTTGGATGAGTTGTTTGATTTTTACTACTCCTGCACCCGCTTTGATTTGTGGATAGGGAATCAGGAACCACTCTCCAGGTAAATGGGCAATGTTGTATTCACTGTTGTAGCGCACATCAATTAGTAGGAGATTGGAGGCGTTTTTCGTCAAAAGTTGCTGGAGTTGTTGGACGCTCATCTGAGGGACTTGCGTTTGCACCAACCGATTGCCGACGAAGGGAAGTTGGGTAAGTTTGCCGACGGGATTGCCTTGAGGGATGAAGTTGGATACATTCGTGTGGGCGTCGAGCATGATTGTTGCTTTCCTTTGTTCTCTCTATCCTGTGTAAATCGCGCTTGCGGTTCGGTAATGCTTACCCAGGTTTTTTGCAGCTAATGAACAAAAACAACTTCATGGATTGCTTTTATTTTCTCGAAATTACTTGACTACTTTAGGGAAATGCAGAGTAGTTGACTCAGGATCAAAGGGATTAATTGACTTGAATATTCAAGGATTAGACCCTAATTTATAAAGATATTTCCTGAGGTTTTTCATCAGAATTCGAGGATAATCTGTCAAAATAGAAGAGTGACATTCGGAGATAAAACTCAAATTAGGTCACGAAATTCTGTCATAACCATAGATTAGCTGACTGTCATAAAAAGTCATAATTCTTCGATAAATACTTATTTCAGCTTTAAATTAACAATCGATTTTTAAAGTTAAGATGAACTCATCAACCCACGAGATATAGCAAAAGGCACCGGATCTCATACGAGGAGGTAGAGGATTCGGCGCGCTGGGTCGCGGAATATCGCAGAAGGCAGAAGGGATGCATATTGACTCCTCAAGGTTTCAGTATTTGGCGAGAGTCAAGAGTTGCCAAGGCAACCACTATTAAGATTCCAGAGCCTTTTCCATTGGGCGTTAATCCTACTTATCTCGACTTTAGATTCACCCGGCAGTGAAACCGATAGTTGCGCTCAGTTTTCTATTCCCTGACCTCGCGCCTAGTTAGCGACAGCATCGCTAATTGGGTAGACGGTTTAATAGTAAAGATATGTTAAGAATTTAGATTAAATTAACAAGCCCTTCCTGATGCGCTATTGACTCAAACCGTAAATTAAAATAGCCGATTCACAAGCTTAAACAACGTTGTGATTGAAACACGACAAAGCTCTGTGCGGTCATCTATGTTTATTCTCTTAATTCAACCGCTCTGCTGTTAACTATTATGTCTGGTCAGTTTAAAAATTCTCTCGTGCTGCTAGCCAGTGTGGCAATCACACTGAGTTCTTGCAATCGCGTTAGTGTAGAGTCGAGAAACATCCAAGGGAATCACTCAGAACCAGCACCTCAGGTGACGACATCTGTGAGGAGTCCATCACCGATTTTGACACCGACGCCAATACTTAGGCAGGACACGTCGAAAGCAACGACTTCTACCGATAATGTACAAGTTAATCGAGAAAACTACAAACCCATTGCGCTCACTCAGCTCACGAAAAGTGAGGCTCTTATCGGTGAGGAACCAAAAGCGATCGCCCTGGCGGCTTTCGGTGACGTTGACTCCGAGGGAGGTTCGCGAGACGTAAAAGTCGAGTATCCGCAACCCGATCGCGCCATTGTCATCATCACCCAAACCGGTGTTGCGGATGATTCAGTGCGGGCAATTCGCTATCAGGCTGAACTAGTCCCAACCTCAAAATCTTCAAAGACGGGCAAGCAGTGGAAGATTGTGTGGGCTGGCTCACAGTTTACCTGCCGACAGGGGCGCGGTCATCAAGATTGGTCAATGAAGCTATGTTCTTGACCTTACTCTTGCTTTTTTCTGTGTAGATGACCCTGAATCGAATGACACTCTGTTAAGACAATTAGGGGATAATCGCCAAGCGGGACGTTGTCTGTTAATAATTGGAACTTGAGCGATACCCTACTGGGACAAAGTCCGCCAATGAAGGTTTGTTATTCATACTAGAGAGACTTTAGGAATGATCCGACTCTCTATGCATCGTGCCATTCGACCCTGAATAATTGAAGGTGTACTCCAACCATCGCCCCGCTTTATTTGCACAGGCTAAACATCACCCCGAATTTCTTCTACCACTCCATCTCTGAGCAGAATTTCTACATTCATTTTTCGCACCAAGTTATCTCCAGGTTCTACACGGAAATAGCTTTCCATCTGACCTTGATTCACTTCTTGATCCAGTTCGAGCATTTGTATTTGTTGTAGTTGCTGGAGCTGTTGATTTTTTTGTTCTAGCAGTTCACTTTTCTTTTGATTGACCTGCATTTGGATATTTTCGATTTGTTGCGCCACCTGCGGCCCAGGAGGTTGCAACGATTGCTTTTGAATTTCTGCGATCGCTCGTTGCCCCTGCATATCGAGTTGTTGCAACTGAGAGTCAATTTGGTTGATCTGCGCTTGAAGTTGCTGCTGAACCTCTTCCTTCCATCGGGGGGTGACGATGGCTTTGATGTTAACGGGTCGCTTTAACAGCAAGTTTGACTTAAAGTCGTCCATATGTGTTGCGCTAGGTAGATCTAAAGGTTAAATGATTTGAAGTTTCCTACTCCGGAGGAGAATCGATCGGAGAGGGAGTCAAAAAAGGTTCAAGGATGAAGGTTCAAAGAGAAACAATATGGGTTGCCCCAAGAGAGAGCGTTAGCATTTGCGTAGCATTTCTCCCGATGAATTCCGGGCAGCGCCTAGCGAGCCATCGGCTAGCAGGAGATTAACCTGATCGGGGCACACCCCCAGGCAACACATACCAGAAATTCTTGCTTCATTCTTCATCCTCCATACTTTTTTAGCCAACTCTCTCCTTTTTCACCTGAATCAGGCAAACATCCCGATAATAATATCGTGATAGCGTTCCATAACAACGGGTCGCCGGATTTTCAATGTTTGAGTCATCATGCCATTTTCCAGAGAAAAGGGTTCTAAAATCAACTCAAAAGGGCCAATCCGGTCATCAGCGCGATAACCTGGGCGATTTTTGACTTCTCGGTTCAATTCACTACGGAATAAGCTCTGAACCTCTTTACTATGTAGGTCAATAGCTGTCCGGAACTCCTCTGGAGGTGCGGCAGACTGACTGGACACAGCATTAGGAAGACGCAGGGCAAGATTTTGAGCGGCAGCCCATTGTTGTAAGGCTTCGATGTTGGGCACAATCAAAGCACCGAGCGATCGCTGGTCTTGACCCACTAGCATAATCTGATCGATGTAAGCGCTGCGTATACATGCATCTTCAATCGGCTGTGGCTCAATATTCTCACCATTGGTTAACACAATGGTGTCCTTTGCCCGACCGGTCAGCACGAGGTGATTTTCCGGTGTCACCCAACCCAAATCCCCCGTATCAAACCAACCTTCCGCATCAATTGCCTTAGCAGTGGCTTCCGGTTTTTTGTAATAACCTTGCATCACTTGCGGTCCCTTTACCAGAACCAAGCCCAGCTTTCCTTGAGGCAGAGTCTGACGAGTTTCGGGGTCAACAATCCGAACTTCTGTACCAGGCATGGGTGGGCCTGAACTATAGCGCAAGTTACGCCAAGGACGGCGCACGTTGGTCACGGGAGAGGTTTCTGTCAAACCGTAGCCCACCAACACCTCTACACCAATAATTTCAAAAAAGTCATCCAAGTGCCTTGCCAGGGAACCGCCACCGCTAATGACGATCTTAATTTGTCCCCCGGTTGCCTCGCGGACTTTTTGATAAACGATCTTGTGTGCTAGTTGATGAACAGGCCAGAGGGCAGTGGCTTGGGCACGGGCTTTTAGTCGTTCGATGGCTGAGGGCTGGAGGTTTTCTAAGCTCAATCCCTGCGCTAGACGCTGTGCTTCAATGTAACGTTTACTTGCGCTCAGGAAGTTTTGTACCAATCGCTGCTTATTTGCAGGCTGTTCGCGGAACTGCTTTTGCACGCCTTCGTAAATTGATTCCCACAGTCGTGGTACACCTACCATCAATTGGGGTTTAAATTCTCTCAGGTCTTTTTTGACGTTACGTAAGTTCGTATAAATCTGCGTGCAACCTTGGGAAAGGATGAAATACTCAACCGCTCGCTCGTAGGCGTGCCAACTGGGAAGGATGGAAAGAACTTTATCGCCCGGTTCCGGTACCCATACGGAACCAATGTTTATAACTTGATGCAGCAAGTTACCATGAGTCAGCATGACGCCCTTGGGTTTACCTGTGGTACCGGAGGTGTAGAGTAGGGTGGCTAAAGTATCCTGGTTGTGGGTAACACTCGTCAGGGGGCGGGATGCCCCGGCTGCCATTAACTCGGCATAGTTGATAATTTTCAGCGTTTCGCCTTCCGGCGGCTTTTCTTCGGAGAGGAGAATCACCCACTCAATGGGAAGAGAGTCTAAGCGATCGCGCAAAGTTTTCAGCAAGGCGAGGTTCTCTACCACTAAACCGATGCTACCGCTATCTTCCAGAATATAGAGCAGTTCTTCACGCTCTGCCTGAGCACTACGCACAGCATTTGCCGCCCCTGCTGTAATGATGCCCTGATCGGCAATCATCCATCGGGGACTGTTGTCGGCAAACAGAGCAATCCGAGTCGGGATGCCTGTTTCATCCAATTCTGTCTTGAAGCCCAGTGATTGCAACCCAGCCGCAAATTGCTGAATCTGCTGATATAACTGGGCATAGGTGAGGGTCGAAGGTTTAGCACCGAGCGCTCCGACACCATGAGGGTCGTTGAGAGCAACAATATTCTTAAAGCGTTGAGCAGCAAGAGGCCAAATTTCTGGAAGGGACTGCACTGAGGAATAATCCGCAGCACGTTTGAGGTTATTACTCTCTTCCTGGGTAAGGCGGTGAGCAGGGTGGTCGTTCGACATAAGTCAATTCCCTGAATAGTCGATTGCTTGTGTTTTTACCATACTCTTGTGCTACGCCAAAATAGATGTTTTGAGAGGACAGTATTGATTCTGCCACTCGTGCCAGCAAAAACTAAAGGCAATTTCGATGAACAGAAAGTCAATTCACCCTAGTAAAGTCAAGCCCCTCATCCTCCTGTTTTGGCTAGCCATCAGCTCAACGGCTGCCTTGGCAAGCTGCAATCATACCCCGACTTCCTCCAGTTCTCCAACTGCCACAACGTCCCCAAGTGCTGGGAATACAACACAAGCGGCGAAGGTAGCAAAGGCAGAGGCGGCACTCAAGAGCCTTTACACCGACCAAGTGGGGCTTGCGATTGAGTCCATCACTTGTCCAGAAAACGCCAATTTTAAGGCTGGAAGTATTTTTGAATGTCAGGCGCTCGCGCAGGACGTTAAGTTCGGGATAGAGATTAAGGTAGAAAACAACCAAGGCCGTTTTGACTCGAAAGTTAAGGGGAAATTATTAAACTTATCGAAGGTGGAGGAGTTACTCCAAAAAGCGTTCAAAGACAAAGCGAAACTCGATGTTATCGCTGATTGCGGTGGCAAACGCCGAGTTTCTAAAGTGGGAGATATATTCACCTGTAAAGTGACGGATAAACAGGGTAAAATCCGTAATGCTCAAGTCACGGTCAAGGATGAAAAAGGAAATTTCAATGTCAAGATTTAGTCATCCCATCAGCGGTCAAATTCTGACGTCAATTCCGAGAAAAATCTAATCCATAAATACGACCCGGATGAGCCAGTGTCAGCAGACAGTTTATTAAGAGACCCTTCTGCTCCCATCCCATCAAACAGTAGTTTTTGGAACGTAATCCTTGATGCTATTGACATCTCTAGCACTTTTGTGGAAAGCTACAAACATTTCAACGCTTACGCCTACACTTTATTCACTCCCCAAGGCGTCTACATTTATTTTGGGATTATAAAGACAAGAAGCTAAGACGTAAAGAGTTTGTAAACTATTAATTTTCTCTGCAAAGAGAAGACATACTGGGTTAAGACTATAAGAATCGCGGTTTGCGATTCAGGGATAGTCACGAGAAGTGAGCCATGTCCAAATGTAGATGAGACAATAAGTTTGCTCCTAATTCTCTTACTTCATCTGTTCTGAAATAGGAAGGTAAATAAAGGTCAAGCATGAACATCAAAGCTTTTGCTCTTATTGCAATTTTAGGTCTTGCTGCACCTGCTATTACAGACCTAGTCATTAATCCTCAAGCTCATGCCAATGAGCCGCAATTAACAGAGCCATTAGGGGGATTTAGTGATGGTCTCTGGACGGTATCCCTGTGGCAAGAAAATAATCTGTACCACTACAGCGTTAAGAACAATCAGACAGGGGCTACTCTCTTCTTATCAAGCCCTGAACAATCCATTGATGGCGATAATCGTGTTTATACTTGGCGCAGTAATTTTAATAATTATCAAGTCTCGTGGCAACCGAGCAATCCTCGTATGATTAACTTGCAAGTCATTGCTCCTAATGGCAAGCAAGTTTTGAATCGTCTACTGCCTAAAAGATTTAACTAAAATCTTCTTTTTAGAAATCCGGACAGGTTTTATCCACTCAGGAATCACTTCTCCTGATCAATCTCTGGCACAAGTACCCAGAGATTTTTACAATTTTTGAAAAAGTGCCGGCTGGGTCTGTCTGCCTATAGGGGGAGGTGATGGAATGAAGGGAGTGTGAAAGAGCCTAGGGTCTAAATCCGGAGGAAATACTACAATATCCATTCCCGTCGTTAATCCTATACGATGTAGCTGAATAGCATCAACTAAAGGATAGAAAGTAATAGGAATCCAGCCGCCATTTTCAAAATAGACCACGACTCGGCTGGTTGTCTGCTCTTGTCGGGGTAGTGGAACCTGCCAGGGGGAATCCACACTCAATAAACCTTTTCTTTGAAACAGAGTTACTTACTTTTATGACTCTAAAGGCCTAGTCGCTACCTCTATCTGTGGGGAGAGGTTTGAGGAATGGATATCTCACAAAAGTCCATGTATCTTTTGATGATACAGGCGATAGAAGGAGTCACCAATCAAGGGCAGGACAGAGGCTCATCCCAGTTCCGTTGATGTACTCATCGTTGAAGAGGGTTAAATCAATACCCCTAAATTTAGCCACTCATGACGAATGACTATTGGCCCAAATCCCTCGGTCAATAAATTCCAACAAAATTTGTTGATGAGGATCTCCGATCGGACGCACCTGATCCGCCTTTTGAGAGTAGCAACGACCCGCTTTAATCTGTTCGGGGGTTAATAAACCCATATCCCAGCCTTCTTTGAGTACCAATTGCTCTAGTTCCACAGTTAAGGGGGCATGGAAAACATGGCGAAGCACTTTAGCATCCGAATAGCAGCCGAACTTGGATACCCAGGGTGGGCTATAGCTAATTTCTTCCCACAGTTCCCGTTTCACTGCTGCTTCGGGCGTCTCGCCAGGATCGAGATGACCTCCAAAAAAGCCCCAATGACCCGGGTAGAAGATGCCAGGGATGTTATCTCGTAGTTGCATTAGGAATCGATCCGAGGAGTAAAGAATCGCGATCGCCACTTCAACTGGCTGACTATTATCCATCATCCTTTATCCTTTCGGGGTTGTTCGGGTTGGCCTGCTTTTCGATTCAACAACTGCTCCTGTTGAACATAAACTTCGCCTAGCTCTTGCATACCAATGGGAATGCTTTGAAACTGCACTTTACCCTTAATTGAGACTTGATCACCAACGTTGGGCAGAGTTTGGTTGGTGAACACCCAAATTGTGCCAGTTGTATCTTTGAGTTGGTAAGCACCAGAACCTAAAAGCGGTGCACGATTGGTCACTTGACCCTGAAGATACACAATAGTGTCAACATTAGGATTTTGGGGAATATCACTGATTTTAGTGGGATTCCCCCCCATATTGCCCCAATTGAAGCCACCCAATCCCAGGAAATCGGAGTGATTACAGCCAACCATCCCTATCCCCAAAACTAAACAGCACAAAGGGAAAAGGTAAACTCTGCGTGACAGTTGTCTTCCCCTGTCGGAAAGGGAAGAGGGGGAGGATTTGCCGGTTGCCTTTTTAGATTGCATCGGCTTAATTTTTACGAGCATCAGCGCCATAGGTTTCATAAACATTATTTCCCGGCTTTTGCCTTTGCACGATACGTAAGTGAATCGTTGTTAATAGATGGGCGAAATCTGCGAAACTGTTATGGTTTATGGTTGACCTGCTCAAACAAGCAGATACTCAAGTTCCACAGAAAACGCTCTGACAATTGCGATGGACTCAACCTACGCTCACATACTAGATGGTAAAGCTCTTGCTCAACGAATTCAGGCTCAGATCTCTGAAGAGGTCGCTCAGCTGCTCTCAACCTTCGGGCGTCCTCCAGGATTAGCCGTGTTGATGGTCGGTGACAACCCCGCTAGCGCCGCCTACGTGCGGGGGAAAGAGCGGGCTTGCGCTAAGGCAGGGATTGCATCTTTCGGGCGTCATTTCCCAGAAAACACGTCCCAAACCGAACTTGAGCAAACCATTGAAGCCCTGAATCAAGATGAGCGCGTGGATGGCATTCTTGTCCAACTGCCCTTACCCGATCATTTAGATGCTGTTTCATTACTTCACCAAATTCATCCGGATAAAGACGTGGATGGACTGCATCCAGTTAACCTAGGACGTTTGGTACGGGGGGAGGCTGGATTGCAAAGTTGCACGCCAGCCGGGGTGATGCGTCTGTTACGGGAGTACCAAATTGAGGTTAAAGGCAAACAAGCTGTTGTGGTCGGACGCAGTATTTTGGTAGGTAAGCCGATGTCGCTGATGCTGCTAGAAGCCGATGCGACGGTAACCATTGCCCATTCGCGATCGCAAAACCTCAAGGAACTCACACGCAGCGCTGACATTCTGATTGCAGCCGTCGGACGTCCCCAATTCATCACGGCTGACATGGTCAAACCTCAATCCGTGGTGATTGATGTTGGGATTAATCGCGTCTGTGACTCCAGTGGTCAATCGCGTCTGGTCGGCGATGTTCACTTTGACACGGTTCGGGACATTGCCCAATCCATTACCCCCGTACCGGGGGGTGTTGGTGCGATGACTGTTGCCATGTTATTACACAATACTGTACTGAGCTATAAACGAGCGCAATCATAACGACGCCAACGCCCCGTAGAATTGTTAAAACAGTGACAAAAAAACAAGGAATGAAGGCATGGTAGCGACGGAAGGGCGACCTGCCCCCAAAGGGGAATCCCTCACTTTTGACTTATCAACGTACTTAAAACAACGGCAGGCTCAAGTAGAGGCGGCGCTGGACCGTTCTCTTCCTCTCACCTATCCCGAAAAGATTTATGAGGCGATGCGCTATTCTCTGTTAGCGGGGGGAAAACGCTTGCGTCCAATTCTTTGCCTTGCCACTTGTGAGCTAGTCGGTGGCACGATGGAGATGGCAATGCCCACGGCCTGTGCCCTGGAAATGATTCACACCATGTCGTTGATTCATGATGACCTCCCAGCCATGGATAACGATGACTACCGCCGGGGCAAGCTGACAAATCACAAAGTCTACGGTGATGACATCGCCATTCTGGCAGGAGATGGCTTACTCGCCTATGCTTTTGAGTATGTTGCTACTCAAACCCAGAATGTCCCAGCGCACCAGGTGTTGCAGGTGGTTGCCCGTTTAGGTCGGGCAGTAGGGGCTGCCGGATTGGTGGGCGGTCAAGTGGTTGACCTAGAATCGGAAGGGAACTCAGATATTCAGGAAGAAACCCTGACTTTCATTCACACTCACAAAACCGGGGCTTTGTTAGAAGCCTGTGTGGTTTGTGGTGGAATCTTAGGGGGGGTAACCGATGAGGAGATTGAGCGACTCTCTCGCTATGCCAAAAATATCGGCTTAGCCTTTCAGATTGTTGATGATATCTTGGATATCACCGCTACTCAGGAGGAACTGGGAAAAACCGCGGGGAAAGACCTCATCGCGCAAAAGGCGACTTATCCCAGCCTTTGGGGAATTGAGGCATCCAAAGCCAAAGCTCAACAACTGATAGATGCAGCCAAAGCCGAATTGGAACCGTTTGCTGAGAAGGCTCAACCGCTTTTGGCAATCGCCGACTTCATTACAACACGCACTTACTAAGGATAAGGATGAAGTCTGAAAAAATGGTTAGTTCTTCACCAAGCTAGGAGGTTCATCCAATGCTCCTGATTCTCTGGTTTCACGGTTCATTCTTCATCCTTTATCCTTCAGCCTTTCTGCTCAATCTTTGTAATTCTGATATTCTCTCATTTGCCAGTAAAACACTATGCAGGACTTTGGCAACATCCTAAACAACCAGGTGCTGCTGGTTGCGATCATTGCTTGTTTAGTTGCACAACTTTGTAAGCTTTTGGTTGAACTCACCAAAAATCGTAAACTTAATCTTCGCGATTTGGTGACAACTGGCGGTATGCCCAGTGCTCACTCAGCATTTGTTGCTGCCCTAGCCGCAGGTGTGGGACAAACGATGGGATGGGATTCTCCGGATTTTGCGATCGCCACCATTTTTGCCGTCATCGTCATGTACGATGCCGCTGGTGTTCGTCAGGCCGCTGGTAAACAAGCACGTATTCTCAACCAAATCATTGATGAGATATTTACTGAAGGCAAAGACTTTAACGAAGACCGACTCAAGGAATTACTCGGACATACCCCCTTTCAGGTCATTGTTGGGCTGCTCTTGGGCATCGCTATTTCCTGTTTAGCAGCTCCTGCTTATTAAGCAGCTTTTCTTGGCCTTAAATTCGGTAGAACCAGCAATCTGGGTAGAATCAACTCACTGAACTCAACGGCTCAGAAAGGTTTGAGCGTTTTGAAGGGAATATAGAAGTCGTGGATTTCGGGCACAATGAATCACCACAGCATTGGCTTCTTGCACGGCAGCTTGAGTCGGTGTCCGACGCTGATGACCGTCCTTCAAAACCTCAATGACCAATGTTTTTTGTTTGGGAGTTAGCTTATCCAGCCAACATTGCACCCATTCTTCTTGCAGGATATTTTTAGAGGCAGTAAGCATATTGGCCTTTGGTTAAAGTTCTGCTACTCCCCAGTTTATAAAAAAAATCTTAAAAAGATGGTAAGCCCAGGCACATCGTTCATCAAAGTTTGATTTAAAAACTCACTACGGGTCTGAGCAGTGTGACTCGGCGGCTATCAACAACCATGCTCAAAAATCCGCGATCGCTCAATCTCCGCAACGTCGAGTTAGCCTTGCTCTGATCGGCGGTGTACACCACGAGTAAGTAGGGGCGTTTCCCATAAGAGACTAAGCCAACATCATTACCTAGGAGTTGCTTGAGCTGCTCAGCCACTTCCGGCTGATTAAAGTAATCCACCAAAACGGCATAACCCTCGCCCAAAGGCTGAGGGTTATAGGATGGAATATTGGTAGACACCGTTGTCGCGCTGGGTCGCAGCACATAGGCGGATAATCCGACAATTTCCTTCACATAGCGTGCCCAATCATTGGCATCCTCAACGCGCTTAAAACCTGAAACACGGGTTACCGTGTCTTCTAAATATCGGCAAACCGTAAACTGAGTATTTGCAGGCAAAGTGCGTTGCAGTTGTTCCTGACTCTCTTTGGTCTGAGTAGGGACTAACAAAAGATACTCGTTGGACTGGGGTGGTTGACAAGGAGACATTGATGGTTGAGCTTGTGCCAAGTTAGAGAACCCCAATAGACTCACAAGCGCCAACAAACCCGAACTCACTCGGAGAAAGGTTATATTTCTCACTCTCAACACGCACTCCTCACTCAGCTATTACGCCTATAATTTGCGACCTAGCTTACCACTTTAATCACGCGACAGATGCCAGAGATGCCAGAGGGTCAGCAATTGCCTCGGAAGGTGCCTGAAATTCTCCGGTTTTGACAAATTCTAAGCGCAGCTTTAACCAGGTAATGAACTGAGGATTCGTAGAAATAATGGCTACCGAGGGTTGGGGACATGCTTGCTTAACCTCTGCCATTTGGGGTGCCTCTAAGAAGGCAGGTTGCTTGACTAACCAAAAGTCAATCTCTTTTTCCTGTTCATGGTAGTGTCTAGTACGCTCCTTGAGGACTTCATCTAGGGGTTCTTCTTCTAGGAGAAAGCGTTGACTGGCGACAAGGTAATAGTAGGTTTTCATCGGAAACGTTGTTTTGTTAGTAGTTAGGGCTTACGGTAAGTTGTCATGAGTTAAGCGTCATCACTCATAACTCTCCTCGCATGGCTTGTTTCATCTCTTTCACGGCTCGTTCTAGACCCACGAGTACGGCTCTAGAAATGATGCTATGACCAATATTGAGTTCTTCCATGCCTTGTAAGCAAGCAACGGGGTAGACATTCCAGTAGGTGAGGCCATGTCCGGCATTGACTCGTAAGCCAGCGGCGAGTGCTTGTTCGCATCCTCTGGCTAACATCGTCAGTTCTTTTTCCCGACTCGCCTCATCCTTAGCATCGGCATAGCGACCGGTGTGCAGTTCAATAAATTTGGCTCTCGTTGAAGCTGCCGCATTAATTTGGGCAACATCGGCATCGATAAATAGGCTAACGGGAATCCCCGCCCCTTGCAAGTTGGTGACAATCTCAGTCATACGCTCCATTTGACCGACGACATCAAGTCCCCCTTCTGTGGTTACTTCTTCCCGTTTTTCGGGGACGAGAGTGACATAATTGGGTTTAATATCGAGTGCGATCGCCACCATGGCATCCGTGGGTGCCATTTCCAAATTCAAGTGAGTCCGCACCGTCTGCCGCAATACATAGACATCTCGGTATTGAATATGACGCCGATCTTCTCGTAAATGGACAGTAATCCCATCGGCACCAGCCAGTTCGGCTAACACCGCTGCCGCCACCGGGTCGGGTTCCACCGTGCGCCGTGCCTGTCGAATTGTGGCAATGTGGTCAATGTTAACGCCAAGTGTCAGCACCTGCGTTCTTCTCCTGAACTAGGGCAAGTCTACAGCCCATTATCTTATAACGAAACCTGTTCTCCTTACTTGAGATAGACGTGACTAGCTCAAATTCATGCGATATCGCACTTTAAGTAATTCATCGGAGTCAAGGGACGAGGCTCCCGTATTAACTTCTACACTATTGATCAAATCCAAGACGACTGTAGGAACTTGGATCAGCGGTATCTCGGTGTTCTGACTGAGAAAAATAGGTTGCCATTCCCTCAGAGGCTGCGTTTCAGAAAAAATTGTGGAGTAATCTTCTGAAGCGTTGCGATTTTCCAGCCCCAGGAGAGAGTCGCTCGATAATCTACTCAACCCGCTTTCTGAGGGAGAGAGGACACTCAGGTTAGCTCCATAGGCCGCTTTTTGTATGCCAGAGATTAGGCTGCAACATCCGAGGGTGGCTAGAATGGCATGAAACAAAAGCGTTTTCATGCCAGAGAAGACGTTTTTTTGTGCGGACTCGATACGCCTGTTATCACTAATCTTTTGGCAAAAAGTCATACCCTGTACTCTCCAACTGTCGATGATTTAACAGTAGAAGGAAGGTATGACTGATAAAGATAGCTTTATGCAACTGACTCAAGTGGCTATCTCCCGCGTGGAGAATCAGGCTTTATGAGTGGCTTGGCTACCTGTTTCCTCAGACAATCCCTGAAGTGACACTTTAGGATAGCCATTCTCCATCATGATTCATGAGAGCCTCTGTTTCCTCCATCGCTTTAGTCATAATTGGCGTAAAGGAGACGGTTCAAAATTTCTCGGCCATTAGGAGAAAAAACTTGCACACGAATCACATTTGGATCTCTAGGTTGCCACACAATTTGATATCGATTCGGGCCATTTCGCCAAGTAAAAACACGCCGTTGGTTATTTCCTGATGTTGTAGCACCTGATAACAACAGAGAAGCCCCCGTCTTCATGTTTTTTCCTTGGTAGAAGTAGGAATTATTTTCCAGCCACAGAGATACAGACCAAGTATCGTCCATAAACGTACCTGTGGGAATTTGGGGAGCAGCAATCGCGGGAGAAGTAAGCGTCAAGTCTGCAATAGCCGGTGTCGAAAGACCTAGAATTGTAGCAAGAGCAATGGCTTTGATGTTCATGGTTAACCCTTTTAAACCTTAATCGTTCAGATTTATTCAGAGAAATTTTGGAAATAAATTCCTTTCGTTCAGGCAGATTCAACAGTAAAACACCCTCCAATGATTAGTTGATTGATGTTACTTATTTTTCGTTCAGGAAATGGTGATTATGCCTGGGTTATTACAACACTCAACTACAGTTTGAGTGGAAGGGATTCCTGAAAGTTTCCTACTCACTCTTTGGGAAGTTTAAAAAGATTCGTAATGATCAATCAGGTTTAGCGTCTGAGGTAGCCAGTCATGATCGAGCAGTAGCGAAAAGTAACACAGAGGGTAGAGTGTGGAGTCAGAGATAGAGGTTTTACATATATATCGAAATTGAATCCAAGGGTTCTAGGCAATTTGTTGCTGACGATCGCTGCGAGCCTGTCTTCTTCCGTAAGGAGATTTTCT
This sequence comes from Microcoleus sp. AS-A8, assembly GCA_039962225.1. Classification (NCBI taxonomy): domain Bacteria; kingdom Bacillati; phylum Cyanobacteriota; class Cyanophyceae; order Oscillatoriales; family Microcoleaceae; genus Microcoleus; species Microcoleus sp. AS-A8. The sequence goes on from JAMPKV010000006.1 coordinate 134,724, forward strand.
TTGAAATGCTAGAAGCTCTCAAGAGGCGTGAGACATGTCAATCTCGGCTTGCGCTATGAAAACGTAAAATTGTTCATTGCGAACTCATTTAACGTACTCTCCTCCTAACTCCCAGCTCGACGCAAGCCAAGCGATATCCTATACAAACCTTTAAAGACACTCATCGCTACCATACGATAAAGTCGATAAGAACCTGGCCTATCACTGACTATCCATGAGCGGATACCTCGAAGCATCTACCTCTCCCAACGAACCCAACGGTGCTAACTCAATACGTGCTACCGAAAGAGCGTTGAGCGTTGCTGCCGAAAATGCCGACCATCACACGGTGGATCGAACTAAACTGACACCGATGATGCAGCACTTCGTTGAGGTGAAGGAGCAGTATCCTCATGCGCTGTTGCTGTATCGGGTTGGAGACTTTTATGAAACCTTCTTTCAGGATGCCCGGAGACTAGCGGAAGAATTGGAACTTGTCTTAACCAGTAAGGATGCTGGTAAGGGGATTGGGCGAGTGTATATGACGGGGGTTCCCCACCATGCCTTGGATCGCTATTGTCGGCTGTTGGTGGAAAAAGGATTTGCGATCGCAATTTGTGATCAAGTAGAAGATGCGGCGGTTGCTGCCAAAGAAGGGCGTCAGGTACGGCGTGAAGTTACGCAAATCCTTACCCCAGGCACGTTGTTGGATGAAGGGATGCTGGCAGCGCGGCGCAATAACTTCCTTGCGGCTATCGTCATGGCTGGGAATCATTGGGGTTTGGCGTATGCCGACATCTCCACCGGGGAATTCCTCACTACGCAATCGACGGAGTTAGAACTGCTGGTGCAGGAACTCATGCGGTTGCAACCCTCGGAAGTGTTGATTCCCACCAATGCCCCCGATTTAATTAGTATGCTGCGACCGGGCGAGAAATCCGAGCATCTGCCGGAATATTTGCCGAATTCATTTTGCTATACCTTTCGTCCCCAATCGCCCTTTTCTCCAGCCGAAGCCAGACAAAGAATTATAGAACGGTTTAGGGTGCGATCGCTCGAAGGGATGGGTTGCGAACATCTGCCCTTAGGTGTCCGTGCGGCTGGGGGTTTGCTGGAATATCTGGAAGATACGCAAAAAGAGAATTATGTTGCGCTTCAGTGCTTACGCACTTATACCATTGCCGATTACTTAATTCTTGACCATCAGAGTCGCCGCAATCTGGAAATTACCGCTACGGTTCGGGATAACACGTTTCATGGTTCCCTACTGTGGGCATTGGATAGAACCCACACCGCTATGGGGGGTAGGGCGTTACGTCGTTGGTTGTTGCAACCCCTGCTCGATATTAAAGGAATTCGAGCGCGGCACGATACGATTCAGGAATTGGTAGAAAATCCTGGACTTCGGGAGGACTTGCGGCAGCTACTGCGCGGTATTTATGACTTAGAACGGCTGACGGGACGTGCGGGTTCAGGTAAGGCGAATGCGCGAGATTTAGTAGCACTGGCTGATTCTCTTTTAAAATTACCAGAACTTGCAGAGCTTGCCGCCTATGGTTCCTCTCCCTACTTAAAAGCTTTGCAGAAAGTGCCGCCCCAATTGGAACAGTTAGGGCACAAACTCCGCGCCAATCTGGTGGAATCGCCTCCTTTACATTTAATGGAAGGGAACTTGATTCGAGTGGGGGTTAATCCTCAGTTGGATGAGATGCGGGAAACGGCAAAAGGTGACCAGGAATGGATTGCCAACTTAGAAGTAACGGAGAGAGAACGCACGGGTATTTCTAACTTGAAGGTGGGGTTTAATAAAGCGTTCGGTTACTACATTAGTATTACTCGGAGTAAGGCAGACCAGGTTCCGCTTAACTATATTCGCAAGCAAACGTTAACCAATGAGGAGCGTTTTATTACGCCGGAGTTGAAGGAACGGGAAGCGCGAATTCTGACGGCACGGGAAGATTTGAATCGTTTGGAATATGAGATTTTTGTGGAGTTAAGAGTACAGGTAGGGGAACTTTCTGAAGAGATTCGGAATGTGTCTCGTGCAGTGGCGGCTGTTGATGTCTTGTGTGGTTTGGCTGATGTAGCGGTGTATCAAGGATATTGTCGTCCCAGTATGGTGGAGGGGCGGGAGATTAGGATTATTGATGGGCGTCATCCGGTGGTGGAACAGTCTTTGCCGAGTGGGTTTTTTGTACCGAATTCGGCTTATTTGGGGGGAGTTTTAGAGGGAACGAACCACAGAGGCTCAGAGGGCACCGAGAGGGGCGAGGAGCGTCCGGATTTGATTATTTTGACGGGGCCGAATGCGAGTGGCAAGAGTTGTTATTTGCGGCAGGTGGGGTTGATTCAGTTGATGGCGCAGACGGGGAGTTTTGTTCCGGCGGCGTCGGCGACTTTGGGAATATGCGATCGCATTTTTACGCGTGTGGGTGCGGTGGATGATTTGGCGACGGGTCAATCGACGTTTATGGTGGAGATGAATGAAACGGCGAATATCCTTAACCATGCCACGGCTAAATCTCTGGTTCTTCTCGATGAAATTGGCAGAGGCACGGCAACGTTTGATGGCCTTTCGATTGCTTGGTCGGTGGCGGAATATCTAGCCACAGAGATTCAGTCGCGAACAATTTTCGCTACGCATTATCACGAATTGAACGAACTTGCTTCGCTGCTGCCCAATGTCGCTAACTATCAAGTAACGGTGAAAGAGTTAGCAGATGAAATTGTGTTTTTGCACCAAGTTCAACCGGGTGGAGCGGATAAGTCTTATGGGATTGAAGCAGGGCGTTTAGCGGGGTTACCTACATCTGTGATTCAACGGGCAAGGCAGGTGATGAAACAAATTGAAAAGCACAGCAAAATTGCAGTTGGGTTGCGTAAAGGAATTCAAAATAAGCCACCCGTGCCGGACACGGCCCAAGCCGCACCCATGGAACAGTTAGATATGTTTAGTGAATAACGATTACTAGTTGTAGGGTGGGTTAGGCGCATAGTATCTATTAACTTTTATCCCTGACACGACTATGCAGCGCCGTAACCTACCAGTTATCCCTTCAACATCAATGAGTTACGCTACCAAGAGCGCATCCTACAAACTAATTCACTACCGTAATAGGTGTTAGGAGAACACCTCGTTTTTGACCGTTTAACAGCCCAATAGCCACAATTTGTCCGTTGTTATTGATGTCCATTGCCCCCAATAATTCCCAACCAGAATTAGCAGGAAGAAAATTGTTGAGGTCGGACATCTGGCTATTTTTATACACAAAGGCGTGGTCTGCACCACTCGTTGCGGCTTCACCCACTACTGTCCCCGCGTCGTTGATACCCCAGGCGTAGCTGTAACTGCCACCGAGGGTACCCAAGTCAGTTATCGTACCGTTTTGCCACAAGCCAGCGCGTTCATCATGACCAACTCCTATGCCGATTCCAATATCTCCAACGATTTGTCCCTGGTTGTTCATGTCATAGGGATAGATGTTGCTTAAATTAGTCAGGCTGCCATTTTGCAACAAGAAGCCGTCATAAGTGAAACTACCGCTAGTGTTGCTCAAAACACCGACGATTTGCCCTGCATTATTAATACGATGAGCTTTACTGTAACTGCCGATGAGATTCCCTAGGTTAGTCATCGTGCTGTTTTGCCACAACAATGCTTCCGAACCGCCCAAATTGGTGCTTGAAGCAGGATACGAATAGCCAACAACTTGTCCCAAATCGTTAATTCCATATCCCCTGCTGCTAGCATTCTCACCAACAAGGGAACCCAAGTCAGTCATTGTGCCGTTTTGCCACAAGAAGGCATGTTCCGTCCCTTGGCTAGTCTGCGAAAAGCCCACGACTTGCCCCAATTTGTTGATACCGGATACAGAGTTGTAAGTGCCGCCAAGGGAATTCAAGTCAGTCATCGTACCGTTTTGCCACAAGAAAGCATGATTTCCACTACGAGGGGGGCCAGGAAAATGGCCGGAGGTGGTTCGCGTAACGCCAACCACTTGCCCTGTATCGTTGATAGCACTGGGATAAGTGAAGGGGTCGCTACCCAGGGTACCCAAGTCTGTGACGGCGTAATAGAAAGTCACGTCTGCATTGCTAGCTGAGAACTGAGAGATTCCCAAACCAATCAGCACCGCCCCAAGAAAACCTACTAAGAATTTTTTGAACAAACGCAATAAATGGGGAGTCATAGAGTCTGCTACCTTAAAACACCTAGGGAATTGAATCCATATAACTCTCAGCTCCAGGCTAAAAAATTGTGCAGACTGTAACATAAATTTATTATTAGATTATTTATAATTTTTGTTACTTTTATGTCCTCAAAATTGGGATATAGGCTGAGATACAGAACGTCAATTACAACTACGCTTTCATGAATGGATTAAACGTCTTTCCCAGAAAATAAAATAAAGGCGGAAGCTGCATGGGTGGGAAATCTTTAGGGTAAAAAATGTAATTATCTTTAGTTCCTACTAAATAGAATTGTTCTCCCTTTTGGATGACTTCAATCGCGTAGTAGATTAGGTCTTCTTCCAACTGAAATATATGACAAAGGTTATAAAAACTAGGTTCTATAATCTTTCTGGCTATTAAATCTTGTATAAACTGTTCAGCCTTCTTTTTGTTATCCAAAATATTAGCTGATTGGGCATGGATAAAAAAAAATCGGATAAACCAACCCACATAGCAATAAACCCATTCTTCAGGAGTTAATGCCATTCTCTCCTGAAAACCAACAAAACTCCAAGTAGTTGGCCCTGTAAAACCAATGCCTTCTAATCCACCCTTTAGCCTGTATTTAATCAAAAAAATTTTTACAGGTTGTTCTTCTAAAGGCCAAGTGATGTCTCGCTCATCAATAATCTCCTGCTTGATTGGCTTCTCCCCAAAGTTTTTGGATAACCATTCAGCCATTTGATTAAATGCCCATCGCTGCTCTTTCCGTTGTTTCACAGCGTCCTTTTACCATTGTTGATTAGTCCTCTTATTATATTGTAGTATTTTTGTAATATATTTAGCTAGCATTTTAGAAAAGTTATTCAGGATATGCGCTACTGACAACAGCATTTTAATGAATCATCTAAAGTAGATTCATCTAATAAATCCAGCAGATGCCCCTGCTAAATTGCCTGAGTCTGTACTACAGGATGATGACCTGAAAAGAGCGCATAGAAAATGGCTCTTCTACTAGTATCTGAAAAGTAAGGAGTAGAAGAGACTGTCTTAGTTTAGACACAATCTGTGAAGAGATGGTTCAAATTAATTTCAATTGTTCTGTGTGCCAATCCGGATAAATATCCAGAAGGAAAGAAAAAACCTTCATCGCCTTTGTGGGGACGGCTAATACCCAATCCGACTCGATAACTCCTTAATATTCTTAATTTTTTCAGGCTGTAGGCTCTGCGAACTCTGTGTCTGTGTGATTCATACAAAAAAATGGGGTAGTCATCCCGGATGTGGTATAAACTCTTGCCAAATTCTAGGCCATCAATGCGGCCTTTATACTGCCCTAACCGCCGCTTCGCTAACATACTTTAGAAGGCAAGGCTATTTGTACCATCGTCGCCGACGTTGTTCGTCTTGCTTGCCTGCAACTAAGATGTTGCCATACTCGTCACACACCCCAGCTTTACCTACTCCATGAACTCGAATTTGGCTATCGCAAATTCTCCGACTGTACTGCTCGTGGTGATGACCATGTACGACTGTTTTGACCCCAAGCGCTAGAGCTAAATGATCGAGTTCTTTGAATCCGTAGCGATGGCAGGAAGGCGCTTCATGGGTAACTAAAATATCGGCTCGTTCCTCCCAAAGTGCCTCATATTGTTGCCAAAATATGGTGACATGATGCTTGCGGGGGATACCATCGCGCCAACGGTCTTTTTTGGCACAGGCAAACAATAGTTCTTTGTGGCTGCGAAATTTCGGTTGAGCGGGTGGCATCCAAATTTTTTCACGAAACACACCACCTAAACCCGCGACTCGCTTGCCATCGATTTCGACAACACGACCATGCAGATTGCGATCGCCTAGTTTTGAAGCAAACAGGTGATCGTACCAACAATCTCGATCGCCGTCATGATTGCCAGGTATAAACCAAACTTCGGTTTTGTCGATGATGGCGGAAACTTCTTGTTCAAGCGATCGCTCTAAATCGAGATCGCCCAGCAAAATAACCGCTTGTGGAGTATAAGCCTCCACAGCCCTGATAATCGGTTTGAAATCCCCGTGCGGGTCTCCCCCAAAAAGAATCATCTGAAGTATGAAGTATGAAGTATAAAGTATCAAAAAATGAGTGTGAGCTAAGAGCCCGAACCTCCAAATTCTTGGCGGGATGAAAATTCATCCTTTCTCCTTTACACTTCATCCTTCATCCTCTATGCCTTGACACGCTTCTGGAAGTATTTAGGCCATGTAAACCGGAAGGTCGCTCCCGCCCCAAGTTCGGATTCGACCCACACCTGCCCCCCTCGACTCTCGACAATCTTCTTCACTATGGAGAGCCCGATGCCTGTTCCTTCCACTTTATCTCGTGCTTCTAGCCTTTGGAAAATCACCCAAATCTTCTCATGGTAATTTGAGGCAATCCCTGGCCCATTGTCTGCGATCGCAAATTCATAGTACTGTCCCACATCTCGAACACTAACCTGGATACGGGCATGGGGACACTGGGCATACTTGATGGCATTGCCAATTAAATTGATCAAGACCTGTTCTAGGGGTATCTTCTCGGTCTTAAGTGTCGGCATTCCCGGTTCGACAACCATTAAAATATCTGGGGGTGGGGCGAGCAGTTCAATCACTTCAGCGATTAAAGCCGAGACATCCACCCGTTCCATCTGTTGCACACGACCTGCACGGGAATATTGCAATATCCCGTCAATCAAGTCTGTCATGCGTTGTACCCGTCCGCGCAACAACCTTAAATGTTCACGGGAGTCGTCCTGGATTTGGTCGCCAAGGTCTTCTTCAATCCACTCCGAGAGCGTTGAGATTGCGCGTAAGGGGGCTTTGAGGTCGTGAGAGGCGATATAAGCAAACTGATCGAGTTCTTGGTTGGAGCGCTCTAGCGATCGCATCAGTTCAGCAAGTTCCTCAGCTTTTTTCTCAATTTCTCGCCGCGCCTGCACTTGCTCGGTGACTTCCACCGCATGGGTCATAATCCCATAAACGTTGCCCTCGCCATCGACCAACGGTTGATAAACGAAATTCCAAAAGCTCTCTTCTAATTTGCCATCATCATTGCGGTCAAATACAGCCGGCATTTCCTTACCGATAAACGGTTCACCCGTGCTATACACCCGATCTAACAACTCAAAAAAGCCCTGCCCCTCCAACTCCGAGAACGCCTCACGGACGGGTTTGCCCACCAAATCCCGCTTCCCCGTCAGTTTGATGTACAGGGAGTTAACCGTTTCGGTGATATGGTTAGATCCGCGAGTCACTTGAATGGCGGCTGGGGCTTGCATAAACACCCACTGGAGTGCCGCACGGGCAGTTTGTGCTTCACATAACGCGCGATCGCGTGCCGCTTCGACTTGCTTACGTTCGCTAATATCCGTGTGTACCCCCACCCATTCGCGAATGCTGCCGTCGAGTCCCAACACAGGTACAGCACGAGCACTCATATAGCGATACTCACCGTCATTACGCCGCACGCGATGCTCGACTTGGTAAAGAGTACGGTTGGCAAGAGCCTCCTGCCATGCCTGTGCGGTATTGGCTTGATCATAGGGATGAATAGCATTGAGCCACCCCCATCCTTGGTATTCTGCATAAGTCTGTCCGGTGAACGCACTCCAGCGAGCTTGTTCGGTAACAAGTTCTCCTTCGGCATTCGTGTCCCAGATGATGGGAGAGGTAGCCTCGACTAGGGAACGGTAGCGCTCTTCGCTCTGGCGGAGCGCTGTTTGCATCCTTTCGATCTCACTACGTTCCTGCCGTTCACAGAACAGTTGCTGAGTTTTCTGTTGAGCTTCTTTATCTTGGGTGATATCAACCATGACACCCCGCAGCCGCTTGGCGCGACCGTTCTCGTCACACATCACGCGGACCAAATCTTTGAGCCACACCACACGACCATCTGCCGCGATCGCTCTATACTCGAATTGATGGTCTCTCGCGGCCTGAGTTGCCGTTACGCAGAAATCAATACACCAATCCCGGTCTTCTGGATGGAGTAATTGGTCTTGCCAAAATCCAGGTTCCTCGAACCACTGGCTGATGGGATAACCCAGAATATCTTGGGCGCGATCGCTCACAAACGTGAATTTCCACGTCAAAGCGTCCATCTCCCAGATGATCACATCGAGTCCTTGCACCAAATCAACATAGCTGTTTGGGTGTAGTAGCAACGATGTATTAGGTGACTCCTTGTCCTGGATCTGCGGCACCGTCTCCCTTGCTTGGGCTTGATTACACACCTTTGTCGCCCAGTTACTGTTTTGTGGTGCGATCGTCAACTCGGTCTCGCACATCCTTCTTGCAGTCTCCTAAGTGGCTTGAGATGACTTCCCGAAGTCCTAATTTTTTTAGGCTTTAAGAAAAAGAGAATTCAAGGCGTCATTGGAAATTATGACGCCTTAATGATTCATAAGCTGAGGCTACTAACTGGCTAACACGGGCATCGGCTTGCCAGTCAGAGTCAGTTTAGGCAAGAGTAACAATTTGTCAGCAGGAATATATCTAGCTCAGGTCTGAAGAATCTCTCTAGAGATAGGGGTGGGGGAGTGGGAAGTGGGGCGGGAGTTCATACGAGGATGGGGCCGGAACTCATACTCAGACAAAGACCCAATTTTAGTACACTAAAATTAGTAGCCAATGCCAAGAATCTTGAAGTTTAGTTAGATAAATTTACTTTTCTCAACAAAATATTCTCAAAATATTTAAACTTCATTGCAAAGTCAGCGATACGCTATTAAGGACGTGATAACTTCTATTGATGTTGACCAACCGTGCAGTGATCAGAAAGGAGGACACTTTGGATTTGCATTCTGCTCAAGCCACCAACGAGTTTTTTCGTGAAGATATCAGTGAGTACGTAGCTCAACTTCAGCTTCACATGGCGTTGCAAGCCCGTAACTTAGTGCCAACCCTCACAAAGGCCAAGGATAGCCGAGAGCAGCTATTACAGCAAACCCAAGCGAATATTGAAAAGCTTGTCTCGCGACAGGCCATTTAAAAACCCGTAGGAGAACGCTCCGCCTCATCCGTGAAGGAAGCGTGAGTGGTAAGCGCGGTAACAGTTTTATTTACCCAACACACAGTCCCATGCGCTGGAAGATCAAGCTATAGCGCGTGGGACTCTCGTATTTCAAAAGTTAAACTTTTATCATCCCGCCGGGAAGACTACCGACACAGCGATAGCAAGCCCTAGAGATGAAAGGCGGTTATAAACAGGGGTGTTTAACCCCCCTCTTGATAAGAATGATCTTAAAAGTTAAAGGTACCGCGCTCGTTAGTTAATATTACGGTTAATCGCTAGGAATACTGTAATATTGAAGACTAAAACAGACTGCTGCACAGTTCCTTGGAAAAGACAAGAGTATTTCTAGAAAAAAAATGTAACGGCGTGGGGGCATCTCGCTCCCACAGGAGGTGGCTGCACTACAGTTTTACAATTTAGAACACAACTTGATTAAAACTATCTCAGAAGGGATACCTACAAGCTACTCCTTTAGAAGGATGAGTAGAATTAGTAGTCTTCATAATATAAACTACAGTAAATCGATCAAGATTTAGTACTTTAAGGATTCAATCAATGGTAAGCGTTGATTGAGTCACAGAGTTATCACTGCCTATATTCAGTGCAGCTAAGCAAACCAGGGCGATCGCGACCCTTCAAATTTTTGTGGAATAGCGACGCACAAAAAGTTAACTAGATTGCTGCATGGGAGCCAGACTTCTTGCTATTAGCCAAGTCATTTGGCTCATTCAACGTGCTGGCTCGCAAACCCTATGAAACATTTTTTAGTTAATCATCTATGCACAAACACCTATTTTGCAATCACAAACTTCTTCCGCCGTCAATTTTAAAACCTCAATTTTTACTAAAATACTTAATGGTAGTTTTTACCTTTGGTATAACATCTTGCAACAGTTTGGACGAGAAGAAGAATGAAGTCAGTGTTGATGGTGGAGCTGTAGGTTTTCCCATCCATCAAGCCGTTGCAGAAGAATTTCAGAAGGCTAAACCGGAAGCTCAGGTTAGTGTTGCTTCTAGTGGCACAGGTGGTGGCATCAGCAAGTTTTGTGCTGGTGACATTGATGTCGTTGGTGCCTCACGCGCCATTAAAGATGAAGAAATTAAAACCTGTAAAAAGAAGGGAATTGAGGTTGTAGAGCTGCCTATTGCTCTAGACGGAATTGCTGTTATTGTTAATCGCAACAATAACTTTGCTAAGTGCTTGACCATTGAGGAGTTTAACAAAATGTGGAACTCAAAATCGACTAACAAAATAACCAGATGGAATCAAGTTAATCCAAAGTTTCCTAACCAGCCGATAAAGCTTTATGCCCCAGCTTCCGACACGGGAACATTTGATTATTTCACACAAGCCGTTACTGGCAAAGCCAAAAATAGCCGCACGGACTACACTCCTAGCCACAATCAAAACGTCCTGGTTCAAGGGGTTGCAGGTGATGTGAATGCCCTAGGATATGTCGGGATATCTTACTACCTAGCAAACCAAGACAAACTGAACCTAGTTGCTGTGCAAAGTCCACAAGGAAAGTGTGAAACGCCAGTCCCTTTAGACAATGTTGTTAAAAATGTTTATTTACCCTTATCTCGTCCCCTGTTTATCTATGTTAGTAAGAAATCCCTAGACAACGAACCAGCCGTCAAGGAGTTTGTTGATTTCTATATAGATAATTCTTGGAAATGGGTCGATCAAGTTGGTTATGTGGCGCTACCCGATGAAGCATATCCCAAGATAAAGCAAAAACTTGCCTCTGGTGAAACGGGTTCTAAATTCAAAGATGCAAAACCGGGTGAGCCGATCGCAAACCTTCTTTAAGGTATTCCTCATCAGAGAGTTAATCAAACTTATTCAAGTTCAATTAGTAATACGCTCATCAATGACTGTCTAGGGGTTATGCAAAACACAAATTCTAGGAATGATTTTAATTGGGAGGACAGGCGATCGCTTGAAAAAAAAGCAGGCGACGATATCCAGGATAAAATTATCGCCGTGATTTTATTTTGTTGCGCGTTAGTTTCCGTACTCACTACGTTTGGAATTGTTTTTATTATCTTCCGCGTGACGTTTGAGTTTTTCCAAGAGGTGTCGTTCGCTCAGTTCTTTCTCGATACCCAGTGGACACCTTTATTTGCTGAGAAACATTTTGGAATTTGGCCTTTGCTCAATGGCACTCTACTGACTACAACGATTGCCATGCTTGTTGCTATTCCTCTAGGTTTATCTGCGGCTATCTACTTAAGCGAATATGCTTCACCCAAGGTGGCAGCTATTTTACGCCCAGCTGTAGAACTGCTGGCGGGAGTGCCTACTGTTGTCTTTGGTTACTTCGCTCTCTTATTTGTGACACCTGTGTTGCGGAATTTTCTTCCCCTTGAAGTTTTTAACGCTTTAAGCGCTGGGCTAATGACAGGAATCATGGTTATGCCTACCGTTAGCTCTATCAGCTTAGACGCGCTGCAATCTGTTCCTCGCTCTTTGCGGGAAGGTGCTTATGCAATGGGCGTAACAAAACTGGAAGTTATCACCAAAGTTATCTTCCCCGCCGCTCTTTCTGGAATTGCTGCCTCGATTATTCTAGGCATTTCAAGAGCTGTCGGTGAAACAATGATTGTCGTGATTGCGGCTGGGCAACAACCTCGACTCAGCCTTAATCCGTTTCAAACGGTGGAAACCATGACAGCTTATATGGCTCAAATTTCAGGAGGAGATAGTCCTCGTGGCAGTCTTAATTACAAAACCTTATACGCTGTGGGAGCTGTTCTGTTTTTAATCACCCTCACGTTAAACATTGTCAGTCACCAGATAGCTAGTCGCTACAAAGAAAAATCTTAATAACAGTTATGGCTACTTCTTTTTACCAAAACGATTTCCAAGAATCAACTGAGGAGTTTAATCCGCAGTTAGAGAAAAGAGAAAAAATCGGCAAAATATTTGAGATTCTCTTCTTAATTGGTTTGTCTATCGGCTTACTTGTTCTTGCTATCTTAGTCTTTGATGTTTTTAAGGATGGGCTAGGAAGACTGTTGACTCCTGGCTTTTTGACTGAAAATCCGTCTCGTTTCGACGATAAAGGCGGCATCCGTCCTGCTATTTTTGGTAGCGTATTGCTAGGGCTACTAGTCATGTTAGTTGCCGTGCCTATCGGTGTGGGAGCCGCGTTGTATCTCGAAGAATATGCACCAAAAGCTTGGTGGACAGATATTATCGAGATTAATATTGCCAACCTAGCTGGAGTTCCTTCAATTGTTTATGGACTACTAGGGTTAGGCGTTTTCTATTATCTTTTAGGCTTTGGTCCATCTTTGATTACTGGCGCACTAACGTTGTCGTTGCTGTCTTTACCCATCATTATTGTGACTGCCAGAGAGGCAATTCGAGCTGTTCCTAATTCTCTACGAGAAGCTTCCTATGGCTTGGGAACAACGAAGTGGCAGACAGTGTGGAATCACGTCTTACCTTATGCTATTCCAGGAATTTTAACAGGGGTGATTCTTTCCGTTTCGCGTGCTATTGGTGATGCGGCTTCTCTCCTTGTAATTGGAGCGGTGAGCTTTTTAACCTTCAATCCGGGTTTATTTCAGCGCTTTATGGCTTTACCCATCCAAATTTACAGCTACATTAGTCGCCCTGAACCTGGTTTTGCTAATGCCGCCGCCGCGACAATCATTGTTTTATTGTTCGTAGTTTTGGTTTTGAATGGCGTAGCAATCTACCTTCGGAATCGTTTCTCGTTATTGAAATAAAGCTAAAATTTTTGGAGACAGAATACAAAAGACAGTGAACAACGAAACGGATAGTATTGATTTAGTTTTTTTCTAAAAGGTGCATTCTGAATTCTCTACGACGGGCTTATTGGATTAATTTTTGGAAAAACTGAGATATCGGTTAAACCCGTCCCTAGCCCTCTGACTTCTAGCTTTAACTCTAATAGACTCTGCGGATAACTGACATGCAATACAATAAATCCCAACGTAAGCAAGATAACGGCAAACAAAATCTAAACGCGCAAGATAACGCGAGCTTTGTCGTCCAAGACGTCAAGGTTTATTATGGCGCTCTCAAGGCACTTCAAGAGGTCAATGTAGAAATTCCTAAAAATCAAGTCACAGCTTTTATTGGACCTTCAGGATGTGGCAAAAGCACTCTCCTACGCTGCTTTAACCGCATGAACGATTTAATACCTGGAGCTAGAGTTGAGGGCGAAATAAAGTACCAGGGAAAAAACATTTATGATAACAAGATCAATCCGGTGAAAGTACGGCGTCAGGTTGGAATGGTATTCCAGAGACCGAACCCTTTTCCGAAGTCAATTTACGAAAACATTGCCTTTGGGCCGCGTGCTAATGGTTATAAGGGCAATATGGACCAACTGGTGGAGCAATCGCTGCGGCGGGCGGCACTTTGGGATGAGGTGAAGGACAAGCTGAAAGCGAAGGGTACTGATTTATCGGGAGGACAGCAGCAACGGCTTTGCATTGCACGGGCGATCGCGATGAAGCCAGATGTCATTTTGATGGATGAACCCGCATCTGCCCTCGATCCGATTTCAACTCAACAGGTTGAACAACTGTGTCTTGAACTCAAGGAACAGTACACAATCATCATCGTGACCCACAATATGCAGCAAGCCTCACGGATATCCGATATGACTGCATTTTTCAACACAGAAACTGATGAGAGTGGTAAGCGCAGGGGAAAATTAGTCGAGTTCAGTCCTACTGAGGAAATTTTTGATTCTCCCAGAACTAAAGAAGCTAAGGCTTATATCAGTGGTCAGTTTGGTTAAGCTACGCCGCTGCGCTCCAATTTTAAATTAGAAATTCAAAAAGGAATCCCCGTATCTTTCATGCTGGGGCTTAAGACAATGTAGTTAATTACGCAAGTTCAGGCTTATGTTGTTAATGTTGCGGACTATCACCCAGTGGTGCCAAGGAGTAATAGCAAGTTGGTTAAACAGACGCTCTTTATGGGGCTTTGTGTCCCTGTTTTTGGTAGGAGCTAGCTTAAGTTTAGCGATCGCCGCCTGCTCTGGCAGCATTGCTGATACCAGTGGTACTCAACAGGATGTCAAGCTAAGGCTCGTTTCCTACTCAGTTACCAAAGCCGCTCACGATCGCATTATTCCCAAATTTGTCGAAAAGTGGAAGAAAGAACACAACCAAAATGTCACGTTCGCACAGAGTTATGGGGGGTCTGGTTCTCAAGCCAGTGCCGTAATTGAAGGCTCGCAAGAAGCCGATATCGTACACCTAGCACTCGCCCTTGATATCCAGAGAATTGAGCAAGCGGGTTTGATTGAAGCGGGTTGGGAGAGAGAAGCTCCTAAAAATGGCGTTGTCACCCGATCTGTGGCTGCTATTGTCACCCGCGCAGGCAATCCCAAAGGCATTAATACTTGGACAGACTTGGCAAAAGATGGCGTGAAGCTGATTGCCGCTAACCCCAAAACGTCTGGTATTGCGATGTGGGAGTTCTTAGCTTTGTGGGGTTGTGTGACCCAAACAGGAGGGGATGAGCGTCAAGCACTCGACTATACCACCAAAGTCTATAAGAATACTCCTTTGCTAACAAAAGATGCGCGTGAGGCGACTGATTTATTTTTCAACCAAGGTCAGGGAGATGTCTTAATCAACTACGAAAACGAGGTGATTTTGGCTGAGCTGAACGGTCAGAAACTACCTTATACAATCCCTGAGGTTAACATTTCCATCGACAACGCTGTTGCTGTTGTAGATAAAAACGTTGACAAGCACGGCACTAGAGAAGTTGCACAAGCGTTTATCGATTTTCTCTACACCCCAGAAGCCCAACAAGAATTCGCTGAGTTAGGGTATCGTCCCGTTAACCCTAGCGTGGTAGCAGAAGTGGCGTCGAAGTATCCTCCAGTGAAAACCCTGTTCACAGTTCAAGATTTAGGCGGTTGGGATATTATCCAGAAGCAATTCTTTACCGATGGGGCAACGTTTGACAAAATTCAGGCTGCCAACAAAGCATGAGAAGCCTCAACATGGCTGGCATGGTGTTGCAGTTTCCGCACGCTGGTCACGAAGATTCAGCAATTGAGGAAGTTTGCCAGGAAGCTAGTGCAGCATGGCGGAAATAACTATCCAGTTGAAAAAGCTTAAAAAGCTTACTGTATAAACTTTCTTTCCTTCTGCCTCCTGTCCTCACTCTCATCTCCGGTCTTCCTTCTGCCTTCTTGTACTAGTACACCAGTGATCGCACTCTTGCAGCACTACACCCTAGAGGATTGGCGTCAAAAACGAGATGACAGCAAGAGGGGAACTTCTCAGGAGTGCCCAGAGTGTCGTGGAGAAGCCAAAAAAGACTTGAGCCTCCGAATCCAAAACTGTGTTAGCGCAGGAGGATGTCACTCCCTTAAATACTGTTGCAGCAAATCCTTCCGGCGTTCACCAATCTGCCGCAACTGCGTCTCGATTTTTTTGATCGCCAAGGGTGAAGGTTTTGCAAGTCCATTTTCCCATCGGCTAACGGTCGGGTAAGTAACACCTAACGCTGCCCCGAATTTGGATTGTGTCAACCCCGTCTCGATACGGAGTTCACGGATGAGTTTGCCAATGGCTGGCTGGTTTGTGACTAAAGGTGTTTTAATTGCCATAAGATCTGGTAGAGCTAACGTTGGTAAAATAGGCTATAATATAGGGTTCAAATATAAGTCGTGTGATCGGGAAATTTATGGAGAATTCGTCCTGATCAGCCGTTGGGCCAAATTTGGGATTCAGGAGCGATCGCTTAATTGCCGTGCTCTCTCTGCCCGCTTAGCTGCCAGGGCAGATTCGGCATACTGTAACGCCTCTTGCCAAACTTCATAGCCCTGATGGCTCAAATGAATGCCATCCGTTGTCAATTCCTGCCGTATCTCGCCTTGCTCATCCGTAAACAAGGGGTGGAGATTGAGATAACCGGCTCCTTCTCGTTGAGCAATCCCGGCAATTTGTTGGTTGAGGTTGCGAATTCGCTCATTGCTAATCGCACTTAAGCGTATGGGAAGAATAGACTGCAAAACCACTTGAGCTCGTGGGTGATTCTGACGCAAGCGTTGCACAATCTGGCGTAAGTTATTCAGAATCACGTCATCCGCTACACCCTGACGTAAGTCATTAATGCCAGCCAAAACATAAATCGTATCCGGTTGCGTTTGGGCAAAAGCCGATAATCGCCTGCGAATTTGACCCGAATTCTCCCCAGAAATGCCTTGATTCAGCCAAAGTTGACTCCCTGGAAGTCGTTGCGAGGGAAACCACAGACTCAGCGAATCTCCTAATAAAATGGCCAGACGATTAGAACCCTTTCCTTTGGCAACGGCTTTGGCTTCCTGTTCCAGGAGACGTTTCCACTGTTCATGAGTGGGTGATGGTAACGGCTGTGCCTTGGTATTAGTTCCCTTTGCCCACAAAGACTGAAAGCTGTCAGCCGGCAAGCGTGTAAACAGTTTACCTGCTTTCAAAGCCGCTAATCGTTGAAGATAAAGTTGGCTACCAGAGGTAGGAAATAGAGCCGTGGACTGAGGCTGGGGCAAAGCTGGCAGATTCGTCTGTTGTTGTGTCGCCTCCTGAGCCGCATTGGGTATGAGGATTGGGGTGAGCGATTGTGAAATCGGTTGTGTACGCCATCGGGCTGGACTGGGTGGCGGTGGACTGAACTCAGCAGAGACTGTCTCGACAATGGGGACAATCTGAGGGGTGACAACAGATTTAAATAGCTTAGCGGTCGTTGACACTAACAAGGTGGACAGCTCATCTAGTTGGCGCAGGGGTAGCGCCGGGGGAGGCGGCGCATAGATGGGTCCTACGCTGATTAGACTGGCTGCCAGCAGATAAGGATCGCTCATGCAGTGACTCCATCACACTCTCTTCCCCTTTGACAGCGATTAGAGAGGGTAGTCAGGAAACTTGTCCAAAAATAACGGCTGATTCAAGACGCAGCGATGTGATTGTTGTAGTATCCACACCGCTTTTGAATCAATGCGATCGCCCCAAGAACCGTACTCAGCTCATAAGTATCCACCGTAGATAGGAGCATGGAGGATAGAGCCGGTAATAATTCTGGCCGACCAATTCTTCCCAAGGCTTCAGCCGCCGTATAACGAACCCGAAAATCTTCATCCCTCAAGGCTTGCTCCAGCACCAGCGCCGCTGTCTCAGAGGCAATCGTACCTAATGCGGAAGTTGCCATCCAACGCACCCAAGAATCTTCATCAGTTAAGGCGGGTACGAGTGCCTCTACCGCCGTCTTTGAGTTGATCGAGCCTAAGGCATAAGCCGCTCTTCCCCGCAGTTGAGAGTCTTCTTCATTCAAAGCACTACTGAGTACGGCTACCGCTGTATCTGAGCCGCTTTCCCCTAACCCTTTAACGGCCATCAAACGCACCTCCGAGTCCTGATCTCTCAAGGCGATTCGCAGGGCAGCGACAGCCGGCTCCGTGCCAATTTTTCCTAACCCAGAAGCCGCCCGACAACGCACCTCCACGTCATTATCTCTTAAAGCCTGCCGCAGGGCAGCGACAGCCGGCTCCGTGCCAATTTTGCCGAGTGCCTCGGCGGCTTTGCGGCGAACTCCAAAGTCTTCATCGTACAGGGATTGTCTCAGTCCTGCCACGCCTGCCGGGGAGCCAATTTTCCCCAACGCCTCGGCGGCTTTTTCCCGAACTTCAAAGTTTTCATCACTCAACGATTGTTGCAACGCGGCTACACCGAGTTCAGAGCCGACTTTCCCTAAACCATAAGCTGCACTTAAACGCACCCAAGCATCTTGATCATTTAAAGCGAGGCGCAATGCGGTTACGGCGGCTGGACTTAAAGCGGCTTCTGGGTCATCTGTTCTTTCAGAGGCCGCCACAGAGGTACCGATTCGTCCTAACGCCCAAGCGGCTGTTCTGCGAACATAGGCATCTTCATCGCTCAAGGCTTGCTGCAATCCCACCAGCCCCACCTCCGAGCCGATATAACCTAATGCCTCAGCGGCGGTTCTGCGAACGTAAGAGTCTTCATCACTTAAAGCCTGCTGCAACACGACAAGCGCCGCCTCAGAATGCGTAGAGCCTAAGCCTAAAGCGGCTTTCTCACGCACTCGATAATTTTGATCTTTTAAGGCTCGTTGCAGTGCGGCTACGGTTGTCTCAGTCCCAATCGATCCTAATGCTAATGCGGCTCTCCCCCGCACCCGGTAGTCTTTATGGTCTAAAGCGTCCTGTAAAGCTGCCACTGCCGTTTCTGTGCCAATCGCTCCTAAGGCTGAGGTAGCGATTCCCCGAAAATCAAAGTTTTCATGGTTCACGGAGCGCCGCAACGCCGCAACAGCGGCTTCCGTGCCGATTTTACCTAACGCGAGAGCGGCTGTCTCGCGCACTCGATAAACTTCATCGTTGAGGGCGGCCTCCAACACGGCGACGGCTGCCTCTGTGCGGATTTGACCCAAGGCTGAAGCCGCTCTTGTCCGCAAATCAAAGTTGTTATGGTTCAAGGCTTGTGCTAGTGCCGCTACGGATGCCTCAGAGCTGATGGTACCCAGTGCCAAGGCAACACTCTCTCGCACCTGATACTCTGGGTCATCCAAAGCTCGTCTGAGTGCTGCCACTCCTGACTCACTGCCAATTTGCCCTAACTCGTAAGCGGCCTGAGAGCGAACTTCTGCATCTTGATGATTCAAAGCGGTTGAGAGTGCCACTACAACGGCTTCAGATGCGATCGCACCTAACGCCTCTGTAGCACTACAGCGCACCCCAGAGTCTTCTGCATTCAACGCTTCCAGCAGGGGTGGAATGGCGCTATCCGAGCCTGTAAGGCCCAGAAGTTGAGTTTTGAGCAGCACAGGAATATCTAACCCCGCTAACCAGCCTACTGTTGCAGAGTGAAACTCTGATTTCACGGTTCCTGCGAGTCTTGCGCCGAGGCACCAATCCACCTCTAGGGCCAACTTGACCACTCGTAACGCCTGAGACTTGTCCTCCACCTGCTGCAAGGCCAGGATTAAGGGTTCTGTCCATTTCAGGTCGTTTAAATATTGATGTTGAAGTTGCTCATCATTCAGATGAGGCAACTGCGCTCGAAGAGTGTTGGCTACTTCGGATACCTGAAGCCGTTGCTGCTGAGATTCCATCGGGTTGGGGTTTTCACACGGATAGCTCTAGTATGCGATTGCGCTAAGTGTACCGCCCAAGGGGCGATTGCTTAGTTTTGGTTTTTCCCTGGTAACGGCTCGTTTCTCGATCCTAGCAATGCTTCGTTTACTCTGCGGGAAAGGCTTCTAAGAAATAGGAGTGGAGATGACCACCGGAGCTTTAATCAGGATGAGGAGAGGAGAAGGAGAAATTGTGATCATGTTTCTTTCATCTATAAACGGGTGGGTAAGCCCTCGTGAACTGCTCCTGAGGAAAAAATGTATCCCACTGCTAGGGCTCAGTTAGATATTCTTGTTGGAGAACTTACGCGTTTAGGAAAGCGGAGTCGATACTCAAGCGTAGCAACGCTTTAGGGTATCACCACAGCCCATCGTACCTTGAGCGCTGTCCAAAAAGAAGTGCTTGGCAACAGTCCGTTAATGATGACACTCCTGTTGAACCTGACCTTCTGTTTTGATGTTGGGGATAGAAATAAATAAGGGTGAGGGGAAAATGGGGAGACGCCACGACGCTTGTTAGGTTGTCCACTAGGTTTTTCCGGTGGGGATAGTATTGCTTCCTCCATAGTTTATCCTTCATCCTTATACTTCAGATTAAATAGTAGTAATCATAAAAGAAGCATTCAACTTTAGATTATGCAAGACGGTCAAATCAGGCTTAATAAAGTAACTAGAGAATGGGTCATTTATGCACCCGGTCGGCGTAAACGCCCCCAAGATTTTCAGAAAAAAAATAGTCAGGCCCCACAACCCCCAGTAAGCCAGGAGCGAAAATGCCCTTTTTGTACGGAGCCTATGTTAGAGACGATTCTTCTGGAGATACCGAACAAGCAGCAAACGTCTTGGCAAACCAGAGTAGTTCCTAACAAGTTTCCTGCCTTAACTCCCCATGAACATACTCACCGTTCCACTGAAGGAATTTATATCGCGATGCCCGGTTATGGTCAACATGAGTTGATTGTTGAAAGCCCAAAACACGACAAACACATCGCTACAATGTCACAAGAAGAAGTAGAGATTGTGATTGAAACTTATCACAAACGTTACCTCGATTTGATGGTAGCCCATGAGAATATGATGGCGATTATTTTTCGCAATCATGGTGAGCGGGCGGGTGCTTCTTTAAAGCATCCTCACTCTCAGATTATCGTGACGGGTGTGGTTCCTCAGCATCGTCGATACCGAGAGGAACAGGCTCAGCGCTACTTTGATGTCTGGGGACGGTGTGTGTACTGCGACATCTTGGAGTTTGAATTGCAAAACCGCAGGCGAGTTGTTCAGGAAAATGACTCGTTTTTAGCCTTTGTTCCTTTTTCTGCTGAGGTTCCTTTTGAAACCTGGATTATGCCGAAAAATCATCAAGCTGACTTTGGCAGTATTTCTGAACAGGAAAAATCCGATTTTGCCTTAATTTTGCAGAGCGTTCTTCGGAATTTGTACGATAAATTGAATGACCCTGATTACAACTACGTGATCAATACAGCGGCTCGATACAAAGCGGAAGAACCTCAGGTACACTGGTATTGTCAAATTCAACCTCGCCTAACGACTCCGGCAGGTTTTGAGTTGGCAACAGGCATTAGTATTAACCCCTCTCTTCCAGAAATAGACGCCGATTTTTTAAATGGCTTGTCTTAATAAACATTTCTAGCCTTGTCAAGGAAAAAATGTGGGGGTTTTAGGCCGTAGCTTGAGAGAGTTGCTGCCAGCGCTGTTGCCACAATTGTGCGATCGCTCCTACCACATCTGGCAAATCGGCAAATTCCTGGCTTTGGCGTTTCAGTTCTGGGGCTATATGCTCTAATCCCATACAGTCTCGGCAACAGTACAAAATTTGTTGCCAAGCGTTTTGCCACTCGACTCCTGCCTGCTGATGGGCTTTTACAGGTTTGAGACGTTCTTCTTCTTGACGCAGGTGTTGGGCTTGTTGCGCCCAGGCGTTGCGCCACGGTTGCACGGCTTCGGGCTGTTTGTGGTTATCGTACCACTCTCGTTCGGTACGCAATATTTCGCCCAACTGGTCGAGGCTGGGGCGTGAAGTGCAGCGTGCGATCGCATCGAGTCCCTGTTTTATCCAGAGAGGCAAGCGGCGATAACTGACGAATTTAGCACGAGATTCGACTAACTTCACCCAAATTTGGTGAGGCCAACACTCTAGGCGTTCGATTTGGTTTAGGGAAATTTTCAGCAGGGCGGCGACTTCCTGGCGTACTTGCTCTAAGGGTAATTGGGCAGGGTCAATGACCCCAGATGTAATTAAGTTCTGGGACATGGTAGATTGCTGATAGTGGGTGTTAAAGTAAGGCGACCGCTTACACGGGCAAGTGAAGCAATCGCCGTGCTTGTGACCAAATGGAAGAAGATACAAACTGGAAATTATTGCTCCATAGGCACCCTTTGAACTCAATAGTGAGACACTTTTAAAGGAGACCAGTCAGCCGTGTTGTATCTTGAGGGAGCCAGCGAGACTAGCTGGTTTTTTCGTATTCACTAATTTGAAGTTTACGTCTGGTTAAACAAAACGTCAAGACATAAACTTCATGAGCAGTACGTCTAGAATGAGTCAAGAAAATCAAGACCAACAGGAGAAGTCTCTGTTGAGGCAACTCAGAGAGCAGAATCAGCTAACGCAGTTTCAGTTGAGGCTACTAATTGGAGTTTCAGAACGCAGAGTCAGTGATTGGGAAAACGGTAACGCCAAGCCAAACCTTGAGAATGCTGTGGGACTAGCTCGTGCTTACAAGGTTTCGCTTAAGGTAATCTGTCAGGCGTGCGGGATTGATGTTTCGGGTGTGCCGGATGATGGGGGTTAGGAGCGATCGCCTCTTATAAGGATTGAGAATCAGGAAGCGTCATCCTCTCCCAAAATCTAAGCGATCGAGTCTAGACTTCAGGGGTTTTTTGGTGCGGCTGGCGACGGTGTCAGGGAAACGACTTTGAATTTACGTCCGACGAAGCCAATCAACGTACAAGACCCACCCCTAAGCATACCTATAGCTTCCTGCCTTCGTTGAGGATGCATCCATTGCTCTACAAAATTCAATCGCTTCAACTTAAGTTCTATTTGGCGTGGATATCCTAGTTGTGTATCGTAGCTAGAATCGGCACTAATCACACCATCACAAGCGCAGCCATTTGGGCCGCATTCCGTTTTCGATGTATACTTTGCGAGTTCATTAAATAGGTCTGTAATAGTCACTGTTGGCTGTTCCACAAATGACCCTGGTTTTTTGCAATCCTGAACAACGTTAATTACCCTTTCGTTTTTAATTTCAACCTCTTGCCGACAGACTTGAGAAAGCCCGTTATCAGTCTCGATAACCATGCGATAACGCTGAAAGTCACGAGCAGCCCAACGGCTTTGTGCCCTAGCTAGTTCTTGCTGTGCCAATAAGTTTGGGGCTACACCAACAGCGACGATACCGCTTATCAGTAAAGCCGTAGTCATAATGACGCTACGCCACGGGGGCTTCATGGGAGGAACTCTTCCTATACTTCACACTGTTTCGGTTATATCGGCGAAAGAGTGGGCGTTTAGGCCATGTATCGAAAACGGCAACGATGGATATCTCAGCCTTTGTGATAGCTTATCGGTCTGGGCAATCCTCGCATGATCAAGTAAACGTCAAGATCCCTGACTTCTTGAAGAAGTCGGAGATCTGAACAACCCAAGTTTGTAACTCAAAAATCTCTAATGTTCTCTTCTAGGAATGCGATCGCAAATCGCACAGCGTTATCTCCTCTGCTACTCAAGAAAAAATTTAT
Source organism: Microcoleus sp. AS-A8 (assembly GCA_039962225.1). NCBI lineage: Bacteria > Bacillati > Cyanobacteriota > Cyanophyceae > Oscillatoriales > Microcoleaceae > Microcoleus > Microcoleus sp. AS-A8. The sequence goes on from JAMPKV010000006.1 coordinate 157,811, forward strand.
TCCAGGGACTCCAAATCATCAAAGTTGTCATCTTTCCACAGAGAATCATGAAAACCTTGGACGACTTCTACTAGCTTGCCCTCTCTCCCTAACGCTTCATCCGCCAATTCCACAATCCACCGATTAGGCACAGCGAGGGGTCTAGCTTCCAATACATAAGCCAATGCTTCCTCCTCTTTCCCCGCACCCAGTAGCATGGCACACACCGTTAAAGCCACGGCTGAAGAACGACTGATACCCGCATAACAATGGATGAGGACGTTTCCCCCATCCTGAGAAATCAAAGGAACGAAGTCAATTACCTTGCGGATATCTTCAGCAGTAGCCAGAACATATTCAGGGTCATCATCCGGTACCCTGATATCATCAAACTCCAGTCGTAACCGATGGGGTACTTGGGTATAACCATCAGGAGGTTTGTCACCAGGACTACCAATCGAGATCAGATGTTTGATTAATGGCCCTCTAGTTGTAGACAAGAGATGTTCGCTTGCTTGGTCACAGGATGTGATAAAAATTTTTGGTAGTGTATGGGTCTCTGGTGTTGCTTGTGCTAGCTGGGGAGTGCGATTCAACTCAATAGCATCTGGTATCAGTCCTGAACCTGCAATCTTTGAGGCAAAAGCGATAGATTTAGGAACAATGAAGCCTTTATCTTGAAGCGCTTGCAGTATCTCTATATTTTCCGCTTCCAGGCCAATTTTCCCTAAAACCGAAGCCGCCCTTTCACGAACCAGGGAATATTTATCGTTCAGTGCTTCAAGCAGCAGATTAATAGCAGGTTCTGAACCGATTTGTTCTAATACCCAAACAGTTCTCTCACGAACCTGAGACTCTTGAGCCTGGAGTTTACCGCGTAGTCCCGTAAATACCGCCTCAGTGCCGATTTGCTTCAAAGCCTCAGTCGCCGCCCTACGCACAAAAAACTCTTCGTCGTCGAGTGCGGCAAGCAACTCAGGGATAGCCGCAGAGGAGCCAATCTTTCCTAATGCAGTAGCAGCTCTTCTGCGAACATAAGAGTGGCGATCTGCCGTAGGCGGCAGCGCTTCGCGATCGCGCAATGCCTCGATCAGTCCATCCACGACCGCTTCACCCTGGAAAAACCCTAATGCAGAGGCCGCCCTCCAACGTACCTGGGAGTCTTTATGCTTTAATGCGCCTATCAATCCAGTCACTGCCTCAGGAGAGCGGATTTGCCCTAATCCCCAAGTCGCCCAAATGTAAACCTGAGGGGATCGATGGTTGAGTGCCTCAATTAGCCCAGTAATGACGGCTTCCGAGCCGATTTGCCCTAACGCCCAAGCTGCCCACCGAGCTACATTGAAGTCTTCATGATTCAAGGCATCAAGCAAGGCAGTAACTGCCGCTTCCGTGCCGATTTTCCCCAAGGCACGAGCCGCCTTTGCGCGAACATGCGAATTTTTAGCGTTCAGGGATCTTAGAAAAGGTTGAATCGAACTCATTGAGCCTGAATTTTGCGGATATGCTTGAGATTCGGTTTTGTCTGTTGCGTCCCTAACGACTTATTATGACCTTGATTCTCACGAATGACGACGGAATAGACGCTCCCGGCATTCGGGCGCTTCTAAAAGCAGTGAATGGCAAAGGCGTGATTGTGGCTCCTAAAGACCATCAATCAGGCTGTGGTCATCAAGTCACCACCACTCGACCCATTCACGTCCATCGCCGTTCTGATACCGAGTATGCGGTGGGCAGTACTCCAGCCGATTGTATCCGTTTAGCCACATCACATCTTTGTAAGAATATCAAGTGGGTGCTTTCTGGCATCAACGCCGGTGGCAACTTAGGGATGGATGTGTATATCTCCGGAACTGTAGCCGCCGTTCGGGAAGCTGCCATACAAGGCATTCCCGGTATCGCCGTTTCCCACTATCGCAAAGGTAAAGTAAATGTCGATTGGGATGTAGCAGCGCGGTGGACGGCTCAGGTTTTAGAGAAATTATTCAACCATCCCCTGGAACCGGGGTGCTTCTGGAATGTAAACCTGCCGCATCTGCTACCGGGAGAACCCGATCCAGAAGTGGTGTTTTGTACACCCTGTACGCAACCGTTGCCAGTCGAGTATCGAGTCGAGGGAGATTCCTATTACTACATTGGGGAATACGCCAAGCGCGGGCGTACTCCCGGAAGCGACGTTGATGTCTGCTTTTCAGGCAAAATTGCCGTGACTCAGCTACGACTTTAGCCTCTGCTACACAAACTCATGGTCTCAGGCGTGAGTGTCAATCTCCTTGAATCACAAGCTAACGATAAAAATTATGGTCGAGGTCTAGCTCAACCAGGTAAAAACATTTTCAATAAACAACATGAACCCTACCATGTTCATGGGCAGATAGTTGAACATGGTAGGGCGTTTCTATTAGTTGGTCTTCATTAGGTCGGTAAAACAGAGAAAGCTTATCAATGAACGATCGCGCTTCACTTGCCGAATTTGCTGTAGTCTAAAACTGAATCTTTATAGCTCGGCTTTTCAAATACAGCTTTGCCATCGAAGGGCAACAATGCTGACTTGACATTCAACGCCAAGGTTTTGAACATATCCGTCGTACTTGGCGTCATCTGGACTTTAGAGAACATAATAATAGCAAATAGATTGCCCGAAGGTAACAGCCCACCAAACCCCAGCACAGACTTGATGCCAAAGGGAATCACAAATGAATCCTGGGCTGGAATATAGGAACTGCCGACCGCTTGAGGTACATAGAAGACGTTGAGTTTCCTCTCCTCCAGTCCAACCAAAAGTTTGGGATCGGGTCTGAGTACCGTGCTTATATCTAAGCCGAACTGTCTGATCAACTGTGAGATCATCGGAAACTGTGCAACCATATCTTCGCTTACTAATGGGATAGCTTTATGTCCCCCGGATGTGTATCTTGAGTTCCATTCCGGTTTGTCACCAGCGGTTGCCAGCAGAGTCAGGCACTTCATGCTTGGAGATGGGAAATAGCTGCCCACCATGCTATTGGCGGATTCGCGCAGTTCCAGATCAAGCTCCTCATAAGGATGGGTTTTGAAGCAACGGACGAGCGCACAGGCCGGAGTCCCAGTCTCCTGGTCAATCAAATTTTCATAGAAATAGTTAACAATTTTGTTACTGACAGACTCCATACTTTTAGCGCCTAAGCGCTGCTGGCACAGAGTCATCCCACATTCAACCATGTCTTTTAATGTGAAGTTTGTCAGGTCGTACATTGAATTTGCTCCAAAATCAATAAAACAGGCATAACTTTCCGGGGCGAATAAAGCCTACATTTCAGCCATTTACAGCCCCAGTTTTATCTCTTTGTTTAATGCAAAGAGGTCTACGGTTTCGTTGGAAATGTCTTGTGTGGAAGGTCAGATTATTTCTGTAGTACAGTCGTTTTTCACGAGTTTACTCTTAAGCGGTTTTAATCTGAAAGGCAGAGATCAGAAGATTTCTCTACTCTTATTGGTTGTTTCTTCTGACACTCATACGAGTCTTCTGGACAACCCAATGAAGCTTTTGTGTTTGAGTTCCCATCCATATTCCCTAGAAATTGGGTGCCTCAAATTAAGTGGAATCGAATTCCCACTTGTATTTGTACTTAGGAGCATTCTACCTTCGTATTTTTGTATTCTTCAATACATATTTCTAGAGAGTTTTTAAGTATCAGGAATATTTGCAAGAAGTAATGCAATCTTGTTGATTTACTTAAAAAATAGCCAATTAAGTAGATAGATCTAAATAAATATACGCCACTTTTAGAGTGAACATTTACCTTGATTATATCTTCAGGGGGATGACGAAAAAGTAAGCGATACTCGCTTACTTACATTTAAATTTTCCACCTAGTTAATTTGCTGATGCCAAATAATAGTTGTCCGAAAAAATCAACATAAACTTTCAGCGATCGCACGGGAACATCTGGCTTTTATTCCCAAGCAATTCAGTTCGCGTAAGGCAGCGCAACTCCTGTAAAATTCCTTAAGGGGACTGCAACGAAAGGAGAAATATGCGGATTTTAATCATGGGTGGTACCCGGTTTATTGGGGTCTACCTAACTAAAATTTTGGTGGAACAAGGTCATGAGGTGGTGCTGTTCAATCGCGGTAAGAAACCAGCACCTGTAGAAGGCATTCAACAAATTCATGGCGATCGCATCGACGCCTCCCAACTTAAAGACAAATTATCACAAGAACAGTTTGACGCCATTTTTGACAACAACGGTCGGGAACTCAGCGATACTCAACCCCTAGCCGAAATCTTTAAAGACCGGGTGAAACACTTTGTCTATATGAGTTCTGCGGGCGTTTACCTCAAATCCGACCAATTACCCCATATCGAGGGTGACCCAGTTGACCCAAAAAGTCGCCACAAAGGCAAGCATGAAACCGAAGCTTTCCTGGAACAGTTGGGCTTACCTTGGACATCCATTCGCCCAACCTATATTTACGGCCCCCAGAACTACAATGACCTAGAAGCATGGTTCTTTGAGCGGATTGTACGCGATCGCCCCATCCCTATTCCCGGAAATGGAATGCACATCACCCAATTCGGTCATTGTCAGGACTTAGCTAGGGCAATGTCTCGGGTTCTAGGGAATGAGAGTGCGATCGGGCAGATTTATAATGTATCGGGCGATCGCTACGTTACCTTTGATGGTTTAGCACGCGCCTGTGTTGAAGCCACGGGTAAGTCCGCTGACTCCATCAAGATTGTGCATTACGACCCCAAGAAATTCGATTTTGGCAAACGCAAAGCCTTCCCCATGCGAGTCCAGCACTTCTTTGCGGATGTGCATAAAGCCATGACTCAGTTGAATTGGCAACCGGAATATGACCTGATTTCGGGTCTTAAAGATTCCTTCCAGCACGATTACCAGGCATCTGGGCGTCATGAAGCTGAGGTGGATTTCTCGCTGGATGACGAAATTTTAAAAGCAGTTTAGCGGTGGGGGCACTAGCCGTAACCCAGCCATTAACCTGCCAATTGTGTGGAGATGGTAAGTAGGTGGGCATTAATATTTGTCGTTGAGGCAAGGCAGGGGGCAGACCGGAGCTTTAGTGAGGACAGAAGGCAGAAGGGAAGAGGCTTTTAGGCTCTTAACATTTGTTGACATACGTGCATTTATTTGTGCCCACCTACTTATAACTTACCATCTCACTTTTAACGCACTAAATACTGACCCCCTCTCCCCCTGAGCAAGGGGAACAAGAAAAGTATTTGTCTTGAGTATTTAGAAAAAGGGTATAAGTGTTCCTACAAACTCGATTAAACTCGATGATCGAGACGGTCATGAGGGGGCTGAATAACGGGTTTGCCGTTCACGTCTACCTCTAACTCTTCGCGACGAAGTGTCTCTGTCGCATCAACCGTACTTCGCTCAATTTCTTTCCTGATGGTGACTTCCTCGCGGACAAAAGCCTGCTTGCCGATTTCCGCCGTCTCTTCGTAGACACTCATGTGAGCCACTTCGCCTTCACGGAAATCCACTGTACCAGGAGTAACTGTCGTCCCAACACCTGAAGGTGTTGTGCGCTCAATCACCAGTCGTTCCTTCTCTACCGGAACCGAAACCCGTGCCGTTTCGGTTTCAACCCGCTTACCGATGGCTACCTCACCCGTCTGACGACGGCGCTTATTGGCAACCAGCCGTTCTTCATAGAGTCTAAGGCTTTGATGCTCCTGTTCGTTCATTTGGTACAGTGAAGGCTCATGTTCGTAGGTGTAGAGATGGCGGTTCTCAGAAACAGAGCTAGGTGGAGGGGAAACTGGACGTGGTGTAGCCGATTGAGCCGGTACCCTGGCAATTCCTGGTGCCTCTACAGGAACTGAGGCTTCTACTGTAGGAGTGCGGTAAACGTGCCGTACTCGTTCTTCGTAATCGTAATCAACCGTCATACTGTCATCGTATTCAGGTAATTTTTCGGCTTGCTCTTTGCTGAAAATTCCTACAGCGTAGATGCGTCGCGCAGGGGCATCAACATGGCAACGACCGACTGGAAGCAAGACCTTCTTTCCAAAAATCCAGAAGCCTGTTTCAATGACGAGATAGCGAAAACTGCCTGTTTCATCTACTAGTACGTCATGAATAGAGCCAATTTTCTCATTGGTTCTCCCAGCATAAACATCAAGTCCCTTGACGTCTTCACCGTTAAACGCTTCTTCGCGATAGTGTGGATTAAAATCCCCAATTTTGAAAAGAGCCATGCTCCTGTCCCCAAAGTCATCTATGTCCCAGTACGCCTATATTAGGAATCTGAAGACGTTGGTTCCTCTGGCTAATGGATGAGAAATGGACTACTAGCTATCAACCGTCAAACCACTACTTTTAACCGCCGGCTGACTGCTTTTTTGAGGCCAAAGATAGATGGCACCGGAAATCCAGGTGAAGGCAACAGATATCCAGAAGGCAACTAAGGCAGGGGTTTCCCAGGAATTGGGGGTTGGGGCAATTAAAAGTGCGATCGCCAAAATCTGACTCACAGTTTTGAGCTTGCCCCAGAGATTAGCACCACTAATTTTCGTGCTACCTGTCAGGTTGGGGTTAATCCGCCAACCCGCAATCAGCAATTCCCGCGCCAAAATCAGAAAGACTCCCCAAGCCGGTACCTGACCCAACTGAATTAATGCCAACAACGGAGCTAATACTAAAAATTTATCGACTAATGGGTCAAGAAACTTGCCTAAGTCGGTAACTTGATTCAGTTTGCGAGCCAAATAACCATCCAGCCAATCGGTTCCGGCTGCAACCAAAAAGACGGCTAAACAGATCCAGCGCATTCGGTCTGTGGGATTGTGAAGGCCGTAGAGGAGAAACGGCAACCCCAGCAAGCGAGAAAAGGTAATCGAGTTCGGTAAATTCATGAAAAAGCTAAGAATTAAGACGCTTCTGTCTTAACTCTTAGCTCAAATCCTACCAAAGCTGCATTTTTGACCAAAAAAGGCAAACCGGAGCTTTAGTGAAGACAAAAGGCTTTTATGCTTTTATGAATGCCTACTCCTATGGAGAACGCTACGCGAACGTTATGAAACCCACGACTTTTATGGAGTAAGGGTATTAAGCCCCGAAGTTCAGGCGGAGCCTGAATCCCCATCTGAACGAAACCTTTTGCCTTCTGCCCTCCTTCTTCTGCCTTCCTCAAGGTTGCAAGAGGTTTAATAAGCGCCATTTTTGCACACAACGACCAAAATAGTTTTTAGAATCAACTTGAGGTCGTAGGCAAGCGACCACTTTTGTTGATAAGCAATATCCATGCGAACGATTTCTTCAAAATCTGTGACGCTAGAGCGCCCATGTGCCTGCCACTCACCGGTCATTCCAGGCTTAATATTTAATCGTTCCCAGTGATGTTTCTGATAACTCCTCACCTCTTCCAGCGTCGGTGGACGAGTCCCAACTAAGCTCATGTCTCCTTTGAGGACATTCCAGAACTGCGGCAATTCGTCCAAGCTGGTACAGCGTAAAAATCGACCAACACGAGTCACACGAGGATCGTTTTTATTTTTGAAAATATTACCTTTTGCCTGATTCTCTACAAGATGCTGTAGGTGGTGAGCATCCACAACCATTGAGCGAAATTTCCACAGGCGGAAAGGCTTACCGTTCAGGCCACAACGAATTTGACTATAAAAGATCGGGCCTGGATGCTCTAGCTGAATCGCGATCGCGATCGGGATCGCAAGGACGGCAGTAATGGCTAGTCCCACTAACGCTCCTATAATATCCAGCAATCGCTTACGCTTGCTGATCGCTGAGTAATGTGGACGTTGTTGGACTTTATAACATTGGCTAGGTTTCACGAGAACTGATGAGTCAACCGGCCAGGAAGCAGAAGACTTTAAGATGGTAGACACGGCTTGCGATCGGTTGTTTATAAAGGTTAGGCTTTCGAGTCATTACCTACCTCGGATATTTATCTTCTTTAAGAGCTTGATTGATAGTCAGTTCTGCCTATTTTACGGATTCTTTACAATTGAAATCCTTTTTTTAAAGCTATTGTAAAGTTCTTGTTTTTTTATTGAAAAAAACACCTGAACGTTGCTATATTAATAAGATTAAGCTTTATTAAGCTCTTACATTAAAATCAGCGGTTCTTCAAACTTTTGATAGATACCAGACAAAATAATCTCCATATAATCGCGCAAAAAGGATTGCTGATTGAGATTTAGACGATAGATCCGATTCCCTTTGCCCATGTTCTTTGAGCCATCGTCTTCTCTAAAAAACAATCCCGTACTTGCAGCAACCTTACCGTAGATTGAATTTTGCTTAGAGATGGGAGATAGCAGGCTCACGTCTTCCAGGGCAGGCACCAAACCCTCTGGCAATTGACCCTCCACCAAGCAGACAAGTCGCTCGTAACAAGCGCCTATATTGACGCCCCGACGCTCTAACTGTTGCATAATTTCCTCCAGACTGTAAGCACGAGTTGCCGCTTCGCCTGTGGTTTGTGCAAAAGCACGTAAAAGCTCTAACAGGAGGAAGTAGTCACTGTACTGTTGCCGAGTGCGATTTAACACTTGGGGATACAGAGGCAAACTGGCCAGTCCAGCCGCCACCCAACTTTCAGGGGGCAAATCAATATCCTGAATCACGGTAGCGTTAGGAAGTCGTTTCTGAAGCCACTGAGTCAGTGCGATTAAATGCGCCGTACCACCCAGCAACAAAATTTGATTAATGCCGTGTTCTGATATACCAGTTGTAATCAGCAAGGCATTGAGTTGTTGATTGAGGAGTTGAATGAAAGGTTGAAGCACACGGTCTTCTAAATCTAGACGGGTCAGGGTACACTGCTGTTGGCTCAGGTCTAAAGTAAATTTCTCTTGATGTTGCAAAATTAACTTTAAGCAACCCGCCGCTTTGAGGAGCGCCTGTCCTAAGGGAGAACTCTGTAACAGCCATGCCAAGCGAGCGCGTCGGTGGGGATCACGTTGACCGGGTTGCAGTGATTCTAATTCCTCATGCAGTGAAAGTCGCTGCTGTTGCTCAGCAGATAGTTGGGGATACAACAGTTGGCACAAAATATCTTGCTCGATCGCGTCGCCGGCATAAGGCAAACTACACAGAGTAAAATCGTTGTAAATTAAGTCTTGCAGGTCATCGGGCAAATTCACTAAGGTGAGTTCCGTTGTGGTCGCACCGATATTGAGTACTAAGGTACCTCCGCGCCAAGGGGCAGGTGAGGAGGCGACCGGAGCTTGAGTGAGCAGATAAGGGGATGAGAGCGTAGTGGAAGGAAATCCAGAGCTGAAAGATTGTTCCTGATCGTGGGTTTGAGTTAAGAAATTCTCCCCATCTCCCCCTCTCCCCCTCCCCCCATCTCCCCATCTCCCCCTCTCCCCCTCTCCCCCTCTGCCCGAACGGGGTAAACCCGCCAGCACAGAAGCGATCGCATCCTCCACAAAGAAAATTTGTTCTGGATACCTCACCAACTTCGCCGCCAGCACAGCTTCCCGGAGATTAAGGCGGTAAGTATCTCCCCAAGTGGCTGGGCTGCCCATAATCACGCCCTGGAGCTGCTGTAAGGCGGCTGTGAGAGTTTCACTCTCCAGACCTTTAGCCCCCACCTGAACCAGAGAATGGGGTTGGCGACTATTCGGCGTTAGCGTAGCTAACAATGCCTGCAAAGACTGCCGTACCTCATACAGGGAAACGAGCTGCTGATTGGGTAAGTGCAACGTCGGTTCCCACTCATGACGTTTTGGACAATAGTAGGGAACCCCAAGATTCAAATAGGGTTTAAACTTCTCCAGGAGGACTCCTGGCTGGTTATGGGCGAGGGTAGAGGCCAAGGAACCCACAACGATGGGTGTACTCGATGGCTCAACAGAGAGCGGATTCGCGGCTGGCTCCGAGTAGGTAAGTGCAGGTAAACGAAAGATCGGCGCGTCAGAACTACAAAGAGTGAATGGGGACGTCACCGTTGGTAATTCGTCAGCTTGTCGGGCAATTTCGTAAGACCAATAGATGGGGTATCGCTGTCCCGTCGTGGAGTTCAAGAGGACAGCAGAAACACCAGTGGTACCCAAGTCAATTCCTAAATACCAGACAGCGTTGTTAGCCAGCGATTCTGGTTGCTTTGATGGTGCGGGCATTAAGTTTTGAGCAGGTAGATACAGATTCTGGAGAGAGGCAGTGGTTTGTTGAGTTTTGGGGCTTGCCCAGACCTGACGCTGGCTCTCGTCTATTTACGGTTGAGCGTCTGCGTCTGAACTAGGGTTCATTTTTGGGGTTGTCGGATTGCTCTGAGTTAAATGCTTCAGTCTGAGGGAAGTTTACCTCAAAATTCGATTCACCTGAAGCCTGTGCCTTTGGTGTTAGGTTTTCTGATGGCGCACCTTCCGTTAAGGCTTCAGCAGAGGGGGGAACTTGCGCCTGTGGTGGTAAAACCTGATGTTCTGGTGTGGAGTGTTCTACGTTGTCAGATTTCTGTTGCCCTAAGTCCACTTCAGCTTTGGCTAATTGCTCCAAGTCATTGGTTAAGAAATCTTGGGGCAACCTTGGGTCTGGAGTGGGGTCAGAAGACTCTGGCTGTCCTTGGTCTCTCAATGTTCCAGGCATGACAGTACTGCGCTCACCTTCTAGGTCTGTGTCCAGGGCGTCTTGGGTAAAGAAATCCGAGTCAAACTCCAAGTCTGGGGCGGGAAAGGAGGCGACAGCGTCCCATTGAGCCATCAACGCTTCCTCCGTAATGCTATCCGTTGGCTCATCCCATCGCATCTCATCAACGAGATGCTCCTCTTCAACGGCGAAGTAGGCTGGTGTATCCCCCTGTTCTATCAGTTCTGGGGAGGGAACGAGATCTCCTGAGGCAGCTGCACTCGCCTGTATCGTACTTTCTTGATGGAGTTCGAGCGCTTCTGAGGGAAACAAATCTGGGTCAAAATCGGATGCTACTAATTCAGGGGCGGTCGAGATTGCCTCGTCATCCAACTCGTGTCGGGTTATCCAATGCTTGAGGACAAACTCCTCCCAATCTTCTGCCAATGACTCCTGCGGTGGCATGAAAAATGGCTGGTTTTGTTCATACTCTGGAAAGGTTTCTGGTGTAGAAGTTGAACCCGCTAAATCCTCGTTGGGCCACCTCTGATCCTCCTGTCTTTGGGCATTCTGATTGAGAGATGTCTCAAAGCTGTAGAGGTCTTGCTGGAGTTGTTGGAGGGTGTCTGGGTCTAAGCAAATTGCCATGTCTGAATCGCTTTCTAAGGTAGCTGTTTCCAACAAATCCTCTTCGGGTGAGGCTGGGATGTAGTGATCTTCAGCTAAACTTGCTTCCGGGTCAGGGGTTGAGAATTCGGATTGGGGAGGAGCGGGCATCGGCATTGAGTAATTTTCTGTAGTCTCTGTAGCCCCTGCCGATGGATTCAAACCCATTTCTTCAAATAAATCGGTCAACGCCCCAATCGTTTCAATGTCTTCTGGCTCACTAATACGATTCCGATTCAATTGAGAGTCGTCTGTATTGGATGAGGGCTGAGCGTCTTGCCTTCTCGCCGTTTGGTTGGGCGAGTGAGGTGCTGGCTCCTCAAACAAGACAGCCTCCCATGACGGTGCCAACTCTCCCACGGCTTCTATGGGCAGTGGAGTTGAGGAGCCTAAGTCTGCTGGATGTGCTGGCGCAGCCGTTGAATCAATCGCTAATCCTTGAAACAAAACATCTTCAATCTGAGCCGATAAGGGCATAACCGAGTCGGTGTTAATTCTCTGGTCATCGGTGATGGCTTCCCCCTCCTGCGAGGCTTCGATGGGATCTGAGACATCTGCCTCACCCTTAAGTGAATCTGATTGAGCTAAATTGGACGTGTCGATTAAAGCCTCTGTCCCAAATAAGCTTTGATATAACTCATCGATTTCTTGGCGACGGCGATCAATGTTGAGGGTGAGTTCAGCCGCCACCTCTAATTTGTCTAATTCTGTGAGTTCATCGGCTGGTAAGCCCGAGTCACTTTGCTGTCTTTCATTGAGCCAATTCAACAGGAAATCAGCCTGTGGATCATGTAAGGAGGTTGGTGTATTGACAACGTCCTGTGAGGAGAGGAAAGCCTGCTCATTGAGGTCTAGCTGAATAAACGTCTCTAGAGGGTCATTTTCACCTAGTTCCAAGTCCAGATTTTCTGTGTCTAATCCTTCGACGATTTCCCAATCATCCGAGATTAGGTTTTCCAGAACATTGTCTTGTGAGGGTGACTCAAACGGGCTGGGATGCGATCGCCCCAAAGGGGTAGCTCGAAGCAATGGCGAAGAATCTGCCTGGGAAATCGTCTGTGGGTCATCGCTAGAGAGTGGAGACCTCATCTCTTCCTTAACCGTTTCGGGTTGAAGCGAAAGTGGCTCTTGCTCTGCCACGGTGAAGGGAGTGGGTGGCAACGTTTCTGGTGCGGTGGCAGGGATACCTATTGCCTGTGTTGGATTCGCTAAATTCGACGGTTGCACAGATGAAGAAAGAGGTGCTGAGGTTGCTCGTGCCAAGGGCTCAAGAGTGCGATTCACCCAGGCTGTAAACAAGATCTCGCATTGAGAGCCTAAAGTATGCATCCTTTCCAATCCCTGAGACAAGGAGGCTTGATAAGCCTGAAGATCGCGACTTAAGGTCTCAAAGATCGCCCGTTGGTTAGCCTCTAGAGTGGTCAGCCATTGATCGGAATTTTCTTGTAGCTGCCGCAGTTGTTCCTGGGTTGCTTGTGTCTGCATGACCCCTTCCATCGGATTTTGCTCAGCAGCAGCGGGTGCGATTGTCCAGTGGGAGGCAACAGATGTGTCGAGCAAGCGCTGGGGTGATTCCGCATTTACCACACGACGCTCGAAATTCGCTAGAATTTGAGCTAGATGTTGCGTTAAGCTTACGGTGCAACGGTCGATTACCCCTTGGGACAACTCTGAAATCATCTGCTGCTGGGGGGTACTACGCTGGTTTGTTGAATCAATCTGCCGTCTTTTGTGTTCGAGTTGCTGAATTTCTTGAACCAGATCCTCCCGTTGTTGACGTAGAAGTTCTAGGTCGGCCTGCAAGGGTTGCATGAAGTCGGCACGTAGAAAACTCATTTCGTGAGCCACCGCTTGCACAATCTGCTGTACGACTTCTTCGGGCTGAGCTGGCGTTGTAGGTACAGGCGACTGTTTAGAGCCGATGACCAGATTCTGTTGTTGGGAAACCAAATAGCTACGCACTCGCTCCAGTACCTGGCGTTCTCTGGTGACATCACCTGGCTTAGACCAGGGAAGACGGGTCTCAGCTTTAGGCAGGATGCTGTCAAGATCAGCGATCAGAGATTGAATATCCTTCAAAGAAGTCACGGTGAAACCCTTGACGAGAATAAGTGCACGGATACAGGAGTGAGTATGATTCCCCTGTCTTTCATGTTAAATAAACAGGAGCAACGAACGCTATGGGGATTGTTGAAACTCAGGAGTTCAGGTTGAAAGCTGCAAGGCGTGGCAGAAAAATACTTTTACCCGTTTCCCCCTCAAAATCCGGTCATTTTCAAAAATGGATCAATACTCGACTTCATGGTAATCATCATAAACTCATTACGGCTTCCACTTATTGAATAACCCAGAGGCTCCCTGACACCAGCAGAATTTTTGGAGGTCGATCAATATAGAGGATAATAATGGACACATGACTCGAAGAGTGCCTTAAACTCTGACAGAATTAACCATTGCAGGCACCTCCCTTAGGGGTAGAGCCCTCCTGTCTTAGGAAATAACCTCTGCTTGTGTCATTGTGGCTTGTCTAAAAAGGTTGGTGAGGTGCCTGAACCCAAATGTCCTATTGCTATTGTTTTGGTTAAAACTCCGAACAGCCTCCTGCTTCAATTTAGAGGACAGCTGAGAATTTATCTGTCCACCGCGTTTACAATGTGCTCGTGATTTCATGGAAGACCGTTACAACTCACACGAAATGAACTCAAATGTTAATGAGTTGATTTGCGCGGCACCTTTTTTTGCTGGCTTACCAGAGCCTACTGTGGAGCAAGCCACTGCTCACGTTGTCACCCGTAGCCATCCTGCCAATCGAGTAATCTTGTTGGAAAATGACTGGGGTGGCTCTGTCTACTTCATTTTGGAAGGATGGGCCAAGATTCGTACCTACAACCTTGACGGCAAAGAGGTGACCCTCAACATCTTAGGAAAAGGAGAACTTTTTGGCGAAATGGCGGCGCTTGATGAGGTACCGCGTTCAACGGATGTGATTACGCTAACTCCCACCACGATTGGCAGTATTCCAGCTCAGGATTTTGTCCAGCTAGTCCATAGTGAACCCTTGGCAGGTGTCCGCTTATCTCAGTTGTTGGCCAAACGTCTGCGTCAAGTCAATCGGCGTCTCCGCTTACGGGAGTCGGATAGTACGTCGAGAGTGGCAGATACGTTATTGTTTTTAGCAGAAGGACAAGGGAAATTGAAACAGCAAGGAACTGAAATTCCCAACCTACCCCATCGAGAGTTGAGTAGCCTCAGTGGGTTGGCACGGGAGACGGTTACACGAGTGTTGACTAAACTAGAAAAGAAGGCACTGATTAAGCGTGATAACGACATCATGTATATCCCGGATGTAGGGGCATTGGAAAAGATCATTGCTTAACCCAACACTCAGGACTTGTCCAAAAATAACGAAACAACTTCTTTGGGTGGAGGGTGGGCAATGCCTACCCTACGATTAAATTGAATGAAAGCATAGGGACGTTATTTTTGGGCAGCCCTCAGGGCGTCGAGCGCTGATTTTCTGGAACACCCTGCACTCACTGGAAGACTTTATGAGTTTTAATAAAATCCTTGTTGCGATTAATCACTCTCCCTTAAGCTCTCATGCCTTTACGGCGGCGCTGGAACTCGCCCAGTTCAATCGAGCAGCACTTAAGCTGATTCACTGCATTGCCACGGAGATGATCGCTGAACCCACGGTTCCGATGTCCTACGATCCGGGTTTACAGCCAACCCAGGCGATGGGCGACTACCAAACTCAACAACTTCTAATGGAACAGCAGATTGAGGCGGCACAGACGTTACTGGCACGCTACCGCCAAGAAGCGTTAAATCAAGCCGTGATCATA
Organism: Microcoleus sp. AS-A8; assembly: GCA_039962225.1. Taxonomy (NCBI): domain Bacteria; kingdom Bacillati; phylum Cyanobacteriota; class Cyanophyceae; order Oscillatoriales; family Microcoleaceae; genus Microcoleus; species Microcoleus sp. AS-A8. The sequence goes on from JAMPKV010000006.1 coordinate 172,848, forward strand.
GAAGCTGATTATGAAATTGGGGAAGCGGGCTATCTCCTGTGTAAAGTAGCTAAAGATTGGCAGGCTGATTTAATTGTGGTCGGACGTCGGGGTCGTTCAGGATTAGCAGAAGCGTTATTGGGAAGCGTGAGTAACTATGTGGTTCACCATGCTCCTTGTTCGGTGTTGGTGATTCAAGAAGTAGAGTCTCAGACCGGTGGAGAGGTTGTGTCCCAGCTTTCGTCAGTGGAACCTCCTCCGACCCCAAACTAATGGCACTAAATTGGCATGAGCGATCCTTTTGATAATGCCCCAGAGTCCCGCCCCGATCCTTGGGAGGAAACGAAGAACAAGCCTTTGAAATCGGAAGCGGAACCCTTAAGCGGCAATTCTGACTCAGGCGATGAACCTGAGCAAAGCACCTTACCGACTACGGTACCGACGGAAACTGATGAGTTTTCCCCGTCACAGACGAGTGAGATGTCGATGGACGAAGATTCTTTGATCGACTCTCCAGAAGAAGCCAGTTTTCCTGCAAAATATGCCAAGCAAGAGCGTTCCCAGGTTGTACCAAGAGCGCCCCTGGCGATGGTGGAAACAGCGTTTCTAGCCAGTGCCGCTAGCTTAATTTGGCTGATTAATTATTACTTTCCCCTAGGGCCAGTACTGCGGATGTTTTTCCCCATACCGATCGCCTTAGTTTATCTCAGGTGGGGAAACCGAGCCTCTTGGATGGCGGCAATCGTTTCGGGGTTATTGCTGTCCGTCCTGATGGGGCCAACCCGTAGCATTCTGTTTGTCATCCCCTATGGCTTGATGGGAGTGCAGTTGGGAGCGATGTGGAGACGCCAATCTCACTGGCTGTTTTCCATCCTGACGGGAGCGCTACTGGGGACATTAGGCATCTTTTTCCGGTTTTGGTTGCTCTCCCTGCTCTTAGGAGAAGACTTGTGGGTTTACGTGATGACACAAATTACTCAGTTGACGGAGTGGGGATTTACAAGATTAGGCTTGCTCGCTCAGCCCAGTCTAACGCTGATTCAAGCACTGGCTGTGGTGATGATTATCATCAGTAATTTTGTTTATTTATTCGTTGTCCATCTTGTGGCTTTACTCCTGCTCGATCGCTTAGGTAACCCAATTCCCCGACCTCCAAACTGGGTTCAAGTTTTGTTGGATTACGAGGGTTGAGAAGAGTTGAAGGTTAAAAGGTTGCAGGTTTCAGGTTGTAAGTTGTAGGTTGCAGGTTAAAAGACTAGCTGGAACTTTCTTCTAAGCTTCCTACATCCAAACCATGATCCGAATTTATACCCAAATTCCTCAGGGACATCAATGGTTACAGCAGTATCAGGGACGCCGACCCATACTCGCTTGTATTTTAGGCTTTACTGCTACAGCTTTGATCCCCGGTATTTCAGCCGCCGGTGCAACACCAGAAGATCGCCAATATACTGCGATCGCAGATGCAGAATTTTTGGTCAACGGTGTCACACCCCAGCCTCAATATCCTCTGCCCCCCCTAACGGCTGGAGCCTCCCCCGTCTTAATTTCCCGTGCCGTAGTTGAGGCATTGGAGCTTCCTGTCTATCTGTTCAATGCGGGTTTACCCCAACCTCCCGCCGTACCTGCCATTGACTTAGGGGGAGTCCCGGCTAAATGTCTTAGTACTGGGGACGCTTTGCCCCTAGACACGGTGAAGCATCTGTTTGAGCAAGGCTTAAAGTGGGGGCAAAAGCTGGCCGATGTGACGGATGGAGGGTATGTCATACTCAGCGAGTGTGTGGTGGGAGGAACCACAACAGCTCTGAGTATTCTCACTGGCTTAGGGATTAGGGCGGCTGGCAAGGTCAACAGCAGCCACCCCACTTGCAATCATGCCCAAAAGTGGCAAATTGTACACCAGGGGTTGCGACGCGCCGGGCTGGAAAATAACCTAGAGCAGGACAATCCAAAATCCATTGACCCATTCCAATTAGTAGCAGCAGTAGGAGACCCCATGCAAATTGCCGCAGCCGGGATGGTGCTGGCGGCAACCCGTAGCTGTGGTGTGTTGCTTGCGGGTGGGACACAAATGCTAGCCGTTTATGCTCTAGCGCAGGCGTTGAGCCAGTTTGATGCCTCATACCAAGCTGCGTTCAAACAGCTCAAAACAACTTCACCCCCAACCCCTTCCTCATCCTCACTAAAGTCCTCGTATGATCTGCGGCGGTCGCTCCGGCTACAAGCAGAGGAGAATGATTTAACAAGACTCTTTGAATCCAACTCCATATCCGTTCCACAGCCAGCTTCAGACATTACGGCTCCATCTTCCCTGTCCGCAACAGGCATGGGGGAAGAGGACACGGGGAAAGAAAGCTTTCTTCCTTCCTCCAATCTGCCAATCGCCCCATTGGTCTGGCAACCCGAACGAATCGTCGTGGGGACAACTCGTTGGGTAGCCGAAGATCCGACAGGCGACACAGTAGGATTAGCTCGAAACATTGGTGGCGTACCGCTTTTGGCAACACAGCTAAGTTTTGCTCTGTCTCGCTATCCTCAGCTACAAGCTTATGAACAGGGATATGTCAAAGAAGGGGTCGGAGCTGGGGGATGTGCGATCGCAACTCATCTTTACCAAGGCTGGAATACCGTGCAATTACTTCAATCCATTGAAGCCTTAGTAGAGCGATACTGCCGAAGTTAATACCATTGTGTCGAAGTGAGTGAGAGTAGTTTGACCAGAGCCTCATCCAGGAAGACCTGCTGCACAAGTACAACGCCGGGTTTTTGTTCCCCTTCAAGTACGCTTCACTTTAGTTCTAGCTATACAGTTACATCTGCACTTGTCATCAATACCACCAAAGACGATTTGGCTATATTAGTGTACAGATACTATACTGACTTGAGATTAATCTTCGTTTATAGACAAGTAACGCTGTACCTTTTCAGGTCGTCTGAGGATTTTTGTTAAAAGCTCCTCGATGGGGAAGCTAAGAATGGATTCTGCGAGCGAGTAGCTGTTCTTCTAAAGCTGCAATGCGATTATAGGCGGCTGTCAGTTGAGCGGTCAGGCGTTGGACTTGAATGTCGGCAGACAGACCATTCTCACTGTTTTGATGAGAATTGGTGAACTCGCTTTTGCCATCAATCAAAACGTCTTTATGTTCCATTACGGAGTCAAGAAGACTTGGACTTTGATAACTATGAGACCTGAGATGTCCAGTTGAGGAAAAAGGGTTTGTTTCCTGACGTGGCATCTGTTTGATTTCAGTCAGAGAGTCTGAAACTCTGCAACTAAGCTGGTCAATCATTTGGTAGAGTGCGTCGATTTTATGACTTAGCGCGACGATTTGCTTTTGAACGGCATCCATGCGATCTCCTAGTGTCCAAAACTGGGTTCACTTTTATGCTATTCAGTTTATGGGGAAAATGACCTTGATTGCTGATTGATTTAACTATTGTAGGAAATGAGCGGCTTAAACCGTGGACTCATTTGGGCTAGGGAATTTTAATAAAAATTGACGATTCATAGAACCAGCAAATATACTTAATTCTATTTGTGATCGCTGACGCCTGCCAAATTTATTGTAATCATAATGTAACAACCCCAACCTCAGAAAATTTCGAGCCTTAGAAATAGCAAAATTGATACCGAAAGCAGAGTGATTTTCCATTGATGTCGAAGCGTAGAATTTCCTCGGCTGTGTAATGTCAATTTTTAGGCTAAAGAGATTGTTACTCTGCGGAGTTCTCGTGTCTGTCTAAGAGATAACAAAAACTCTGATAATTTGCTTAAATAAGCTAATCCCCCTCTTTTTAGTACAGATTTAGGTCATTTCCAAAAATATGCTGGATTTTCAGGAATTTTTTACCGCCTGCACGGGTTTATGGAAAACAGAAAGAATTTATCATTCTCTCCTGCAAGGCCAAGTTGAACGTTCTTTCACAGAATTTCGGGTGGAATCCTTAACAGGTGACCAAAAACAGCAGATTTTGTCATTATCTTCCCTCGAAGGTATCCAATTTGACTTGGCGCAAGTTCAGTCCGGTGAGATCGTCTGTCCAGGGTTTGCGATCGCTTTTGATACCCTCTCGGAAACCGGTGAACAGGTATCGATGAGTCTCAAGGCTCTGTTTATCCCAGATACTTATCTTGATGGAGTCCCAGAGGAAACGTCGGCGGCTATTCCACCACTACCGCTAACGGCTCACGTTCCCGCAACCCCAGAGGTGATTAAGGGCTATTATCTGCGAGATGAGGGTTACTCCGAACCCGGTGCCGTCAAGAGTCGTTTTACCTATCTGCCCAGTCGTCAAACTTTGGAGATGACCACCTACTATCGGCGTTCAGTTGCCATTGATCAAATGCGGCTGGTCGCACCCGATTTACGATTACGCACGATTATCACCTACAAGCGTCCGGAAACAAGCGAGGCACCCACGGTTATTGACCTTGTGGGCTTTGGTGTTGAACGGCGACAGGATTTGTAGAGTGGAGGAAGGTGATGATGAGCGAGGAACCATCCTCTCTCGCTTCTCCTAGTGTGTTATCGAAAATTTTGGGTTTAAAACTCCTCACTAAAGCTCCGGGTCCTTCCAGGACGGCTTTACACGGATTCTGGTAGAATGTAAGACATGACAGAAAAAGCCTACCGATATCGCTTTTACCCAACTCCGGAGCAAGAAGAACTCTTGCTCCGGACACTGGGTTGTGTGAGGTTGGTCTACAACAAAGCGTTGCACATTCGCACAGAAGGCTGGTACAAAAGACAAGAACGGATTGACTATAAACAGACATCCAAAGATCTGACCAACTGGAAACAGCAGGAAGACTTGCAATTTCTCAACGAGGTAAGCTCGGTGCCATTGCAGCAAGGTTTGAGAAATTTGCAAAAAGCGTTTACCAACTTCTGGGCGGGTCGTGCTAAATACCCCAACTTCAAAAAGAAGCGGAGTGGTGGCAGCGCTGAGTTTACCCGCGCAGCTTTCAGGTGGAAGGACGGACAACTGTGGTTGGCGAAGTGTAATGACGCTCTGTCAATTCGCTGGAGTCGGGTTTTGCCCGATGGCGGCGTCCCGTCCACTGTTACCGTCAAACTGGATGCGTCGGGACGCTGGTTCGTCTCGTTGCTGGTTGACGACCTTACCGTTACACCTCTGTCCCAAGTTGATAAAGCTGTAGGGATTGATGCAGGTATCACATCCTTGATTGCTACCAGCGACGGGGAGAAAATTGCTAACCCCAAACATTTCAAACACCTTCGACATAAATTGAGACAGGCTCAAAAAGCCCTGTCTCGTAAGGTTAAAGGCTCTAACAATAGAGAAAAGGCACGGCACGAAGTTGCTCGTATTCACGCAAAAGTTGCCGATGCTCGAACAGATTTCCTTCATAAGCTGACGACTCGAATGGTACGTGAAAACCAAACGATTGCTGTCGAAGACTTGGCGGTGAAGAATATGCTGAAAAACCACAAACTGGCGCAAGCGATTGCTGATGCTTCTTGGTCTGAGTTGGTTCGTCAGTTGGAATACAAATGCCAGTGGTACGGTCGGACACTGGTGAAGATTGACCGATGGTTTCCCAGCTCTAAACGTTGTGGAAACTGCGGTCACGTTGTTGATAAATTGCCGCTTGATGTTCGGGAATGGGATTGTCCAGAATGTGGGACGCACCACGATCGAGATATCAATGCCGCACAAAATATTCTCGCCGCAGGGCTTGCGGTGAAAGTCTGCGGAGCGAACATAAGACCTGATGGACATAAGTCTAAAGGGCAGTTGCGAAAAACCACTGAGCGTAGTCGAAGTGGAAAGAAACAGAAACCCAAGTCGTGAGGTTTGGGAATCACCGTCGTTCTACGGCGGTGAGGATGTCAACCCTAATTCCTTAATGATGAAGCGACGCTCTTTTTTAGTGAGTGCCAGTGCTCTAGCGCTGGGTCAACTGATGTCTGGGTGTACCCGTGAGCAACCCCAGTCTTTGAACGTGCAGTTGTTGAAAGGTTCAATTCCAGCTCGGATGTTGAATCAATTTCGTAAGGAATTGCAGCCACCTGCTCAGCTCAATTTTGACCCAGCCAATCAGTTGAAAGATTTATTTAAGCGCCTGCAAACCTGGAAGCAGCTAGCTGAGAAAAAGGACGATGGGCAAGGTTTTTCCTTACCGTTCGTCGGCAAAAAAACGCCAGCGATCGCGGATTTGGTCAGCTTGGGGGATTATTGGCTAGAATCAGCCATTGGGCAAGGACTGATTCAACCCCTAGAAGTACAAGAATTAGAGGGATGGAACAATCTCCCGTCTCGTTGGCAGGAGATTGTCACGCGCAATCAACAAGGGCAACTCGCTAAAGAGGGTCAAGTGTGGGGCGCACCCTACCGTTGGGGTACTACGGTTATTGTTTATCGCCGCGATAAGTTTGAAGAGTTGGGCTGGACACCGAAGGATTGGAGCGATTTGTGGCGTCCCGAATTACGCGATCGCATTTCTCTTTTAGATCAGCCTCGCGAAGTGATTGGTTTGACCTTGAAAAAATTGGGGTTGTCCTACAACCATAAAAATTTGAGTCAGGTACCTAAGCTCAAAGAAGAACTGCTGAAGCTGCATCAACAGGTGAAATATTACAGCTCTAACCAATATCTAGAACCCTTGCTTTTAGGAGATACTTGGCTAGCACTGGGTTGGTCTACTGATGTATTGTCAGTGCGATCGGGTTATCGTCAAATTGACAGTGTCGTGCCCTTATCGGGAACAGCCCTTTGGACAGATGTCTGGGTGCAACCCGCCTCTCTAGCTGCTAGCTCCAACACGCTCAAGGCATCAGCTTCTTCAACTGCACAGCAAGGTTCCAACGCAAGCTCACCTTTAACAAAACAATGGATTGAGTTTTGCTGGAAGTCCCTGCCAGCACAGCAAATTTCAGTCTTGAGCCATGCCGCCTCGCCCATGTTTGCCGATGCCGAGCCGACCAACTTACCGACAGATATTCGAGAAAACCGCTTACTTTTGCCTGATATTACAGTTCTGAAAAAATGTGAATTTCTTGAACCTTTGCCACAGAAAATATCTCAGGAATATGAAAAATTGTGGACAGAAATCCGCAATGTAAGGCGGAGTTAGCAACCCGTTACCGACTTATTGGCCACGAACGGGTAAACTATCTCTCCCAAAAGAGTCGAATACTTTAAGCTGGCAATCGGGTGGAGATGTACTGTAATTACAGGTATAGGTAGCTAATAGCCCTGCCCGCTCGTTAAATACCCGGACATTGTACTCATAATCTCTGGCAGCAGCGCCAAATCTGCTCAAGAAACTATATCGTCCTAAATAATCGAGAATACTCCAGAGTTGGCGATTCACCACCAAATCCACTCTCTTTTTACCGCGATAGGCAATCCAATTTTGAATCAGTTTGCCATCAAATTCATTAAACTGTTCTTCTGCCCACCAAAGGCTAGGGTTAGTTACACTTGTGGGCGAGATGGTATTGGCTGTTACCCAATCACTGGAGGGGGGTAGAGTCTTCTCGTCTAGAAGTTTTGTCTCTAGGGGTTCCAGGGAGGGAGCTGGTACCGATGATGTTTGTGCCCATGTTAACTGAGGCATCAAAAGGGCGAGCGCCGTGAATAGCAGGCACACTCCAGAAACCTGCTGCCTCAATTTTGACGTACAATTTCTAGCCTTGACGTGAACAGCGGGAGCAGTCATGTCTTAGTGTCTTGACAGTTTTACTTTTTTATGTATTGACTAAGCAACACCTCAATTGTTCCTTTATTTGTCATGGGTTGTATCGATGGTGGGGCAACCCCAGAGGAATTGCCCTATCCATTACGGCATCACTCAATCATCATCTTACTGGGGAGAGGCCGTGGTACCGGTGCCATTACCACTCGTGTTGCTGGGTGTAGAGGTATTGTTGTTGCTGGGTGTAGAGGTATTGTTGTTGCCGGATGTAGAGGTATTGTTGCTGCTGACACTAGCAGCTTCTTCAGCGGAAAGTTGGCGCAGACCTGTTAAGCCTGGGAAGCATCGGCTAGATGGCCCAACTACTTTATAAACAACTTCTTGCTCATCATCTTGGTCATCATTGGAAGCTGTGCCACTGCCACTGTCTTGACCGGAGCCTGAACCGGAAGCTGTGCCGCTGCCACTACCTTGACCGGAGCCTGAACCGGAAGCTGTGCCGCTGCCACTGCCTTGACCGGAGCCTGAACCGGAAGCCGTGCCAGTGCCACTGTCTTGACCGGAGCCTGAACCGGAAGCTGTGCCGCTGCCACTACCTTGACCGGAGCCTGAACCGGAAGCTGTGCCGCTGCCACTGCCTTGACCGGAGCCTGAACCGGAAGCCGTGCCAGTGCCACTGTCTTGACCGGAGCCTGAACCGGAAGCTGTGCCGCTGCCACTACCTTGACCGGAGCCTGAACCGGAAGCTGTGCCGCTGCCACTGCCTTGACCGGAGCCTGAACCGGAAGCTGTGCCGCTGCCACTACCTTGACCGGAGCCTGAACCGGAAGCTGTGCCGCTGCCACTACCTTGACCGGAGCCTGAACCGGAAGCCGTGCCGCTGCCACTGCCTTGACCGGAGCCTGAACCGGAAGCTGTGCCGCTGCCACTACCTTGACCGGAGCCTGAACCGGAAGCTGTGCCGCTGCCACTGTCTTGACCGGAGCCTGAACCGGAAGCCGTGCCGCTGCCACTGTCTTGACCGGAGCCTGAACCGGAAGCTGTGCCGCTGCCACTATCTTGACCGGAGCCTGAACCGGAAGCTGTACCTGTACCAGTGCCAGTGCCAGTGGTAGTGCCTGTACCACTGGTAGTGCCAGTGGTAGTTCCTGTGCCTGTACCTGTACCAGTCGTAGTGCCAGTGGTAGTTCCTGTGCCTGTACCTGTACCAGTCGTAGTGCCTGTGGTAGTTCCTGTGCCTGTGCCAGTAGTAGTGCCTGTGCCTGTACCTGTACCAGTCGTAGTGCCTGTGGTAGTTCCTGTGCCTGTGCCAGTAGTAGTGCCTGTGCCTGTACCTGTGGTAGTTCCAGTCCCTGTACCGGAAGCTGAACCGGAGCCACTGCTACCTTGACCTGAGGAGCCACTGCCCTCGCGGTAGACTACATAGTAGCGATCGCTACCCCGCTGCACTACCTTGACTTTAATCTTAGAAGCCCTCAACTTAACATCTGTGACAAGGCGAATGTTGGAGGATGCCAGAATCTGATACTGACCCTGAGCGGTGCTGGAATAGGCAGTTCCGCCTGAAGCAAAGACATCCGTATTGGCTGGATTCGCATCAGTATCAGTGCTACCACCGGAACCACTTCCACCGGAACCACTGCCGGAACCACTGCCACCGGAAGCGCTACCGCTACCACCGGAGCCACTGCCACCGGAAGTGTTGCCGCTACCACCGGAACCACTACCACCGGAAGTGTTGCCGCTACCACCGGAACCACTACCACCGGAAGTGTTGCCGCTACCACCGGAACCACTGCCACCGGAAGTGTTGCCGCTACCACCGGAATTACTACCAGTGCCACCGGAACCACTGCCGGAACCACTACCGCTACCAGTGCCAACGCTAATGGGGCCACCGATCGTAATAGTGGTGCTACCTAGCAATACACTACTATTGTTAGCCAACGTATTGCCGCAGACATTACAAGGTGGGTTAGAACCTGGAGTCGAATTATTAGAGCTAGTGGGTTGATAATTGGTGAATGCTGTGTCTGAATTAAAGCTGTTAACCCCAGCAACAGCGTAGAAATCAACGCTTCCAGTGCTGCTACCTGTTAATTTGTTACCACCCTGCTGAAATTCGAATGTTGTGTTGGATGGGGAAGTGCTATTAGCAGTACTACTGAAGCCAACAGAATTGAGAGCGAACAGCGAAAGGATGCCATTACTTTCGCCTTCAATTTTGTAAGTTGTACTTGCTGTGTTACTCAACGTTCCCGTTGTGGTGGCGTTGGTGAAAGGCCCACCAATCTTGATATCTACAGCACCCAAAGTACTGTCAATTTTGTATTGTCCGTTTGACTGATTACCGACAGTCTCAATTGTGAATTTCTTGTTGGCCTGACCAACAAATCTTATTTGATTATTGTTGTTACCTGTATTGTTGTTGCCAGTATTGTTGTTACCTGTATTGTTGTTGCCAGTATTGTTGTTACCTGTATTGTTGTTGCCAGTATTGTTGTTGCCAGTATTGCTGTTACCTGTATTGTTGCTAGTTCCGTTAAAATTTGTCCCAGTTTCGGGAATAACATTGTCCCCTTGAAACATAAACTTGATGCGCCGAGACACCGTATCTGTAGGTGGCGTCGTAGTAGTGCTACCCGTCTGCTGGAACGTATAGCTTTGCGGCAAATCAATCGCACCCGTCGTCAACTTGGCGTCGAGGCTACCCAGTGTCAACTCTCCAGACGTTGCTTGATAGCTAGAGCCAGGGGCGACCGTTGCCTCCACATTGGGTAAGAAGATGAGTGGATTCTGACCCGCCGATTGAGGACTCAGCAGTGTCCCCTCAATCACACCTGAGTTATTGGCTGAGTTAGTAAAACTATTGACGCTAAAATTCAGGATGGTCTCCCTATTCGTGAAGGGGATAGGAGTACCACCATTACCCGTAAAAGCTAATCCTGATAAGAGTCCTTTTACTGTACCCGTATCATTCGCATTCGGCTGATTATCAGAGCCAGCATTGAAGAGAGCGGCAGTAGGAACAAAAACAGCCGTGCTGGTGTTTCCTCTAGAAGTCTGTAGATTAAGGGTTTGAACTGTAAGGTCAAATAACTCGACTTTTCCCGAAGAGGTTGTTCCTCCTGTTCCTGGCGTTGGTACAAAAAAAGCAGCCTGGCCATTGAAGTTACCGCCCGTCACTTGAATTTGGGCATTAACCGCAGGAGTTAATGCTACAGCCAAGCCTCCAGCAAGACCTAAGCAAACAGCGTAGCGAGTAGATTGAGCAATCATGTTAAGACTCCACTAGTGAATGAACAACTCAGCAGACGATTTAGAGCAATTTCAGAAGCTTCAGGGAACAAAATTTTTTTATCAATCTATCCAGATCTCGATCGAATCGAGCTGTACTAGGAAAAGTAGTGTAAGGCACCCAGACTCTCAAAAAGCGTTCCCTCATGGCGTTAGCTCGCGCCTATAGACACGAGCTTTCCGAGCTTATTCTTGGCGATTGAGCCAAGAGACGCTGTAGCGCGTCTAGAAGTTCCTGGCTCAGTAACAATTTCTGTTCGTCATCAGCGCTAAAGCGCTAAAGCGCTCACGACAAACCCATGATTAATGTGATAACCCTTAGAAGGTAAAGGTCGTGCGGAGTGCACCAATAGTAATGTTATCGTTGTTGTCCTTGTGATTGGGATTGAGAATCACGATGACTCCGGGTGTAACACTGATGTTGTCGGTCACTCGGATGCGATAGAATCCCTCTAAATGAAGTGTCGTATCGGGCTGACCCCCTTCACCGGCTGAGGAGTCACCGCGATTCACGAAGCTAGGGCGATTTCTGCCCGTTGGCAGGTCACTACTCGTAATCTTGGGGGGTTGACCGACATAGATGCCAGCCAAGTTGCCTTCACCCAGTAGGTCTGGGAAATTCATAAATGCCATCCAGTTAACGGTTTCTACACTTCCTGGACCATCTTTGAAGTTGGACGTGGTGTAACCTCCCCATCCCCCAATGGTAAAGCGTGGTGACAATCGCCATTCCAAACCCAGACCAAAGGCATTCGTTTGCATCGGTGCTCTGAAAAATCCTGCTGCATTAATGGTTTGTATGGCTAAAACATCATCCCCAACACCCGTGAGTAAGTCGCCTGAGGGTGAGTAGTTGTTGAGGTATTGGAAAGAGACATCAAGATTATCCATGGGTGACACGACTAACTGCGCGCCGGCTGTCGTTGACCCTTCATTTCCCCCAAAAATACCGCCATTAAATGGATCATTAGAGCGGTTAGCGGAGTAGACCCCTTGTAAGCTGATGCGTGTGCCAACTTGGTAGTCAAAGCCGATGCCACCGCCATTGCCACCAATGTTGATGATGGGGTTACGCTGGGCAAAGCGAGAAAGGGGGCCAGAACCGGCACTTTCCACACGATTGACACCTCGGAAAACGTTAACCGGGTTCACCCCCACGGGACCCAAGATGACGGCTAATTTATTAGTCAACAGGTGACGAAAGTTGAGGTCACTGATTTCTAAGTTGTTATTACTACCACTCTCATAGCCCAGTGAGACATATTTGTCTAAACGAACGGCACTGTTGTTGCCATTGCCGGCGGCGAGTCCAGTCAGCAACAAACTGCGAGGGCTGAACTGAGTGAACAAACTCAACTGCACGTTGTCAACGACGTTGATATTCGTGCCCTGGTCTTCTAATCGGTTCAAGAAGAAATCAAAGCTATTTTCGCTGCGTCCCTGAACTCCAAAAATAGCTTGACCAAAAAGCTTGGTTGTGGTGGAGAATTGATTGTCTTCCAAAAACGCTGTGCGACCTTCCAAGTTGTCCACTCGCGTGCCGATGGCAGCGAGTTCGGTCTGAAACTCATTGGTGAGACGGCGCAGAGTTTCTAAATCTTGCTTGGAAGCGGAATTTGAACCGCCACTGCCGACCAGCCGCTCAATCTGTTGCAAACAAGCATTCAGACCCGCCGCAAATTCATAGCGTGTCATCGCCCGATTGCCTCGGAATGTGCCATCGGGGTAACCCGCAATACAGCCGTAACGCTCCACTAAACTTCTCAGTGCTTCATACGCCCAATCCGTGGGTCGCACGTCAGATAACTGAGTAACATTGGTAACCTGATCCATTGAGACATCAGCCTCGACTTCCTCTAGCGGGTCTAAGGGCGTTATCTCTGGAGACAGGGATTCGTTTGCGTCATCGGCTGGCAGGGATTGAGCCTGAAGTGAGGGTTTAATCGTTAAATCCTTGACGTTCGTTGCGCTCAATGCCTCGGTTGAACCACGCGCCGTCTCTAAGTTGGGGAGTGAAGTGTCCGGCTGTATTAGAGGATGGGTTGGTGTAGCCACAGTGATTTCGCTCACTGTTGGTTGTGTGGCCTCAATCCCTACATTTTCACTCGGAGTGGTAATTGCTAACTCATCGGTGGGATTTGCCAGTACTATTCCTGTTGGCGGGTTGGTGGCAGGTGCGAGATCGGCTGTTTGTGTGAGCTTTAGTAAATCTGTAGAAGCCGGGAATTCCTGTGTTGAAGATTCAATCGATTCACTTACTGTTGCTGGGCTGGTAGGGCGGGCAGCATGAGCAGGTGAGAAATTGGCGGTGAAGCAACTCAAGGTTGCAAATATCAATGCCGAAGAGGCTGTCTTTTCAAAGCTCAGACAGGATTTCACAGTACTATTCCTCGAAACACCACAGTCGGGTTTGATTTTAGCTGAGATTTAAGGCTAACGGCTAATCGACTTTTTATTCCTTACTCAGAGTGAAGTTTTTCTCGCTGTTTGAGCAAGGAGTATAACTTTGGTGCAGTGAGCCTGGGAAAAGTATAAATCTGTAAGGCGACAAGAGCGATCGCCCTGATTAAACAACTTCACAAAACGAAAACGTGGCTGTCATGAGTCAGTCGTCAGTCTTTAGTTAAGGAAACAACGGACAATTGACAACTCACCCCTAACCGTTTCATGCCACATCCTTTAAGCGTGGCTCAGCTTAATCATCACCAACCTTGATGAATGCACACACCCTAAACGTCAAGAATCTGTCCAATCCTGATGTAGTACCTTATAATACAAACATCCCATCCACCAAAGCCAAGATGCTCCAGGATACGGCCCAAATTCCTTTAGTATCCTGCGCTAGCGTCATGCCAATGTTTGTGTGACGCGCTACTGTGCATAGGTAAGGGATTTCTAAAAAATAGGTTACCCAATTTTGTGGAGCCGATGACACGAGGAATAACGGGTTAAGTTTCTTGCATCCAAAATAGTCTGAGTTTCTTGCATCCAAAATAGTCTGACTCCCAAGTCCTATTGGCATAAGAGGAACTGAATGAACAATTCTCGCCTAATCAAAATCAGCAAATATCTGAGTAAACATCTTCGACACACACCTGCACAAATTGGCATCGAACTTTCTCCCGGCGGCTGGGTGGCTGTCGATGAACTTCTGGCTGCCTGTAACAAGCGCTCCTTTCTCATCAACCGGAGTGAATTGGATGAAGTCGTCGCCAACAACGACAAAAAACGATTTTCCTTCGATTCCACAGGCACCTTAATTCGTGCTAATCAAGGCCATAGTGTAGAGGTGGATTTGCAATTAGAACCAGCGATTCCGCCTGATATTTTGTACCATGGGACAGGGCACGGTGCTGTTGAGGCAATTCTTCAGGATGGTCTTTGCAAAATGTCACGGCACCATGTCCATTTATCGACTGATATCACGACAGCTCAAAAGGTAGGAACACGGCACGGTCGTCCAGTTGTCTTTCAAGTAAATGCTGCCGCCATGTATGAGGATGGTTATACGTTCTACTGTTCTGAAAATAGAGTTTGGTTAGTTGATAGTGTTCCATCCCAGTATCTACATACAGTCTGATTTATTTAGCAACGAATGACAACATCTCACTATGCGAAAGGTCAAATCTTGCGGCTTCATCGTGATGCGGACTCAACCCAAATTAAGTTTCTTATTGCTGATGAAGCATTCCTCTCGCTACGACTTACCCAAAGGTCATATTGAAGTCGGTGAAAATGATTTAAGCTGTGCCTTTCGTGAACTCTATGAGGAGACGGGAATTGCAGCGAGTACTTTACATTTAGATCAAACTTTTCGTTTCACGACTATTTATCAAACTTATGAGCAGCGGTTTGGGCAAGAAATTGTGGAGAAAACATTGGTAATTTTTTGGGGATGGTTGAAACAAGACGTCAAGTTACAGCTCAGTGAGCATGACGCTTATATGTGGGTGGAATGGAACCCACCTCATGCTATTCAGAAAAAAACGGTTGACCCTTTGTTGGCAGAATTGGAGCAATATTTTTACAGAAATGAAATCACCTTATAGAAAGGATTCAAGTCATCAGTGTTTTTCTCAATCTTTGATTTTTAGAACATTTTTAAAGCATTAATAATTTAAAATCATGAATTCAGGCTATTTTAGTAACGAAGAAAATCCCACACGCCATAACCAGGAAAGTCGAGGTTTACTCGGAGCTGGTTGGCGGCCTTTATCTCGACAGTTTGATTTAGATTTTTTATTACACCTTGCCTCTAAAGACCCTTGGGAACTGACTCAAAAAACGTTAGATTTTGCCAGTGATATTGCTGATACTCTCGGTCGCAATCAGTATGCCTGGTGGGCCAATATTTTGAATATTTTTTCGGAGAATATGCGGTATGAACTTGATGAATTTTGGGATTATATCACGCCTACACCGCCAGTCCCCGATCATCGCTATGGAGAGGTTTTGAGTGTCGAGACGCCGGTTACCCAACTCGTAAGCCGTGAAAGTATTCCCATTGATTATGTTCTGACTCGATTACAGGAAATTACGGTCTTTAAAGTTCTAGATTTACTGGGTAATCCCGAACTCATTACTCAGTACTATATGGAGCGAATTTTTTATTTTCCGGTTAATCGTTTTGTCAACTGGGAACGACTGGAAATTATTGGAACTGCTTTTGCCTATTGGTCACAACAACAGGTTTGGTTACAAATTGATCATCTTGGTAGAGGACGACGACGGTATACTATCATTGCGAAGGATATAACACCACTGATTAATAAGGCAACCTACAATTTAGCCGTGATGCTCAGTGGGTATCAAAGCCGTGTAGGACAAATCCATAGTCAGTTTCCGATTCGGACATTTCCGGCTGATATTCAAAGCTTTACGGATACCGTGCAACAGGCCATTCTTGACCAAAACCAACTGGCTGTTTTAGTAAGTGGGGAACCGGGTACCGGTAAAACGGCATGGACACAAGCCGTGGCTAAAGAAATTCTCATGCCGTTAGGGTTTGTTATTTTTATCCTAGACCATGATGCTGTTGAAAACTTTGTTCCACCCAATTATTTGGAGCGGATTTGTATTATTATTAATGAGGCCGATAATTTGGCGCAAAATCGAGCGAGTACAGCGGCACAATCGAGTAGTAAGACGGAACATATTCTGAGTTTGTTGGATGGGACTTTGTATCAGAGTGTGGTTGACGAATCGGGAATTCAAAATCGGCAGAAATTAGTCGTTTTGATGACTTGCAATACGACGGAAAGACTTGATCCAGCGATTTTACGTAAGGGCAGGATTGATCTGATGAGTGAATTCACTCACCGATATGTATAATGAACCGCTCTGCGAAATTTATCCTAATTGCTTTGTAGAAACTGTTAAGCGCTCAACAGATTCACTCAGGCCAAATTATGCCAGACCAACCCCAGGTGAGGGAACAACGGGAGAGGCAACGCGAACAACCTTCTGCATTTGGCAACATCTAAAATCATTTATCCTGGCAGCTACCTATGCTTCTCAATCTCGGCAATGGGTAATAACAATGTCTCCTCAATGTGCGATCGCACTTCTGGAGTCACATTACAACTTCTATTGAGGCAATCTACCAGCAACTGATTGGCATCGTAATACTGCTGAAGCTCTTTCTTCTGCTGCTCGCTGAACTGCCAATTGTGACTATTATTGCGATGCGAAATCGTTATTTCTCTTAATTGCTTAGTCCATGCATGACCGTTAGCTTTCCACCATTGGTTATATATCTCCTGATCATGATCTCGGTCGGGTAGTTGCTCCTTAAGTTCTTGCAATGCTCGCCCTATTTCAAGGTCAAGGGCGGGGGGTACAAGGGCACCGTTAAAGGCAGGGTCAAGGGTACGAACAAGGCGAGGTTCAAAAGCCTGCTCACGGTCAGCTTCAAGGACACGCCTAAGGGCAGGGTCAAGGGTATGGATCAAGGCACGGATAAGGGGACGGACAAAGGGAGGTTCAAAAGCAGGATCAAGAATGCGCTCAAAGGCGCGTTCAATTTTACGGTCAAAGGGACTTTGACGGACAGGTTGACGCGCAGGGTCAAGGGCAAAGTAAAAGGCTCTCACTGCCGCAGGCTTGTAGGGAACCTCAACAGAAAGAGATTTCTCGTTTACCCACATCAAGAACTCCTGCAACTTCCCATCCGATGCGATAAGTGCATCAGTTCGTTGTTTCATTAACCGCAGCAAATAATCAGCCTTCTGCATTTGGCAACATCTCAGTCGGTAACAATAATGTTTCCTCAATTTCGTTTCGCACTTCTGTAGTTACATTACAATCGCTATTGAGGCAATCCACCACGAGCTTATTTGCATCGTAATACTGTTTCAACACTTGTATCTGCTGATAGCTAAACTGCCAATCGTGACCAATATTGCGATGTTTAATCATCACGGCTCTTAATTTATCAGTCCAAGCCGGCCTATTAGTTTGCCACCATTTATTAAATCTCTCCTCATCATCTGGATCAGGTATTTGAGTCTCAATTTGTTCCAGTGCTTGCTTAAATTCAAGGTCAAGCTTACGAATATTAAGGATATAACCAAAGGGACGATAAAAATTACTGACAGAGGTATCGTCAAAAGTATGGGTTAAAGCATGGGCACGGGCAACAATACGACCAAGTTTTAGGTCAACGATAATGTCAAAACTAGGAGTATGGTCAATGTTAAGATTAAGGGAGCGGGCAAGATCGCGACTACCAGATAAGGCACGGTTTCGGGTACCAGCCATGTCACGGGCAACGGCAACAGCAAAGTAAAAAGCCCGAACTGCAGATGGCCTATAGGGTACTTCAACTGAACAAGATTTCTCATTTACCCACATCAGGAACTGCTGCAACTTCTCATCTGTTGCCAGCAGCGCATCAGTTCGTTGTTTCATTAATCGCAGCAAATAATCAGCCTTCTGCATTTGGCAACATCTCAGTGGTCAACAAAAAGACTTCCCGCCAACGTGTCTCGGTGATGTGGCTAGACAGATTTTCCAAAGCCTGTGAATCAGAACTTTCAACAAAGTATTTAGCAGTGAAATACTCTTGAAAAGTTAGATGCGAGAACGAGTAAATCCCTCGTGCCCGTTCCACTAATAATCCATGTTGCGCCTCAATCGATTTCAGCACCACCTCACTATCTTGTTGCAATGTTTCTGGGTCAGTTATGGCATTAGGTAAAGTGCGTAGATAGTCAGCAATATATCGCTGGATTTTGTCTTGTTCAAAGAAGTAATCGCCCCGCTCAAACGTGATGGCAGCTACCTGACTTAAAAGCTTTTTCTTGTGTATGACATTTAAATTTCGATAAACTTCATCCCGTTCAATGCCCTTGGCTTCATCCCATCTTCTGAGCAGAATGCCCAATCCTCGTTCATACAATTTGGAGCGTTTTGAGGGAAAATCGCCTTTCGCTTGGAACACTAAGCAAGTCAGATTCAGCAAAATGGGTGTTACAGCCAGTTCTCGAATTTGCTGATTTTCTCGACGCTTCAGCTTCTCAATAAACTGAGAAACCAAGGCTAAACCCGACTCTTGGTTATTTTTAGAAAATGCCACAAACCAATTGTTAGCGAAGCCTTCAATTTGCTTTTCGTTAAAATCCGCAACCTCAACATAAGTGAATCCATCATTCTGAAATCTGTACTTATGGGCAGCAATCCGACAGGTAATAATAAACTGATTGTTGAAATAGTTCCGGGCAAATGAACTAATCTGTTGAACAACTTTATGGCTATATTTTTCTGGCACTTCATCTAATCCATCTAGCAAAATCAGCCCTCTGCCCTGACGTAATACTTTCTCTGTCACCGACTGATCTGCAATGCTACAACTGGTAAATTCTTTGTGGATGTATTGCAATAAGCAGAAATCATCAGCACTCTTGGCATCCTCGGCAAAGATTTTCAAGGGGATAAAAATTGGTATTCGGTTGCTTTGCTGCATTAATCTTCATATCTCATCTGACCAACTGAATGCATATCAGGGTTGCATTTCCTCAGAAATTAGGCAATTTATCAGGGTTGATTATGTCGAAAAACCTTTTCATTGATTTTTTAGGAATTTTTTACCTAATCATGACTCCCTTGTTTTTTAGCATCTGGCTCAACTTTTTTCAGCGAGACTAAAGCTTATCTTACCGAGAAAAGCGTCTATCATGGGTAATTCTTTTAACAGCAACAATCTTGTGGCCGGTTGTTGTTCCAATTGCCTATTTAGAACTCTTGTCAAAGCACAACATTAACGTAATGTGAAATGCTCACCTGCGGAGTGATGCCGACATGAAGAGACCAAAACATCATTTGAGAGTACCTATGCAACCAATTCGACAACGCGACGTAATCTTATTACCAATACAGCAGGTTGAGGGAGAAAAACTACCTCATCTAATTTTGGCAGAAGGTGAAGTAACCGGACACTCTCACCGTATCAGTCAGGGAGAGGCTTTACTCTACCAGAAAAATGACACACTCTATCTACAAGTTCTTTCCAAAATAGCTTTGCTCACCCATGAAGAGCATCAAGCAATTTCTATTCCTCAAGGTAACTGGATGGTGCGAATTCAACGTGAATATGAGCCAGAGGGGTGGAGATATGTCGCAGACTAAGATTGATATTCTTACTCCCGAACAGGAAGCTTTACTTCCAGTAATTCGTGAAAAGTGGAAAGCGATCGCCCTTTCTACCGAGCGCATCGATCGCCAAAAAGTAACAGTTGCAGTCAAAGGCACCTACCGTGCGCTTAACTTGACGTAAGCGCGATAAGCCTGACGCTAGCATTTCGTCAGGCATTTTCTGTTAGCGGGACTTAAACAAAAATCGAGAGCCAATAAAGATATAATCCATGTAGGGCAGATATTTCACGTTAAAAATTGAGCGATGAAAGAGACAACTCCCGCCGCCATGCCTCCTTGCTTTGAAAGATGGTGCAAACGCTTTGATGATATCTGGACGCATCAAGCCCAAAAACGGGAGTTTAGGAACTATATAGGCGGATTATTAGGGGAAAGTGAACGAAAAAACCTGTCTCAAATGACAAATAACGCCGTAGGAGTGACGTACCACAGATTACATCATTTCTTGACAGGTCTATTTAACTCTCGACCGCTATAACCCTATTTCCTATTACCAGGTATGAATGGAGTCTGGAATGTTGATAGACCCCTGTTCGCTGGTTCCTTGCCACCAGTTTTTCGCCTCTGGGAGATTACGCACGAAGGCCATAGGTTTTCTCTCTAGAGTTGGCGTGGAGCGCCTGCCATGCCTCAATTGCAAAACCAATCCATCCCAGAGAGAAATGCGAGCTAACAAAGCTTGTTGTGCAGCAAAGGTGCTTTGTTTCCATTTTTCATCGTCATCCCCACAGAGATTTCTGAGAAGCTGCTCACCCATGGGTCCATGAACATCCTCGTCCAAATGAGTATGGCGTTCTAGATACAGGGATAACTGCTGACAATCTATGCTGGAATCATCTAAACTCTGAAGAATTCGTCGAAACATGGATGGAATAACATCCTCTCTACCTAACAAAAAGGTAGCTGCTACTTCATGAGTTGTCTTATGAGTCGCTTTTATTGTATTGAGAACAAATGCTTTAGTTGTAGTTAGAGTTGCAACGTTGTTCAGGGCAACTTGTACAGATTTTCCTTGGCGAAGCTGGTGAATAAAGTTCTGAATCGGAAGGACGTTAGCATTAACCTCCTTCATTCCAGCGACATAAAGGTCAAAGTGACTAATAAAATAACCAGGGGCAACTTCATCCGTTTCTTCAGCTAAAACGATATCGTTAATGAGTCGAGCTGAAAAAATGTCTGAAGGTGGTAGCCAAGGTGTAGTTACACAGGTCAGCCTAGCTTGAAGCGTTTTCACCAAGCACATAAAATCCCACACAGCAAAGCAATGAGATTCCATGAAAATTTGCAGAGATTCCAGATCGCATAGTTGGCTATAAACGGGATGGTTGACAAGGGAATTGCGAAGAGGAGAAATACCCTCTATCAACTGTGCGTACTGGTCTACCATTTATTTTTCCTTATATTACTTAAAAGGGAAAATCCAACAATTGGGTGAAAATTAGAAGTCGCATTCAAGCCACGTTCGTGCAAACGTAGAACCATGCCAAGTTGTTGTCATACTTTACATGTCCCGCAGTGTCCAGGTTTAAAACTGAAGCTAGAGAGGTAGGCTTAGAAACTCCGTGTATAGAAACTGTAAGAGAGCAAGTGAAGATGTAGAGGTAGACAACACAGACTTATTCCACTGGTATGACCAATACAGTCAGAAAACTATAAGCACGAATTCAGGATTTTAACTTTGTGCTACATCTCAAGCTGTATATATTTGCGGATGGTACATTTTCCTACTCGCATCCTATTGAAATTTACTGAAATTAGCCACAAATTTAAACAAACTTTATCAAGACTTCAAAATTAAGGATTTTAATAAAAGTTTTGTATCTTTAAGGAACCTGAGAAAAGTTTGAACAGTCAATAGTTTTTTAGCAAATTTTTTTATTTTATCGAAGTTTTTTAAATCGCTTAGTGCAGCTACAGATCTGCACACAGCTCGTAGCTACTTCCCACTCACTGAGGGGAGAGCATGTCACCTTATTGAAGGACACAAAGACTATGAGTCTCTGTGTGATACCAAGTTGTGCTTCTTACCGTAAAAGCTTAGTGTAGGCTGGAAAGCCTGCATGGGCGAGACGCCTGCATGATGTTACGTTTATGACTGAACTGGGTATGAAATGAACGAAGCCTTAGATCCGGACAGGCTAAGGCCAGTGTGTAAATTGCTGTAGTGCTGCAAAAGAGAAATGTACCTGCTGAAGATGAACTCAAACAAGTTAATGTTATTGAGCTTAAAGCGCTGGGAAGGAAGAATTACCGACACTCTGCTCTGTTTCGGCCTCATTTTTACAAGCCATACACGCGACATCGACTCGAAACGGTCTGAGTGGGAAATTAAGTAGCTGCTCCCAGAGTTGCTGCACACTATTAAGTTGCCATGCACGACAACTGTATAAACCCAAATTCGCTGAAGAGCAGATTGTACTAGTCATGTCCACCAAAGACTTCCTCAATTCAGTGCAAAAAAAGCAGTTACAGCAAACTCTACGAGAAAGTGAGCAGCCGCATTTAAGAGAAGGATGCTTGATTCTGCTGTTGATAAATTATGGCAAGACGGCTAGAGAAATTACTGACTTACTTGGTTGTTCCTTCCGCACCGTAGCTTATTGGCAATTCAACGGTTTTCCAGAGAATTTAGAGTACCTACCAGACCAACGAGAACTGGAGTACCTACCAGACCAACGAGAACGAAGGAACTTTCACAAATCGCTAGAAGACCTTATCCCGTTATCAGATATAAAAGTTTTAGAAGTCAGTTTTGGTCTAATCCAACCTCAGGCGACAGAGTTTGCCTCGAAGTTCTATAAGAACCTGTTTACTGACTATCCCCAGCTTCAGCCCTTGTTTGCTTACACTCAAATAGAGGTTCAAGAGAAGAAATTAATCACGGCTTTGGTGTTGGTGATCAATAATCTACGTAAACTGACTTACTTGAAGAACCTACTAAAAGACTTGGGAGCAAGACATGTAAGGTATGGCACTATTCGGGAACATTATCCGATGGTGGGTACAACGCTCCTTAAAACTCTTGAATCTTTTTTAGGAAAGGAATGGACACCAGAGGTTAAGCGGGTATGGAAGAATGGATATGAAGCGATCGCTAACCTGATGCTAGAAGGACACTAGAGAGAGACAGGCTCTAAACGAAGTGATTAAAGGGAATATATGCCTCTATTTTTTCACGAACAACTCTACAGAACCCCCACCCTGATGGCATAGCTGAAAGACTTCCCTTTGACGGTGTACGGTGCTGGGGCATTGGGGGCAAACATTACCGAACATTTGGCAGGTTCTGGTGCGGGTTTGCTAGTCGTGAACGATCGCGATCGCATCGAAGAACGCAACCTCTCCACTCAGCCTTATTATAAATCCGATGTCGGTGCTTACAAAGCCAAAATATTGACAAATACGCTTTATCGTGCGTTAGGAGTTACGGTAGATGGGCGTTCTAAAGAACTCACAACCACCAATGCTCCTCAACTTTAAAACCTTCATCCTTCAACAGAAGGCGATGTCGTTGTTGGCACGGCTTTTCTATTAGAGGGAGCGAGTGGAATTGTGACAATAAACTCTGTCCCTTCTCCAGGCACTGAAAAGCATTCCAGTTGTCCCCCATGTTTTTCGACAATAATTTGATAACTAATTGATAAACCCAAACCCGTGCCCTCTCCAACAGGTTTAGTGGTGAAGAATGGGTCAAAAATCCGTTTTTTAACGTCTTTAGGAATGCCAGAAGCATTGTCGGCAATCCGAATAACGACATTCTTTTCCTGCTCACTTTCATCCGAATTGGAGGTTTTGGATGGGGAACAGTCTACAACCTCAGTAGAAATTTTAATGGTTTTGGGTTTGGGCTTGCTAGGTGTCGTTGCTTGGGTTGTGTGGTGTTCCAAGGTTAGTTCTGGAACTGATTTTTCTAAAGCATCGATCGCATTATTCAAAAGATTCATGAAAACTTGATTGAGCTGCCCTGGGTAACACTCTATAAAGGGTAGATCACCGTACTCCTTAATTAGCTGAATATTATCCGCGTCAGGCTTTAAGCGGTGTTGCAAAATTAACAGCGTGTTCTCAATTCCCTCATGAATATCTACGAGTTTACGCTCCGCTTCATCCACGCGGGAGAAATTTTTTAAACTCAAGACAATCTGACGAATGCGATTTGCCCCAATTTCCATTGATTTCAGCAATTTGGGAAAATCTTTTTTGAGGAACTCGAAATCAATTAGCTCTAACTGCTTTTCAATAGTTCCTACAGGTTGAGGATAGTGTTCGGTATAGAGTTCCACCAATTCCAGTAAATCCTGAGCATACATTTCTGCATGGGTGATATTGCCAGAAATAAACGTCACTGGGTTATTAATCTCATGGGCAACACCCGCCACTAACTGTCCCAATCCCGACATTTTTTCGGTTTGAATCAGTTGGAGTTGGGCTTGTTTGAGGTCGTTGAGCGCTTTTTTGAGTTCAGTTGCTTGCGTTTTGAGCGCCTGTTTTGAGCGTCGTAATGCGGCTTCGGCTGCTTTTCGCTCTGCTAATTCTTCAGCTAACTGCTTGAAGAGTGCGGCTTGCTGAATGGCTACGCTCAACTGCACACTGATCTGTCTGAGTAATTCGATTGTCGAGTCCTGCCAATCGCGTGTTCTAGAGCATTGATGAGCAATCAATAATCCCCAAAGTTTATCCCCTTGCAGAATAGGAACCACGAGGTTGGCACGTACCTGAAATCGCTCTAATAATTGAATATGACATGGACTCAAGTCTGTATTGTAGATATCGTTAATCGCTCGAATGCGTCCTTTTTGGTAGAGATCCGCTTTGCTTTCGTGAAAACAGGTATCCTGAATATTAATGGCTGAAGCTGGCGTCCATTCCTCACCCACGGACTCTACAACGATCGTGCCACTCCAATCTGGGTTAAAGCGGCAAATCAGGGTGCGATCGCAAGCTAGAAATTGTCGAACTTCTTCGACTGCGGTTTTCAGAACTTCATCCAGATTCAACGACTGACGGATGCGCTGATTAATTCCGCTGACTATCCGCTCTCTTTGGGCTTGCTGTCGTAGTCTCCTTTCGGTTTGCTTCTGCTCGGTAATGTCCTGAAACGACCAAATTCTACCGTAGGAGTCGCCTTCGGGCGCTCGAACCGGAGCCGAATAACAATCGAAAACTCGCCCGTTTCTCAGGTGAATTTCCTCACGGCTGATCAGGGAGGGATTCTCTTCCAAATATTCCATCTGGCTAAAAACCCTTTGTGGCTCTTGGATTAAGGGCAGTACCCAGTTGAAGATTATTTTATGATCTCCCAATTTTCGCATCCCCTCAGGGATTTGCCACATTTCACAAAACCGCTGATTGTAGCTTAATGTCGCTCCCGTTTCATCCGTTACCAGAACGCCGTTAGGATCGGATTCTTGTTGCGCCTTCAATAAGGCATTACTGCGTTGCAGAGCCTTTTGAGCCTGCGAGCTTGCTTGAGCTTGCCGATAGGCATCGCTAATGTCACGAGCAAACGCACAATTATACTCCTGATCGTTAAATTTTAAATAGTTGAATGTGACTTCTACGGGAAAGACTCGACCATCTTTAGCTCGGTGCTGAGTTTCAATCGAGAAAGAGCCACCTTCCCTTACCTGTTGCCAATGGGATTGCCAGACGGGGAACGAAAAATTGGGGTCAATGTCCTGGATACTTAACCTCAGCAGTTCTTCACGGGAATATTTCAGCGCTTTGCTGGCTGCTTCGTTAACGTAAAATAATGTCCCATCCGGTCGAATATAGAAGACAGCATCGGCAGCGCGATCAATCGAAAACTGCATTAATTGTTGGGTTTCTTCGGCCTGTTTGCGCTCCGTGATATCGGTTTGAATGCCAATAAAGTGCGTTACCTTTCCTGAGCTGTCTCTTACTGGCGAAATCCTGAGATCATTCCAGAAAACTGTGCCATCTTTGCGATAATTCTTTAATACCACTCTGACTTCTTGCCCTGTCCGGATCGATTGGCGGATTTGCTCAACAGCAATTGGATCAGTATCATGGCCTTGTAAAAACCGACAATTCCGTCCAATCACTTCTTCTTGGGAATAGCCTGTGATTTCCAGGAAAGCCGGATTGCAATATATTATAGGATTATCGAAACAGCGAGCATCGCTAATCACAATGCCACAACTGGTGGCAGCTAGCGCCCGGTCATACAGCCTCTTGTTGCCTATATCCACTTGTTCTGATTGATTGGCGTCTAAGGCCCTATAACTAGCTTTCTTGCCGACCATGACTTTCATATCAATAAACCCATTAACAAGAGAGGACTTTCGCTAGTTATCCCTACGCTTGTCCTAACCTTAAACAAATATAAAAATAGATTAATATATCCAAAGAAAGAAACCGCAGGAATTCAGTATACAAGGCAACTAAGTGTTTGCCCAAGCCGTCTTTCACGCTATGTGTTGAGGTTTAAGGTCGGGTCTATCCCTCACGCGTCGGAAAGGTAGCTGCTGTTTTCCTCGCTCTTCTTTAGATATTGGGACTTACACGTTAAAGGTTGAGCCTGTAAGTGATGTCTCGATGCTTTATTAAGTATTGTGTTATTGTACATAACCTGATAGCTCTTTTGTGCAAAGAGTTTGTGAAGTTGACGACAAACCTGCCACTCTAGGAATTAAACAACCTGTCGGATAGTAAATTTGGCGTCAGCCTAAGAACTTGTGCGCGTCCTGAGAATCTGGTCTTCCATTATGTCCGCTCAAACTGTAATCCCCAAAAAATTCCTCCAACCCATTGATCGTGCCGCTTTGGGTGTAATGGTCGTACTGAGTGTTTTGATCTCCATCTTGCTGTTGAGTGGCGATCGCACAGCCCCTAGAGTGCGCGATTTTAGTTGGCAGGATCAACAAGTTAGTGCAGAAGATACGGCTTTTATCCTGACCTTTAGCCGCCCCATGAACCACGATAGTGTAGAGGCTAACCTAAAAATCGAACCGCCTGTGCCCGGAAAAATTAGCTGGGCGGGACGTCGCATGGCTTATACCCCCAAGTTTCCCGTGCCCTATGGTAGCCAATATCAAGTCGAACTCAAAGGGGCGAGAGACCAAATTTCTGTCAGGAAAAATGAAGGGAAGCAAATGGAGCCATTTTCGGCTGCCTTTCGCACTCGCGATCGCGCTTTTGCTTATATCGGTATTGAAGGAAAAGAGCAGGGACGGTTAATTCTTTATAACCTCACGACTCAGAAAAAAAGTATTCTGTCGCCGGCTGACTTAGTCGTGATGGATTTTAAGCCCTACCCAGACGGTGAAAAAATATTGTTCTCGGCTAGCGATCGCAAGCATCAAGAAAAAGGTTTACTCAACCAGCAATTGTACACGGTGACAACAGGACTATCGTTTCAATCGGAGGATGGGTCATCGGCTGAACCACCACCAGAAGGCCGACTGAATTTAGTGTTAGATAGCAAAGACTATCAAAACCTGAAATTTGACTTGTCGGGTGATGGCAAGACCATTGTTGTCCAACGATTGAATCGGCGTAATCCCGGCGATTTTGGTCTGTGGATAATCCAGCCTAAGGCCAAACCCCGCTCCTTGGGAAACCAGCCCGGAGGGGAATTTATCATCGCTCCAGATAGTGGTTCTGTGGCTGTAGCACAGGGGCAGGGCGTGGCAATTTTACCCTTGAAACCAGAGACCAAACCCTTGGACTTTCTGCCCAAGTTTGGAATATTGCTGAGCTTTGCCAAGGATGGTTCGGCGGCAGCAATGGTTAAATTTAATACCGATTACACGCGATCGCTCTATTTGGTCACCAACCAAGGCACTCAGAAAGAACTGCTACGTACCACCGGCTCGATCCAAAGCTGTGAATTCGCGCTGGGGCGCAACACTCTTTATTGCTTGTTGACTCAATTGATTAAAGGGGAACAATACCAGGAAGAACCGTTCTTTGCTGCCATTGACTTGAAACCAGAGCCGAATAGTAAACCGATTTCCGTCAGGCCATTAGTCATCTTACCCAATCAACGGGATATTCAAATGAGTTTGTCTCCCGATGGCTTAGCTTTGCTGTTCGATCAAATCGGGACTCGTCCTCCCGCCGCGACTGATACCTTAAGATCCAATGATGGGCAAGCGATCGCTACGGGTTGGCTATGGATGTTGCCCTTAGTCGAGGATACATCCTCAACCCCCCAACCTCAGATCAAGCCCGAACAGTTGTTACCAGGATTCCATCCTCGCTGGTTGCCTTAAAAAGCCCCGCTCCCCCAGCCTCACGCTTAGCGCCGGCTCCATCCTCACCCTTAGCTCCGGCCCCACTCTCCCTGTCCGAACGGCCTCCATGCAAGTACAGAACTTTCTCGACCGATACCGACAAGGAGAACGTGACTTTGCCCATATTGACCTGAGTGGGGCAAACCTGACGGGAGCGAATCTCCGCCAAATTAATTTGACGGGTGCTAACCTCAGTGGTGCAAATCTGCGTTGGTGTTGTTTCAGCCACGCCAATTTCACTGGAGCCAACTTGCATCAGGCCAATCTACATAGCGCCATCCTGGACAATGCCAATTTTACTCAGGCGATGTTGAGTCGAGCCAAGCTGAGTAAAGTGGATCTGCGCTTGGCCAATCTGCGAGAGGCTGACTTAAATTGGGCAGATTTAAGCGTTTCTGATTTGAGTGGAGCAGATTTACAGAACACTCAGCTCGATCAGATTAATCTCGAACACGCTAATCTCAACCATGCTCTGCTGATGGGTGCACAGTTGATGGAAGCCAATCTCCGCCGCACCAACCTCATCGGCACGAATCTCACCGATGCCAATCTACGGGAAGCCAATTTAGGACAGGCAAATTTACAAGAAGCGATTTTAGTCGGCGCTAATTTGACAGAAGCGAATCTCAATAACGTTTACCTGCGAGGCGCAAATCTCAGACAGGCAGACTTGCATCGAGCCATTCTCACGGGTGCGGATATGAGTGAGGCTAATTGTGAGTGTGCAGACTTGAGTCGAGCGAATCTCACTGGGGCTTACTTGCTCCGAGCCAGTTTACGAAAAGCCGATTTGTTACGTGCGGTTCTCCAAGAGGTCTATTTATTACGCACCGACCTGAGTGAAGCGAATTTACGGGGGGCTGATTTGCGAAGAGCTGACTTAAGTGGTGCTTACCTGAAGGATACCCTCTTAAGTGAGGCCAATTTGAGTGGGGCTTATCTGGTGGAGAGTTATTTAATTCGGACTAAGCTCGACCGGGCAGACCTGACGGGTTGCTGCATTCATCAATGGCGTCTGGAGGAGATGGATTTATCCCATGTTGAGTGTCGATATGTGTTTACCGGATTTGACTACTCAACCAAAAGCCCAAGCGAGCGCTATCCAGCTACAGGCGATTTACCACCCGCCGGATTGGAGCGCAAAAACACCGAAAACCGCTTAACGATACCCGTGTCGTTTCTTGAGGCTCCTAACTGGGAGGCGCTAGTTTTTACTCTAACTCAGGTAGAATTAGAGTCCCCTAATCTTCAACTCACCCTCCAATCCTATGAGGTCAAGTCGGGGAAATACGTACTGCGCTTGTCTGCCAATCGATTGGTTAATACCAAGCTCATCAGTCAGCGGATTGTGCAAGTCTATCCAGAAATGTTGCAGCGTTTTCTGACTCGACGCCAACTCCTCCTAGACTTACTCGAAATCAAAGAGGCTCAAAATTTACAGATCGAACGGCTACCCCCATTGCCAGCACCACCTCCTCCGTCCTTATCACCCACCCATCGCAAACGCCAGTTATATCAAGAGGTGGTTACTCAGATTCAACGGATTATCTTGTCCCAAGCACCAGAGCAGTGTGTGGAGAGTGTAGAGCGACTCATCGAGTTTTTGCAACAACAGAACATTTCGACAGAAGAAATTCAAAAGCAAGTCATTGGTAAAGTGATTATGAAGCGAGCTGAAGCGGATGGAATCTTCCAGAAACACCTGTTACGGTGGGAAGAAACGGCTTCGGAGGCAGCGCGTTTTTCGGTTGTGGGGCAAGCTGTACGTTTAGCGATCGCCATGATTGTATCAAATAACGCTCTTTTATAGCTCTAGAGACAGAACACTCCCGGTAATCTGGGCAAAATCGAACTTATATATAACTATTCTTTGCAGATATTCACTAATAGGATTCATGTAAAAATAACTAGGACAACTTATTCTGAGGTTGGATAATGAGAAGATAACTGGCATTGTCCCCAATTTTTAACTGTTATATAGCTAAATAGTATGAGTCACTTCTTCCGAATCTTTCTCAGCCTCGGTATTGCAGCAGTACTGCTTATCTTACCCTTAACGGCACAAACGAAAGCCGAATCTTTAGCGATTGTGCCTAGAAGTGCTATGGAATGGTTCAACTTGGGAGTAGAACAAATTCAAAACGACCAATACGAACCAGCTTTAGACGATTTTACCCAAGCGATTGAGTTAGATTCAGACTTGGCTGATGCTTACAGTAATCGGTGCTTAGTTTTTATTCACTTAGAAAATTACGCCCAAGCAACAGAAGATTGTTCGGCAGCACTAACACTCAATCATAACAATACAGAAGCCTATCTAAATCGAGGATTAGCTTACCATCGCCTGAGTAATTATGCAGGTGCAATTTCTGAATACAATCAGGTTATAGAACGAGAACCGGATGATTTACGGGCTTACTATAATCGAGGATTGGCACGTTTTGAACTGCAAGATTTTGAGGGAGCGATCGCAGATTACAATCAAGCCTTAAATAAGAGCGATCGCACTTCTAATCTACAACGGGTGGAAATATACAATGATCGCGGTTTAGCACGGCTAATGATGGGGAACTTTGACGGAGCGATCGCCGATTTTTCCTTAGCCATCAATCAAGATACAAATAATCACAGAGCTTTCTACAACCGAGCCTGTGCCTGTCACCGAATGGGTGATTTATCAAGTGCCATTCGAGACTTTACGGTAGCGCTAAAACTCGATCCGAACCGTGCTGAAGCTTATGTGAATCGGGGTATCATTCACCATGAATTAGGGTTTCAACAAGCTGCCTTGTCTGACCTGAAAGCGGCATCAAAACATTTTCATGAACAGGGGAATCGCGTGGCTTATCAACAAACGCTGGCGTTGATAGAGAGATTGCAGTTGCTGTTGCGCTCGTGGGATGATGCGATCGGGTAGGGGCGATCGTGCAGGCTAGCTAAACTGTAGGGAACATTGTCGTCCCCTCAAATGTTGCTCATTCACCTGAAAACAGCATTAGCTGCTCGACTTCAGCCGCTTTTTCGGTTAGGTCAAGTTCGCGGTAGAGTTGCAGACTCTCGGATAAGAATTGGTGAGCGATCGCTTCAGCATTGGCTTGGTTGCGTTGGGCGCGTTTTAGGTAGATTTCGCCTAAGAGTTTGCGGGCGGCTGCTTCTAGTTTGCGACGGTTGTAGTCTTGGAAGATTTGCAGGGATTCTTGGGCGAGTGCTTCTGCTTGATTGAGGTTTTCTAGGGCACTGACTTCTAGATAGGCGCGTGCCATGTCGAGAGTTTCATCGGCTCGATCTACGGTTTCTCCGAGTTCGGTGAGGTAGGTTAAGCCTGTGTTGTAATAGGCTTCAAATTGGGCAATTTGTTCGGGTAGGGATGAGTCGTCGGGAGCTAACAGGCGTAGGCGTTCTGAGTAGAGTAAGCCAAGGGCGGTGTAGTCGTAGGCGAGGTTTTCTTTGTAGTCGCCTGCGGTATTGAGTTGGATGGCTGGACGGATGTTTTGTTCGGCTTGGGTGAGTAAGTTGGAGGCTTCTGCTGTGTCTGGGGTATTTTTTGCTAGTAAGCGTTGGCTGTTAGCAATTGCTCGAAAATTCCAAGCTGAGCCTTGCTCCAAGCCTAGCTTTTGACAAAGGGTAAGGCTCTGTTGGCAATACTCTATTGCCTGCTCATATTTACCCCAGTCGCCATAGCAAGCAGCTAGCAGACTCCATAACTTAGCCACATCCTGCTCTTGACCCAACTGCATCAGCCTGCGGCTTTCTTGCTCAAACACCTCATCCAACCCATCCAGCAGCATCAAGCACTGCCCTTGGCGCATCTGTTCACACAGCAATTGATGAATATCCGCCTCTTCCCCCCCTTGTGAATTAAACGGCATACCCTCCTCTAACTCCAGCTCCCCCCTTAATAAGGGGGGTTGGGGGGATATCCCCTCAGAGTGCAAGGAGGGAGCTAAATCGGGGTGAGCATTCCTCTCTGGCTCCCCCCTTTTTAACCGAAGCTTTAGTGAGGAGGGCAGGGGGGGATCTAAATCTGGGGGAGAGGTTATCGCCTCAGCCCCAGTCTTAAAGTAAGCTTCCCACTGCCGATAAAACTGCCGCAAATAGTCCAACAAACTCAAATCCGGTTCCTGAGCCAACCGCTCCGCATAGTCAGCAATGCGAAAGAAAATCGGCAACAGAGATTTCCCCAACTCCTCCTGCCCTTCACCACCTGCAACGAACTCCATCCCATCCCGCTTAGCCATGCCAAAATGCAGCGCCAGATACCGCAACAGCGTCGTCTTCCCCGCACCTGGCGCACCCAAAATCACACAGTACTGGTTCTCCCGCACCGCCTGCGACAAATCAACCTTTTGCGTCACCGTCTTAGTACTAACAGCATCGGGCACAAAATCCGGCACCAACGGCTCAAACTCATCCAGCAACTCAAACTCATCCAGCGCCGAACCCCCACGCCTCCCTTTACCCACATGCCGCGAAGTCATCACCTCCCATTCCCGATACCCTCGCTCCGAGGTTTCCGTCACCTGCTGTCGCCGTACCGCTTGTAACGACACATAAATCTGATCCAGAAAAATATCCACCTGGCGCTGCACCTGCATCACACCACTGATTTTGAGATACGAATTCTCCGCAATCAGCCACTCCAAA
Source organism: Microcoleus sp. AS-A8 (assembly GCA_039962225.1). Taxonomy (NCBI): domain Bacteria; kingdom Bacillati; phylum Cyanobacteriota; class Cyanophyceae; order Oscillatoriales; family Microcoleaceae; genus Microcoleus; species Microcoleus sp. AS-A8. The sequence continues at coordinate 205,341 of JAMPKV010000006.1, forward strand.
TAAGGATAAAACAAAGGATTGAAAACGGGACGCGCCTCAAACTGCACCACCTTCCCCCGCCAATCCCAAAAATCTGGCGCACGGTTGCGAAACTCATCTAAAAACTCAACCTTATTCAGCCAAAAAATCAGCACCAATTCCCGCTTAAACAGCGAATCTCTCCCTAAACGAACTTCTTGTACAGCTTCCTGAGCCGCATCCAAATCCACATAAATTAATTTTCTCCTCAAAGCCACCTCACAGGCAGTACGAGCAAGCCGCACCAAATCCCGCATTACACCTCCACTCTTTTCACAAATTAGCTCCAGCGCATCGGGATTAAACAAACTTTTGTACTTATCTCCTAATCGTGCCAATCGCTTGTTAATCACACTAATAAGCAGCTCTCGTCCTAATTGATTAGGATTTGTTGTCGGAGCAAGATTTTGACCACAATCAAAAACAGGAGGATTCGTCAAATCTAGGCATTTTTGAAAACTCTCCATCGGCTGACGAAAGCTAGGCGAGTATCTCAGCGCACTGTGGACGGGTCGTGTAATCTTTCGGGTCATACCCGTTTTAGGCAAGTATAGCCGAGACATCTGAAGCTGTTGGTGAAGCGCGATCGCAAAAGCCTAACAAATCCTTGTTCACACCAACGGCTGATTCCCTCAATCTTTGAACTTGGGACAATCAACCTATAGGCTTGTTCGGACTTCACCAGGAAAGTCAATGAGCGACGAGCACAAGGTAAGGGAATGATTAAATCTTGGATGGTGATCGGGGCTGTGGCTCTAACAGTAGTTTTGGGTGGTGGATTAATTACACCCGACGGTGCTAGATGGTTCAACCGCCTACAGCGTCCGAGATGGCTAACGTTTGAAGCAGCCATTCCCTTTATCTGGACTGTTATTTATATTTGCGCGGCTTGGTCAGCTTATATTGTTTGGGAAAATGCCCCAGGTAGGACTAACACTTGGTGGTTGATGGGCTTATATTTTCTGTTAGAAATAGTTACCACCGCCTATACACCCGTGATGTTCAGACTCCGTAGCCTCAAGGTAGGTACGATTATTGGTGGTGCTGGTGCTGTGATAGGCATTATCTTGGCAGTACTTGTCTGGCCTATTTCAAGGTGGGCTTCTTTGTTACTACTGCCCTACGTGATTTGGAGTCCCATTGGGACTTATACCACCTGGGAGATGATGCAACTCAATCCTGAAGATGCCTAAGTCTATGGCCTGGAAAAGCTAAAATCATGCGAATATTGCCGCCAAAGTTGTCAAAAAAACCCGATAATGAACAACTGTCTGTCTTTCTTTAGGGATAAGACTTTGGTAGGCGTTGGCGTCTTAGGGGGTGTGATGAATTTACTTCGAGGTAGATTACTGCTTTTGACTGAACAGCTCCCTAACCTAATCGAACAACTTTCTGATGAGAATTTGCAAGAGGCTTGGCTCGTCCTTCAGCCGCTTTACTATAACCTGTATATGCTCATCGCCATGCAAGAGTCGATGCGAACGGTAAGACCGGGGGATATGCTCACCCGTGAACAGGCGTTGCGATTCTTACAGTTTCCCTAAGATTACCGGATGATGATTGTCAACCAAGATTTGTAGTTTGGAGCCAGCACCCACCTTGTGAGCATAGAAGTGCGCTATGCCCGATCCTTTTTAGAAGATCTCAAAAATTTAGAGTCAGCGGCTTACCAACAGGTTTGCCACGTCGTCTTCGATCAGTTCATCGGACTCAAACAAATTCAAGACCTGCCAGAGCTGCACCGAATCAGCTCTGATGCAATTTTTTACAGATTTACCATCGACAACTACTTAGTCGGGATTGAAGTTACCGGTCAGATTGTGAAATTTTTGCGCGTTCTACCCAAACCCTATATTTGAGTCCTCTTAAACTTGTGATTGGCAAGACACGAAGTTTGAGAGCAATTAATTTATGGACGCCGCTACTCTTTGGCAACGCTACCAAGACTGGTTATTCTACCATAAAGAGTTGGAATTCTATCTCGATATCAGTCGTATGCGCTTTGATGAAGCTTTTGTCGAGGCATTGCGACCGAAATTTGAGAAGGCGTTTCAAAATATGGACGCTTTGGAGAAAGGTGACATCGCCAACCCAGATGAAAACCGCATGGTCGGTCACTACTGGCTACGAGACGCCGATTTAGCCCCAACTCCAGAACTGCGGGACGAAATCCTCAACACCCTCAAACAAATCGAAGACTTCACCGAAAAAATCCAGACGGGTGCCATCCATCCCTCTGGAAAGTCCCAATTCACCGATGTCCTGTCCATCGGCATTGGGGGTTCTGCCTTAGGGCCTGAGTTTGTGGCTGAAGCCTTAGCCCCCGTCTCTCCAGCACTCGCCATTCACTTTATTGACAATACCGATCCCGCTGGTATTGATAAAGTCATGGCTCAACTGCAAGACAAACTCGATAGCACCTTAGTCCTCGTTATCTCCAAGTCTGGAGGCACGCCGGAAACCCGTAACGGCATGATTGAGGTGAAAAAAGTCTACGAGTCCAAGAATTTGAACTTTGCGTCCCATGCCGTGGCAATCACTGGCACAGACAGCAACTTGGATCAACTCGCTAAATCTGAAGGTTGGCTAGCCAGCTTTCCTATGTACGACTGGGTGGGAGGGCGCACCTCAGAACTGTCAGCCGTGGGACTCCTCCCCGCCGCGCTGCAAGGCATTGACATCCGTGAAATGCTTGACGGTGCCAAGGAGATGGATGCTGTTACCCGAATACCCAAGCTCGAAGGCAACCCAGCCGCCATGCTAGCTCTCTGTTGGTACTTTGCCGGGAATGGCAAGGGTGAGAAAGATATGGTGGTTTTACCTTATAAGGACAGCTTGCTCCTCTTCTCACGCTACTTACAGCAGTTGGTGATGGAATCTCTGGGCAAGGAGAAAGACTTGGAGGGCAATGTTGTCTATCAGGGAATTGCCGTCTATGGTAACAAAGGTTCAACTGACCAACACGCCTACGTGCAGCAGTTGCGCGAGGGAGTCGCTAATTTCTTTGTCACATTCATTGAAGTTTTAGAAGACCGACAAGGAATCTCTCCGGAAGTCGAACCAGGAGTAACCTCAGGCGATTATCTATCGGGTTTATTGCAGGGGACTCGACAAGCCCTGTATGAGAATCTGCGGGACTCGATCACGGTAACGATTCCTCAAGTCAATCCCCGCACTGTGGGCGCTCTGATTGCCTTGTACGAGCGTGCAGTGGGTCTTTATGGTTTCCTCGTGAATATCAACGCTTACCATCAGCCTGGAGTCGAAGCAGGCAAGAAAGCGGCGGCGGCTGTTCTGGATTTGCAGAAACAGGTGATGCAGGTACTTCAGGCAGAAGATGCTCCCCTGTCTCTTTCTGAGTTGGCTCAAAAAATCGGAACACCGGAGCGGGTTGAATCAATTTATATTCTGTTGCGTCATCTCCAAGCTAACCAGCGAGGTGTTGTCTTAGAAGGCAATCCGGGGCAACCGAGCAGCTTAAAGGTATCAGCCAGTTGATTTGAGGGGTACTGATATCCCTTCGTAGTGAGCGCTTTAGCGCTAAAGCGCTCGCTACAAACCCTTCGCCTAGCTCTCAGAGGTGGGATAATACCAAATCCGCTTTGCTCAGCCCCTTTTTACGTAGAGTGGGGACTGTCCACCTTCAGGAAGAATTGAGGTAATACGACTTTGCCCACAGGATCATGAGATCTGGGAGGTAGTAGCTGTACACTGAGTTAGGGCACAGTTTTAGCATTGAGAACCTAGACACAATAGTTTTTAGGTTTCTGCTGAGTTAACCAGATATGACCTAGCGTAAGAGTAGACTCGCTCTTAGATTCAGTACCCCATGCCATTGATTATCCTGGTTGCAGATGACAACCTGGGAACCCGTCTTTCCGTCAGTGATTATCTAGAGATGTCTGGCTACTCAGTCATCGTAGCTGAAGATGGCCAGGAAGCTCTCTCGAAAATCGAAAAGTACCATCCTCACCTACTGGTGACGGATATCAACATGCCCCGCATGGACGGCTATGAGCTGGTGAAAAGGCTTCGTCAGCAACCATCGTTTCGCTTGTTGCCGATTGTGCTTTTAACCGAACGCGCGACTACGAAGGAACGCATTGAGGGCTATGAATCAGGGTGTGATGTTTACCTGCCAAAGCCTTTTGAGATGGATGAATTGGGCGCGGTTATCCGCAATCTTGTGGAGCGCCAACTGGATCGGAAAGTTTCCTTCCCCGACTCGCGGAAAGCCTCAGATCGTCCATCTGATTGGGACTCGCCATCGACACAAGAGAAGATGCCAGGGGAGGCGATCGCTCCCAATTCTACCGCCATTGAGTTGACTGAGCGAGAAAAGGAAGTGTTAGTTTTGCTGGCCATAGGTTTATCCAACGTTGAAATTGGCAAGAAGCTGTACCGCAGTCCTCGGACAGTGGAAAAGCACGTCAGCAGTCTTTTACGAAAAACAGAAACGAGTAACAGAGCTGAACTGATACGATTTGCCTTAAAAAATCATTTGGTTAATTAAATTCACTGATTTTTCCAAAGCAGGAGAGTGGCGGATGAAGACATCTGGCTAAGCTACAGGGTTTTATGAGAAAATAACGCCAAAAATTTATAATTCTTTTTTCTAAGAGCCGCTCACTCGGATGGGGCCGCTCTTGGTTTTTGGGGCTAAAATTTGTGCTTCAGTTATTATAAAACCCGATAGTAAGGGTACCTGGCGGAATGATTGAAAATACTCGAACTTGAGAAGGGCAAGTTTGACTATTCAACTTTTTGCTCAAAGGCAATGCTGTTTTCTCAAAACCAGAAATACTCAACGAAGCTCCAACCGTTCGGAATTGATCATCCAAGGGCGGTTTACCCTACCTAGGAGCGTAAATTAGCGTATCTATAAACTCTATATTCAAGGCAGTTATATAGTAAATTCTCAGAGAAGGCAGAAGGGTCAGGAAAAATTGCAGCTAAAATCATCTTTTTGCACAGGAGAGTAACGCCGAACTCAAAACTCCAAGAAATCCGGACAGAAAAAAGATAAATTGTCTTGAATTGAAGGCGCTTTAATCACCCGATCGGGTGATTAAACTTAACCCAAGGTAGAACTCTCAAGGAGAACTTTGTCAAAGCTTTATTTAACAAGTCCTACGTCTCATCCACCTGGGGGAAGTCGAGAACTGTGCAATGATCGAAGCTATTTTTAGAGGTGATTTATCAAAGGAAAGCACAAGTGAGAACCAGAATTTTTAGGGTCTTAGCAAAATGAATGGACCAAACCTGATGCCCTTGAGTCAAAGACGCATCTGGCGATATGTTGCCGTAGTCGGCGCGCTCGCGGTTGCTTACTATGGTGCGGCGTACCTCACCGTCTCCTCTCTAGGGCTGGGTTTAGAGGCTTCTCCCTTATGGCCTTCCGCAGGGATTGCCTTAGCCGGTTTACTCTTGGCAGGACAGCGTGTCTGGCCGGGGGTGGCACTGGGGTCATTCTTCTGGTGCCAGCCACAAGTATCCTTAACCATGGCTTTCGCCTTAGCATTCGGCATCACCTTACAAGCCTTAGTTGGAGCCGAAGTCTTGCGTTGGCTGAAGTTTCGCCCCTCCCTGAAACGGCGGCAAGATGTCCTACAGCTAGTGGTTTGGGGAGCCTGGGGTTCGACCCTAATCAATGCGAGCCTCAGTACGCTGATTGGTTGCTTGGGCGGTACCGTTGGGCTTCAGCAGTGGCAGGAAAACTGGTGGACGTTGTGGGTAGGAGACGGCATGGGCATTTTAGTGGTCACTCCCCTGCTGTTGATGGGTCGCCATTGGCTGGGGAACGTTAGATGGACTATCGCCCAAATTTTACAAGGGAAACCTTTGGGATTGGGCAAGAATTTGTGGAACCACAAAACTTTTACAGTTCTTCCCCATGCCCTAGCTTGGGGCACGCCTTCTGAGGGCAAAAAAAACTCCACTCTCGCTGAAGCTGTTATTTGCTTTACCCTATTGTTTACTCTTTGCTGGTTGGTGTTCGCGTTAAAATCAGCCGTTGATTTGACTCGATATCCCCTAGAATATCTTCCCTTTCCTTTCGTTGTCTGGGCCGCGATTCGCTTCACTCAGCGAGGTGCAGTGATGGCAACCTTAATTGTTTGTGTGATTGCCATTTGGGGAGCCATGCAAGGAGTTGGTCCGTTTGTGGCAAAGACGAACATCAAACAAGCGGTTTTATTTTTACAGGGCTTTATAGGCGTCGTCTCGATTACAGCCTTAGTCCTAGCGGCGGCTGAGTCCGAACGCGCCCGCGCCGTGGATTTACTTAAAGAGAGGGAAGCGAGTCTAGCCAATGCTCAACGCCTTGCACAATTGGGAAACTGGGATTTTTACCAGACGTGCAACAACTCCTGTTTACCTCAGCAGAAATTGCAGTGGTCGGATGAACTTTATCGCCTTTTTGGTTTTAGTCCCAAAGCCTTCGAGCCGACTTGGGAAACGTTGTTTCAAGTGGTTCATCCCGCAGACCGCGATCGCGTAGGACAGGCGATTCGAGGTGCTCTGCGAGAAAATAAGCCCTACTGCCTTGACTATCGAATTGTACGCCCGGATGGTTCAGAACGCATTGTTTGCGAACAATCGGAGATTTACGGGGGCGGTATTAGGGGGACGGTGCAGGATATTACTGAGCGCCAACGGGTTGAAGATCAACTCCGCGCCGCCGCCGAGCATGTTAGCGAAGCCGCTGAACGACAGCGCTTGTTAGGAGAGATGGCGCTACGGATTCGGCGTTCTCTCCATCTCGATCAAATTTTGAACACAACTGTCGCGGAAGTGCGAGAATTTTTAAATGCTGACCGTGTCTTCATTGGTCAAATTGATGGGATTTCTCAACAATTGAACGTGCGTCAGTTGTTAGCACCGCGCCGGAGTTCATCCCAGGATGTAGCCCAAGTTGAAAGTTCCGAGGAAAACCTTCCCTTCGGAAACGCCTTGGGCGAACAACCTTCAAACCTTCAAACCTTCAAACCTTCAACCCTGTTAAAAGGTCTCGTGATTGCTGAATCGGTAGACCCCTGCTACCCCTCGCTTCGCAGCATGGTGGTTGAGGATGAGGCAACATTACAAGAATGGCGATCGCGGTTTAACCAAGGTCGCGTTATTGCCATTGAGGATACAAAAGCCATCCCTTGTTCTTGTAATATTGCCGCCTACCACGCCGAGTATAAAGTGGGAGCGATCCTCGCTGTGCCCATTTGGGTGGGAGATAACCTCTATGGGGCGTTAGTCGTTAACCAATGTAGCCAGCCACGTCATTGGCAATCGTGGGAAATTGAGTGGCTTACTTCCCTCGCCACACAAGTAGCAATTGCCATCCAGCAAGCAGAACTCTATCGACAGATTACAGACCTCGCGGCTCATTTGGAATCCCAGGTAGAGGAGCGAACCCAAGAACTCACAGCTAAAATGACCGAACTTCAGGAACTCAACCAACTCAAAGATGTATTCCTGCAAGCCGTTTCTCACGACCTCCGCACTTCTTTGCTGGGAATGTCAATGGTGTTAAACAATTTGTCTAAATCAGCAGGAGATGCAGTAACCCTTTCTCGGCCTTTGTTGGAACGAATGATAACAAGCAACGAACGTCAGCTAAATTTAATCAACTCCCTCTTAGAAGATCATTTCAATGAAGAGCGTCAATTAGAACTGCATCGTCAACCGATACAGCTCACTCAATTGTGCCAGGATTTAATAACCAACTATTCGCCCCTGCTGGCTCAAAACCAAGCCACTCTGACTCAAAAATTACCGCCAAATTGCCCCTTGATCAAGGCTGATCCAACTCAGGTACGACGGGTGTTGGAAAACTTGCTCACCAATGCCTTAAAACACAATCCACCGGGACTGAACCTAAGATTGCAAGTCCGGATCGAAGACAAAAAAATTTGCTGTACTCTGCAAGATAATGGGTTAGGTATGAGCCAAGAGCAACAGAACAGCCTCTTCAAACTCTACATTCGAGGTCTGCATACAAAGCACTTAACCGGCATTGGTTTGGGTTTGTATCAATGTCGCCAAATTATCAACGCTCACGGTGGAGAGATTGGTATTATCAGTAGTCCTAATGTTGGGTCAACCTTCTGGTTTACCCTCCCATTAGCTGAGTAGGAGAATAGGATAGAGATGGAGTGACTCATCACTCAACTATCGCGATGCACGATGTCAGGAGAAAAAGCTGGTAAACAAACGGCAATATACTCCGCGCCCTCTGGAGAAGGAGTGCTGTAACGAACCCACTCACCTTTTCGAGTCATCACAGCCTGTCCTGCCTGAACATCCATCTGGCCCCCCTCATATTCAACGTGCAGCATTCCTTTGATCACAACGGTGAATTCGTCAAATTCAGGCTGTTGTCCCGGTTCCATCCACCCACTCGGAGAGCGCATATGGGCAATACTGACGGCTGAAGTTTGGGTGGATACGCGACCGATGTATTCGTCGATTAGTTTGGGCTTGTTGCCTGCTGCTTCAATGCGGTTGGGTTGTTCAATGAGTTGGGGCATCGCTAAGGGTGAATGGCTAAGAGTTAATCGCCGAGCATACTAAAAGATAATCGTAAACTGTTCTCAGTCAAATTCAGTAGGGGACAGATATTTAGCAAATGGCGTCCCTAATGGCATAATCTTTGGCTCGAATGCCAGACTTGATATCAAGGGTTCGATTTCTAGCAACCACAGCCAATAGTTTTCAGTTTCCCGATGGAACTCAGTGCCGGGGTTGCAGCGGCTACCCCCATCCGTCTGGGTTCTCTGCCTCAGGGTGTTCTGGAGAGCGGTAAAGCATTTCATCATCTGTGTGGGCGAGAGTAGGAGATATTCTGAGCCTCCTCGCCTTCCTCATCATTAACCAGATTCGGCTTATGATGAAGCCTTTGGAAGGTCGCGATCGCTCCGTGCTGATTTAGTCGCCACCAATCCAGATGTGCAGTTTTCCTTCCGAGATAGTGTAGAACCCGTTTATCGCCAATTTGTAGACTTGCTGTTGACTCCTCCATCTCGTGAGGTTGAACCCCCTCAGCAAAATCTGCAAAAAGCTCGTGAGGTGTTAGAAGCGCTACAAGTCACACAACTGCAAAACTTCTTACAACAAGCCTGTGAGGAGAAAAGACTAGAAATTGATCGCATTATTGATCAAAAAGACTCACAAACTGCCGTGATTTACCCAATCATCCTAGACAACCGATTGGAAGTCATGGTTAAACTACCCAAGGAAGACCAGCTATATCGCTCCTCCACTGAAATCTCTAGGGATAGCGTTGCCAAGACAATAAAACAATTCAGAACCATTCTGGAAACCGAGAGTCCCTTTGATCAGCCGGTGAAAAAGGCTGGTAAAATCGTTTATGACTGGCTGATTGCACCGTTTAGCGATCGCCTGGAAGCGGGCGGCATCAAAACCCTGATCTTCGTCTTGGATGGTTCCCTACGAACGATTCCCATGGCGGCTCTTTACGATGGAGAACGCTATCTCGTAGAGAAATATGCCGTTTCCTTGGCTTTAGGTCTAGAGGTGCGCGACCCTGAACCCCTCCTGCGTCAAAACATGAAGGTACTGGCAGCCGGTCTGACTGATCCGCCGAAACAGTTTGAGAACACCTATAGCAAACTGCAAAATGTCAAACGGGAACTGGATGCAATTAATGAAGCCAAAGTCCCCGTTAAGTTTATCCTCGACCAGGCATTTACTGGGGAAAATTTCCAGCAAGCGATGACTTCCAACAATTACCAGGTTGTTCACCTAGCAACTCATGGTCAGTTTGGGGCGACGCGGGAGAGGACTTATTTACTGGTTGCAGATGGCGCGATTTACGTAGACCAGTTGAGTGAATTATTCCGCACACGCGGACAACGTCGGGAAGACGCCGTGGAATTATTGGTTCTCAGTGCTTGTAAGACAGCCAACGGAAACGATCGCGCCGTTCTGGGGATTGCCGGAACAGCCGTACAGGTCGGTGCACGCAGCGTGATCGCGGGTTTGTGGAGTCTGGCTGATGACTCCAGTGTGCTATTTTCCCAAGAACTCTATAAATATTTGGGCGAACCGGGAATCAGCAGAGCTTCAGCTCTGCGTCGAACCCAGGTGGCGTTTCTCAAAGACCAGAATAAATATCAGCATCCCCGCTTTTGGGCACCTTATGTTTTGGTGGGCAGTTGGTTGTAATCCTGCGTGGATTAGGAGGAGGTTTGGCAGAAGGCTCGTGAAAAGCAGAATAACTGCAAGGTTTTAAAAGAGCCACTTATGCAGTTTTGGCTACCGAGCGTGATTGTCAAGGAATCTATAAAAGATATTCTGAAAAAATAGAATTAACTCGCTGGCAATATAGCGGTAATGAACATGGTGTTATCCGATAGCGCAGCGGGCGCGCGTACTCGCACGACGGTATAGGATTAATACCCACCTTCCGCACCCTGAAGTGTCACACTACGAATTTTGGGAGTTTGGCGAAATTGGGCTTGCGATCGCAAGCCCAATTTCTGACTTCTGTGTATAAAAAGTGACTAATTGAGTTTCCACAATTCCGTGAAAGCCGATTGTGACAGTAGAGGGTGCGGAAAGTGGGTTAATAAGCTGTATATATGTCAACCCTAAAACTGGAAAGTTTTGGGTAATAGATTACCGTATATACAACCCATGACTAAGATGGAAAAACTAGTTCCATTCACCACGAAAAGAGTTGCGCTCAATGGCAATAGCCTTAAATTATTGGTCTGTAACTTTGATACCTGGAACGTAGCGATTTTCATCTAACCTAGCTTCCACTTGTAATCCTTGTTGGGTGGTAGTATGGCGAATTAGATTAATCATGACTTGCAAACTAGTTAAAGGTCTACCACGCCAATTTTGAGTAATGTGGCAAAACAAGCGATGCTCGATTTTATTCCATTTACTTGTTCCGGGAGGAAAATGGCAGACATGAATCGTTTTCTGAATCTCGTCGGCAAATTCTTGGAGTTTTAACTTCCAGAGTCGAGAACGATAACTATTGCTAACCCTCTTTTGTCACTCTGGTCAGACTAAAATTAGAGAAGACCAATAGAACGCCTGCCAGATGGGAGTTTGCCATGAACTTACCCAGAGATGCGAGGCGCTAACGCGCTAGCTCCGCTTCACGCTACCGTTTCCTTTGTGGATCAGTACTGTGCTGTCTACCAGAATCTGTTTCCAGAAGTGAGGAGCGATGACAATGTTTCAAGTTCCTGCATTTAGGGATGATTTCAGAAATCAAAAGAAAATCTTTGCCTGCAATTGCGAGAGCCGTAGGACTAGAAAGCTCACAATCGTTACATCCTGCATCTCGCCAACTCGCCTTGGGATATAGAAACGGTGAGACAACAACGAATTGAGTTAATAAAGCTGGCTTTAAAAGAGCGAGAAATTATCCTAGCTTATGTTCCGGATGGATAGAATCACAGGAGCAAAAATATTTTACTCTGACCAGAGTGACAAAAGAGGGATAAGTTGTCCTAGTTATTTTTACATGAATCCTTAGTCAGCAAAATGGCTTTTGGGTAATTAAGTCATTTTCACTTTATGTACCTGCACCTAATTACTCCCACCAAAGTAGGGTCATTACGACTTCTCTCAGCTAAACTCTAGTGACGCTGACTACAATCAAGGACTATAATGGAGGAATATAAGACATGGGGCCTTAAAGGTTTCGACGTGTTGGCGAAAGCTGCCCCGTGATACAGGTCGAGAGTGAGTCTTCTCTCGTTAATACCGGGCTCAAACAAAAAAGTAACTGCGAATAACATCGTTAAGTTTGAGCGTGTAGCTGTCGCTGCTTAAAATCCTCTAACAAAGGTACGCTCGTCTATAGTTTGACTCCGTTAAGGACTATGGACAAACCCCAACGGATGCGCTAGTAAACTGCCTTTGGTCGGTTTATTGGCAAAGACTTCACCAAAGCATCCTGTCATCCGGGATAATGGATGGTTCCCGCCCAGAGGGTCAGATGGGCTAAGCCTGTGAATGAACGGGAGGTCAATACCCAGGGCGGACACGGGTTCAATTCCCGTAGGCTCCACTGGTAATTCTCTCAAGACCACCTCACACTTCAATGTATGAGGTGGTTTTTGATTTTTAGGCAATGACAGGCTACCCATTAGGACACCGCCCATTGTTGCATTCAGGCTCACGAGCAATATTAGATTCCTAGAAAGCTTTTAGGGCTAGGGGTTCGTAGCGCTCAAGCTTTTTAAAATAACCCCAAAAAGTGATTACAATGGCTGCATTCAGTTGTGGTCGAGGGTTAAAATCAGGCGTGCATTGGTAAGACTGAACTCCCGTGCCTGTGCCCGAATTTCCTGCAAATCCTGACATTTAATCCGCTCTGACTTGTAACTAATAATAACTGTGCCATGCTCTAGGTTGTGTAGTGAACTACCATACTTCATTTCTACGAAATACAGGAGTAAGAACTATTGCACAGAAAACTCTCAATATTTGAGAATTTAAGGAGTAGGGTTTGCTCATCATAAACCATTGCTCTGATTGCACTTATTCTTGAGCGCAGTTTCTTATTCTCCCTTCCGAATCGAAAGGTTGACAAACTTGGCATCTATCTTGATGTATATAAATTCCTATCCAACCATAAATTTTTACACTGATTTCCTACATCTTAGACATCTCCGGAACTTCAGATTCAGCCACCTTAATACAAGGCTTTGAGGTTAATTATCGAAGATGTCTCTTATATAGATGGTACAGATGCAAGTTGAGCGATGAGCTGTCCCCAATCGCAGGAGCTACGTTTCAGAGCATAGGCGCTGCCCCAATCTAGGCAATCGTCGAAAGGCTTATCCCATAGGCTCATTTTTGATATAAATATCCGGATTCGTACCTAGCTTGCCGAAAAGAATACTCAGATAGCCTAACCCCTCGTCTATTCATCGGCAACTGCTGTGGGTGGCATGATTACACCCCTATCTCACCCTTGTGTTGCTCAAGAAAAAGTAGTTTTACTCAAGCACGGAACAAGAGAAAGTTATGGTAATGCAACCTACGTATGGTAACGGTGTTATCGACAACCAGACCATTGAAATTTCTCAGGAAGGATTGCGGTTGATTCTCAATCAAATAGAAGCTGAACTGATCAATAGCGAAGTTTACCGCCGCACAATGGCTGGGTTACAAACGATGTTAGGCGAGGCGTCTAGCACCGCTCAAATTTTAGTTAAGGCAGTGGGGCGAGAGGCTGTGCGGTTGACCTTCCAGCAGGTGATCAAACAGTATAATGTTATACCCGTGTCTACCCAAGACATCCATCAAGCCGGCTCTGAGCAGTCTGATGCTGCTCAGAGAGTAGAGGATAATTCTTGGGGGGAAAACTTGCAGGAAGAAGCAACCTTAGAAGAAGCAACCCAACCCTTCAACTTCAACAATAAACCGGCAGGTGAGCCTAAGCTGCCCAAAAAATTCACAAAGGCAGAAATGACTGCCCGAAAAGTAGCACAAGAACGGGGAGAGATGCTACGTAAAGTGGGCCAACAATTGTTAGAGGCGCGTTTAGCGCGATCGCTCAGTCTTGAACAACTTCATAACCAAACCCTTGTACCACCCCATCACATTGTGGCCCTAGAATCAGGTCACATTGAGGAGTTGCCAGAGGATGTGTATGTTCGCGGCTTTATTCGTCGAATGGCTCATGCTTTGGGTTTGAATGGTGCGGCGCTAATCGCTTCTATCCCAGAACCCGATTTGTCAAAAGCGGTTGTTCCCTCCTGGCATAATTCCATCGCTGTACCCGAATTTCAAGTCAATTCAATGCATCTGTATCTCGGCTACACAGCTTTGATTGCGGGAGCTGTAGGTGGACTCAGCTTAATGTCCAAGCAAGCCTCTCCGGGGATATCGGTTACACCTGAACCCGCCGGTTCTTCTCAGGCAGCACCCTCTCCTAAAACGGAGCGTACAGGAAAGACCAATAAACCGGGGTTACAATCGGGCCAAACTGGTGTAAAAGCTGGAGCGGGTATTGCTCCTCCGGAAGCCATGTCATTCTAGTCAATGGGTAATTCGCCATTCGTTTTTTGAGCAGCCTTGCTCAGATTAGACGCTAAAACATTTTGGACTTTATAGACAAGTCCTATTGTTGTTTTGAGTTAGATACACTACATCCTACGGGCACAATAATATCGTGCCCCCACAAAAACCTCTATTGAACCCGCATGAACATGACTGTAGGAAAACAGTGGGCTGGAGTCACTCCACTTCCTCACAGGAGAGTTTGGGCTTGTAGGTGTAGTCAACGAATAACTCACTTATGACTTAGGACGAATTCACGATGTCTACGCCAATTGAAAGGCTAAAAGATGGGCTATTGGCGCTCTTTCTCCAGCCTAAGTGTCCCTTGTGCGATCGCCCTGCGGAAGGCGAGTTTTGTACGTCCTGTCGGCGACAATTGCAACGCTGTCAAACTACCACACCGGGTGAGTGCTGGAAAGGAGAATTACCTGTATTTGTCTGGGGAAATTATGGTGGTGTTTTGAAACGTGCGATCGCAGCCCTAAAATACGACAATCAACCCCAATTGGCTCGTCCCTTGGGTCATTGGTTAGCTCAAGCTTGGCTAAAATCACCCGTTGCTAGTCGGGTGCAAAAACTGACCGTGGTACCTATTCCCTTACACCCCCTCAAGCTGAAAAAACGCGGTTACAATCAGGCAGAATTAATTGCTCAAAATTTTGGCGATTTCACGGGTTACAAACATCAACCCCTGGGTTTAGAACGAATCCGTGAAACTGACGCTCAATTTGGTCTATCGGCGCAAGCACGAGAACAAAACCTTACCGATGCTTTTAGGATGGGCAAGGGCTTTCACAAACATCTGCCAAACTCACCCGTGCTATTAATTGATGATATTTACACCACGGGGGCTACAGTTCGTGCGGCTGCCCAAATCTTACGAAAACAAGGAATACAGGTGTATGGGATTGCGGCGATCGCCACTTCATCCTTCAATCATCGCCCTTAAAGACTCGAAGATTACGGGGATTGCGGTGGGTGGCAAACGCGATGAGAAGACGTTTATCTCCTCCATCCCCCTCATCTTCTATGCCTGTTGGTGAGAAATCTGGGTGACTAGGGATATACTTCGGTTGGATGCGAAGGAAGGGATAAAAGAGTGCTTCGCCTCGCCATTATTTCCACAAAAAACCACAGGAGGTAAGGCGATAAAAATTAACTTGAAAGGGACATAAAAGGAGTATAAGTGTACCGAATCTTATTCATTTTGGCTCTAATAGTAACAATTGGACTATCAGCGAGCTCCCATCAAGTGTTAGAGTCAGCAATTGCCCAAGGGGCACCAACCAAGCTAATCGCTACCGAGTCTGGTGGTAGTCCTATCGAGTCCACCGAACCCACAGCACGGCTGTTTGCTAATCTTGGCAACTACCATCATCCCATTTCGACAAATATCCCACTTGCCCAGCGCTACTTTGACCAAGGACTTATCCTCGCCTACGGGTTCAATCACGCAGAGGCAAAACGCTCCTTCCTTGAGGCCGCAAGGCTCGATCCCAACTGCGCCATGTGTTACTGGGGGGTTGCCCTTGTCCTGGGACCCAATATCAACGCGAGTATGGATGCTGAGGCCGTGCCCGAAGCTTGGAATGCGATTCACACAGCAAGTAAGCTGAGCCAAAATACTAGCGACAAAGAAAAAGCTTACATCCAGGCATTGGCACAACGCTACTCCTCGAAGCCCGTTGAAGATCGTTCTGCGCTCGACGTTGCGTATGTCAACGCCATGCGAGAGGTGAAACAGCGCTATCCAAAGGATCTGGATGCTGCAACTCTGTTTGCAGAAAGCCTCATGGATACCATGCCTTGGAATTACTGGACAGAGGATGGTAAACCCAACCTGGGAACTCCCGAACTCCTTGCCACCCTGGAGTCGGTTTTAAAACGCAATCCTAACCATGTAGGGGCTAACCATTTCTACATTCATGCTGTAGAAGCCAAGCGACATGAACTGGGAGTTGCCGCCGCCGATCGCCTCGCCCATCTAGTCCCTGGCAGTGCACATCTGCTTCACATGCCATCCCATATCTATATCCAGGTTGGGCGCTATCACGACGCAGTGGTTGCTAACCAACGCGCCATTGCAACTGACGAAGAGTACGCCACCCAGCGCTCCGTCTCCGGTTTCTATCGCATGGCCTATATGGTACACAATCACTACTTCCTCTGGTACGCCGCTATGATGGCAGGAGAGAGTAAAGTAGCGATTCAGGCGGCTCGATACACGGCAATGATGACAGACACCAAGTCAATGCGGGAGCCTTGGGGTGGCACCATGCAACACTATTACTCACTTCCACTTTATGCCTTCGCCAAGTTTGGCATGTGGGATAAAATTTTGGCACAACCAGCTCCCCCTGTAGATCTTATCTATCCCACAGGGGTGTGGCACTATGCACGGGGTATGGCATTTACGGCAAAAGGTCAACTGGAGAAAGCCGCCAGGGAACTCGAACAATTGAATGCGATCGCCGCCGAAAAGGCTCCAGACAAAACTAAACTCTGGGAGGTTAACCTGAAGATTCTCCAGAATGCATCCCAAGTGTTGGCAGGGGAGTTAGCAACTAAGCAAGGGAATTATGAACAAGCGATCGCTCACTTAAAAACAGCCATTCAACTCGATGATGACCTCAAAGGCGATCCTCCCCTGTGGTATTCTCCAGTGCGACAGTCTTTAGGAGCCATATTGCTAGAAGTGGGCCGAAAAGCTGAGGCAGAGCAAATGTATCGAGAAGACTTAAAGATTTATCCTAATAATGGCTGGTCACTGTACGGACTAGCACAAAGCCTACAGGTACAGGGAAAGACCAAGGAAGCCCAAGAAGTACAACAGCGCTTTGAGAAAGCTTGGAAATATGCCGATGTGAAGCTCACCGCCTCGCGATTCTGAAGAATTCATCGAGCTACTTTTCTACTAAGCCGAAGTTCCGTTAGAGGCTAACATCTTAACCGCAAAAACTCTGCGACCCTCTGGGTAACTCTGCGTTAAAACAACCTACTATTTAGGATACCCAAGGATTAGATATCATACCTTTTCCTGGGGGGGCGGCGTAATACGAAATCGGTTCAGTTTCTCATCAAGTTCTCTCAGGAGTTCAAAGTCTTCCTCTGGTAAGGGGTGAGTTCCACTCCCTGTTAAGCCCTCACCTACGGAGGTTTTTTTCTCCAGGAAAGCGAACGCCTGACGGAACTGATAGGGGTTAATCTCAATCGGCGAGTCAAAGTGACAGGGAATAATCCGTTGGAAATTCCAACTCGCGACTTGATTGGCCCAGTCGAGGGTTTCCTTGGGTGCCCGGTTGAGAATAAGAGTCTGCAAAATTGGTGCCACAAACAAACGCCCACCCCCTCGCAGGGCATCGAATGAGCGATCCCAGCCATCCTTCCATTGGAACGGAAACCAACCGAAATATGCCTTCTTTGACCGCTCTGGCGCTTTGAGGGCATCGCGAATGGATTGGCCCATTTTGACCACATTCAACGCACTGGGTCGGAAGTAAAAGGCAAACAGTGAGATACGCTGCCATCCCTTACGGCGGTTTGCCTGAGTGTCCTCAACGATGTCGAACACATGGTCTTTGGCATGGAACAGCAAGGGGTACGGGTCAAGTTGGATGATCGCAGGTGGTTCTTCCGGCACGGAAAGTACAGAATCGGTGACGAGCAACGTGCGCGATCGCTTATGGAAAAATGCCACTTCCTCAAACCGCCCCGGCCCTAGTTCGATGGGGCCGAGTATGGCGTACTCAAACTCGGAGGCAAAGGGGGTTTTGCTGCACTCATCTGGCAGTCGATGAGTGCGTTTGTGA
Organism: Microcoleus sp. AS-A8; assembly: GCA_039962225.1. Lineage (NCBI taxonomy): Bacteria > Bacillati > Cyanobacteriota > Cyanophyceae > Oscillatoriales > Microcoleaceae > Microcoleus > Microcoleus sp. AS-A8. The sequence continues at coordinate 223,214 of JAMPKV010000006.1, forward strand.
GGTAAGCCGAGCCAACTCAAGGGAAGATTCAGCGGAAAACTCCATTGGTTGGGGGCGACAAAGACTTGTGCGTTCGGAAATCGCCTAGCAAAGGGGCCGACAAAGACCTTGTGTTCAATACCAGAGACGGTGGGTAAGATAACGTATTTAATATCGCCATGCTGATCGGCCAACTCTTGGACGAGCCGGATACACTCCCTTGTAGGTGCGATCGGTGCATAAACGAGAAGCCCCCCAGCTTCGAGCTTCACGACACTCATGCGAATCGGCACCACAACATAGAGGATGCCCTGTAACTGGTCGAACGTCCAAACGGTGTCCTTCACCACTTCTGTGCGGAGTGTTCGCCGCCTGCCGTAGGGATAGAGTGGCACAGTAGGCCAGAATGGCCATGACCAGTCTCTCGGATGGATGCTCTGTTGACCCTGCATTTCCTGCGCTGCCATCGTCCCTACTTAATTCCAAAGTTCAACCTGTTTTGATCTAAGCTCTAGAAGCTGAAGTTTAGCAAATTGTTGGCTCAACTCTAAATGCTCGGCAACTTGATACAGAGGCGATCGCGGGTTTTGGTGCCATTGACTCACAGACTACCCCAATCATGAACGGAGTAGCCTCCTGGCCTATGATACAGCACTGTTTTCCTCATATTGCCCCTTACAGAGGAGGTGGAGGGGGAAGGTTAGGGAGCACTGACGGGGCAAAATCACTGCTCGGTGCCAGAGGTGTATTCGTGCTGGGCGCTGGGGGAATATCACGGCTCGGTGTAGGAGGAATAGAGGGATTAGTTGGAGCTGAGCTTGGTGGAGATGGAGCGGAACTTGGTGGAGATGGAGCGGAACAATTATCTATGGATTTAGAAAGCTTAACGTTTTCCCTAGCTAAAACTTGTACTCGCGCACGGTACAGATTGATTTGCGATCTATATTGAGGGTCTGCCGCACTCTTCATCTGATCGAGAATTTCGATCGCTTGTCCCCAATTTTGGCTGCATAACGCTTGCCGTAGCTGAGCATTAAGGTCAGTTTGAGAGAAACCTAGACGAGGAGATGTTAGGAGAAAAAATCCTAGTGCGGTTAATCCTAGTGTAGCTAACCAATGATTCAATCTAATCATTTTATTGGCCTCTAATAATTATTAGATATGGCTTTTTTGTCTACCAAAGAACACATAATAAAATATTGCACTCTGTATCAGAAAGAAAACTAAATCTAGCCTTGGATCACCTGGATCATTCAAGATCCATATTGCAGGAGCAGGAAGCGCAGAATCTTTGGTACTGATAAACAAAACACGGAGATTATTAGCCGCGTGGACACCTAAGGCTAACTCTAGTCTATTGTCTTTTAACGTGATGACAGTCAAAAACACACCAAATGCAAAATAGAGCAGGGCTAGCCACACGGCTCCTCGTTGCATTTCTGGGTTCGCAAAATGTGGAACTGCAAATAGAAGGGAACTCACAATAATCAGTACAAACCGTTGCCTGGTAAGTAGACCTAATCCCTGAAGCAAATATCCCCGAAAAAAGAATTCTTCTGCTGAAGTTTGGAGAGGGGTAAGTACTAGAGCTAGGGGAAGGAGCAGAAACCACTGGCCTGGATTAAAAGAAAATACATAGTTTTGAGAATTTAGCAAATAGTCCACTGGGATGAGAATGGTCGATATCAAAAACCAAACCAAAAATCCTCTGAACAAGCGTTGGAAATTAACAGAGCTATCGGCACTAATGAGGGTACGGAATGGGCGTCGGTGCAACCCGATAACCACTAAAAATATAGCTAACCCGAAAAAGATAAAAGGAATATTGACAGTGACATAAGCTCCGACAGAAGGAGTTTTTAAAAACGATAGTAATTGCTGCTGAGACGGCTGCTGCAAGGCTTCAGAATTCAATCCACTTTGATTAAGATGGATAGTTAAGAGGATACTGCCAACAATTAATAAAACAATACTTCCGACAACCAGCCAGAGGAAGAGAATAAAGAATATTCCTAACAGATAACGCCACCAACCATTCCTGCCTTGTCGTGCGACATCTAAGTAACTTTGACTCATAATTTATGCCTCAAAAATAAGTTTTTTAATCAACCCGCTATGCACCCGAACTCTTTTAAATCAGCATGACATAAGGCAGTTTTGCTGTATGTGGAGTTGCTGCTGGCGCTATCATCAATCTGCCAGTATGGATGAGAATGCTGCTGACCAAGTCCATTCCCAAAAAAGATGCGTGAGACACCTAAAAATCTGCTGGTGCGCCTGCAATGGGTGAGTCGAGCTGCACTGCTTCGGTTAACGATTCTCGCTATTATTTTGAGTATTCTCATTAGCTGGGGATGGTTTGCCATGATTCAGATGCCAGGAGAAAGCTTTCGGGACTCGTTGCCGTCGTTGACTCCAAAGGAAGTGGCGCTACGAAACGCCTTGAGACAAGATTTGGAGAAGCTGGCTGGTGAAATTGGACAACGGAATTACCTAACCTACAAAAGTTTGACAGCGGCGGCGGATTTCCTCAAATCCTCCTTGGCTACGACGGGATATCCAGTGCAACAGCAGGGATATACTGTTGACAACCAAACTTACTACAATCTTGAAGTCGAAATTCCGGGTACTGACCGAGCCAATGAAATTGTGATTGTGGGTGGTCACTATGACTCGGTGTTTGGTAGTCCTGGGGCAAACGATAATGGTACGGGTGCTGTCGCGACATTGGAGTGGGCGCGTCTGTTTGCGGGTAAAAAACCTTCCCGTACCTTACGGTTTGTCGAGTTTGTCAATGAAGAACCTCCCTTTTTCTGGACAGAAAATATGGGTAGTTTAGTTTATGCCAAACGCTGCAAACAGCGCAAAGAAAAAGTGGTTGCCATGCTCAGTCTGGAAACAATGGGTTACTACTCTGACAAGATTGGTAGCCAGAATTATCCTGCTCCCCTCTCGGCGTTTTATCCACTACAGGGAAACTTTATCGCCTTTATTGGCAATATGGCTTCTGGGAGATTGGTGAGAGAGGTGATTGCTTCTTTCCGCCGCCATACCCAATTTCCCTCAGAGGGTGCTGCGCTTCCGGGCTTTGTTACAGGCGTGGGGTGGTCAGACCAGTGGTCGTTTTGGCAGCAGGGCTATCCAGGTTTGATGATTACGGATACAGCTCCGTTTCGTTATCCCTATTATCACACTTTAGATGATACCCCTGATAAAGTGGTCTATGATTGCTTGGCACGGGTGGTTGCAGGATTGGAACGTGCGATCGCAGATTTATCAGGATGGAGTTAACCCCAGCCGTGAACCTACAAACGATGCAGCGCTTTGAGTATCTAACCGTCTATGCTAACCCCAAGGGGGAGTATCAAACATCCGCTGGTATTTGGCGAAACATGAATCACCTGGGTGACTTGGGTTGGGAATTAATTTCAGTGGTGAATGATTCAAGCGAACTCGTCGCGTTTTTTAAGCGAGCGCTACCGCCGGATAATCAAACAATAGAGAGCGATCGCAGTTAGTTAATCACGGTTTTCAAATGCAATCAACTGCAATGACTATGGGCTATTTTCTATGCGCCAGAGATGCCCCTGTTCGTAAATCGGTTGTAGTTTGTAGTGCTGCTTCTGCTCAAGTTCTTGTCGTAATTGTTGAGACGGTCGATACAAAAACGTATCGCTGAAACCGCTAGGAATTTCAGGGCTATTCGCATCTATTCGCTGAAACTTGACTTGAGGCGCGACTAAATAGCTTAAACCCATTAAACGAATTGGGTCTTCAACAACGACAACTGGAGCAACTGAGCGATTGATAATTTTACCGACTTGAGGTTCATAGTAGCTACTATATTTAATCCACCATGTCTCGGCTTGAGAACTTATGGCACAAGATAAAATTCCCAATGAAATTAAGAAAATTAAAATAAATCGCCATAATTTTTGTTGCCATTCTTGAATAGATTGGTAGGCGATTTTAACTGTAAAAAAGTAAGCCACAGCAATCTGAATTCCTATATAGCACGGAATTAAGTATCGACCAACAGTCGAACGTTGCCCCCGAAAAAATAAGTCGGGCAGTAATAAAAATAGGACTTCTGAACCCATCAAAGAAAAGACAAATATCCAGACTCGCTTTGGGGCTTTGCGATACAAAAAGTAAAGAGAATATCCCACTAAAATTACAATCAGCAAAACAAGGTAGGTGGATAAACTTGTCCACTGAGGCTGCACATCATTGCAACGCAGCTGAAATCCATCATTAAAACAAACATCAAAAAGTTGCTGGCGGTAATCAATTTGAGCATCGAAAAACAGGGAGCTAATATTGAGTGCCCAGCGTTGGGGAATCGTAAAAAAAGGCACTTTTCTAGCCGTGTACTCTGCCCCCCCAAACTTCTCGGCAACGAGCAACCACGGCAGGCCGATCAGTATACCGCCAAAGCAGGCTAGTAAGTAAGCCATGAAGGTTTTCCCGCGACGAATGCCTTCAATGGCGGCGATATAAATGCCGTGGGCAATCTGCACGAATAGAGCGAAATAATGGGTGTAGAATCCTAGCGCTACTGTTGCTCCATAAATTACCCAACCTAACTTGCTTTTGTGTCGCATCGCCCACAACAGTGAGGCACTAGAAAGTAGAATAGTGAAAGTCCACATGCTATATTGGCGTGCTTCTTGTGCATACAGGAGGTGAAACGGGGAGATAGCCATGAGAGCGATCGCAACCCATCCCACTTGTGGCGACTCAAACAGTTCCAAACACAGCCAATACAGACAAGGAAATGCCAAAATACTAAAGACGGCTGATAAGCTGCGGATGACCCAGACGGAACTACCAAACGTCATCGCCCAAAGGCGGACAAGCGGGATATAAAGCGGCGGATGAACGTCTTCAATCAGCGAATCGAGTACATTACCCCAGTTTTTTTCCGGCGTGAATTGCTGATACTTCTGCCACTCTGGACTGGCAATCGCACGATTTGTAACTTGCTTTAGCAACTCCGCTTTGGTGTAGCCAGAAATCCGTAATGAGGTGTAAACCTCGTCATTCCAGTAGTTTTTTCGGTCTAAATTGTAAAATCGAAAACATATTCCCAGCAGCAATAAGACCACGATGAAATACCGAAACCCAGGAATGTATCGTGGGCGACTTTCAATCACATGATTCGGTTTATTCTCCATGGCGTCTTGTCCTTGCCATTATCAGAAATGACATCCCAAAAAACTCCGTCTTTAGGCTGAACATTGTGATCATTTCTGCCAAATCACCAACAGGACGCCACAGATAATCAAACCTAAGCCGATAGACCGACTCAAGGGAATCGCTTCTCGAAAGATAAAGTAGCCCATCATGACCGAAAAGACGTAAATCAAAGCCGCAGATGGCCCAGCAACGCTGAGATTAACCCGTGTGAGCAGTAAAATATAAGCCAACGCTCCGATCGCGTAGAAGCATAAACCAAGCAATAGTTCTGGCGTTGTGAACACACCCAAAAGATGACCCAGCCAATTGGTCGCATTTACTTTCCCTAGTCGCATTGCCCCGAATTTCAGGCACAATTGTCCGGCGGCGCTCGTAAAAATGGCCAATAAAAAAAGTCCGAATTCTTTTAAGGTCACGAAAGTAGCAGGAGTAGGAGTTTTTCAGTCTCTTAGTTTACATTGGTTAGAGACGTTCCCCAGATTTGCTAATACAATAACCTCCGTAGCCTTAATTGAGATGGTTATGACGAGTATTACTCACTCTCCTTACACACAAGAGCAAATCACCGCTTGGTTACGAGGTTTATTCACGGTTGCTTGGGCAGATGGTCATTTTGACCCCGAAGAGCAAGAGATATTGACACAAATCGCTCAAGCGGAACTCGCTCCGAGTACAGATTGGCCGTCGTTGGATGAGCCGATTAAATCTGAGGAACTCGTAGCGGCTTTGGGTAAAAATACGGCAACGGCAGAGAATTTTTTAAGAACGGCTGTGATGGTGGCGTTGGCGGATGGCGTATATTCCGCTACGGAAGCGAGTGTGCTTCAAGAGTTTTGTCAGGCGTTGGAGTTGAAGGTAGACGTACTAGATGCCTTAGAGATTACACTGTTCGACGACCGTTTGGTAAGTCGGTCGGCTGACTTGGCGCATGACAAGGCTCAGCAACCGGGAATGTCACCTCACCCCCATTCGGATGTTCTGCAACCGGTACGGAAGTGGTTAGATGGCATGGAAATGCACGACCCACGAGTGGCACGATTTATCTGCAAAATGATTCCGCCGCAGTGTCCGTTTGAACGGGATGTGAAGCTATTTGGTCGCAAAATTGTCCACATTCCGCCGATGTGCAAGCTTAATCCCCTCTATGAGCAATTAGTCGGTTTGCGCTTCCGGGCGTTATCCTATCTGGCGGATGACATCGGTGAAGATATTTCGCCGTATTGTTAAAGAGTCAGGAGTTAAACAGTTGAAGATGGAACGTTTAAGGTTCAAACCTTAACTTTCAACTGGCTAGCCTGCCAAGCTGTAACCCTTCACAACGAACGAACTATGCAATTTATTGATCAAGCCGAAGTGGAAGTGGAAGCCGGGAAGGGCGGCGATGGAATCGTTGCGTTTCGGCGGGAGAAGTATGTGCCTGCGGGGGGGCCGTCTGGCGGCAATGGCGGGCGCGGTGGTGATGTCCTTTTAAGGGCGGTAGAGAACCTGCAAACGCTGCTGGATTTTCGGTATGCTCATCGATTTGAAGCCGAAAATGGCGGACGTGGAGGCCCCAATAATCGCACTGGCGCAGATGGCAATGATCGCACAATTCAAGTTCCCTGCGGCACGATGGTCTATGATGCCGATACGGATGAAGTCCTGGTAGATTTGGTGGAACCGGGACAAACGTTTTGTGTGGCAAAAGGCGGTAAGGGAGGCTTGGGGAACCAGCATTTCTTAAGCAATCGCAACCGAGCACCGGAGTATGCTTTACCTGGGCTTCCGGGAGAACATCGCCGCTTGCGTATGGAGTTGAAGCTGTTGGCGGAGGTGGGTATTATTGGCCTGCCTAATGCCGGAAAGTCTACCTTGATTGCGTCACTTTCCGCCGCACGACCGAAGATTGCGGATTACCCTTTTACTACCCTGGTACCGAATTTGGGTGTTGTGCGTAAACCGAATGGGGATGGCACTGTTTTTGCGGATATTCCTGGGTTAATTGAGGGGGCACATCTGGGGACGGGATTGGGGCACGATTTCTTGCGTCACATTGAGCGTACTCGTTTGTTGCTGCATTTAATTGATGCGACGGCGGAGGACCCAATTGGCAATTATCACACGATTCAGCAGGAGTTACATGCTTATGGTAGAGGGTTAGCAGACCGTCCTCAAATTCTGGCTCTCAATAAGGTTGATGCGGTTGATGCAGAGACGGCTGAGGCTTTGGCGATTCAGTTGAATCAGTTGACTCAGGTGCCTGTTTTTCAGATTTCAGCGGTGGCTCAAATGGGTTTAGATGCTCTGTTGCCTAAAATCTGGCAGTCTCTGGATCAGTTGACGGCGTCGGAGTTACCGAGTTTGGCTTGATTTTGTCTTGGAGTATGGGTTGGAGGTGGGAGTGAGTTGGTGTAAGAGCTGGAAATGATGGTTGTTAACGAACCACTCCAGGCGCAGAGGACGCCCAGAGAGGAGGGTAGAGAGGGGTAGAGAAGGGTTTATCTTTTTTGTTGTCTGATTGAACCCAGTTTTTTCCGACTCGGTCTAGTTCTGAGGCTCCGCTTGCTCATGTCAAAACTCATGATTCCGTGCCTTTACGCAACCTGGCGATATTATATTTAGGCAGTCCCTAATGGTCTAATGCAACAGAACGGTTTCCGGTTGCTGTCGTATCAGAAGGCATGGAGCTTGTACTCGGACTGACTTGAGGTTGATTGAAATACTGATAGGCCGTTTGAGAAATCTTGCGAATCAGCTCTTGAGCACTGTCATCATTAAAGGGACGTTGCACCATTACGGAAATGATGTAGCTCTTGCCACTGGGCATATTCACCAAGCCCACATCCGCCAGCAATGCGCCAATGTTGCCGGTTTTATGGGCAATGATGGCACCACTCCCTAATCCTTGGGGCAGGAGAGAGTTGATTTCATTGCTCTGCATGATACTGAGAATGCGATCGCGCGATGGCAACGACACTAGCTGCCCTTGATTGATCATGGCCATCAAAGCCGCAAGTTCCTGAGGGCTAGCGGTATTCGTACCCTCTAAATCTGGTAAAACATTACGGAGAACCGTTGTGGTCAATCCCCAAGCACGGAAGCGTTGATTGAGTGCCTCTATACCCCCAAGGCGAGCGATGAGCATATTCGTCGCCGTATTATCACTAATCGTGATCATTTTCGTAGCCAACTCCAGAACCGTGAATTTGGCTCCTGGCTTTTGGTACTGCAAATTGCCCGAACCCGTGGCAATCATTTCCGATTGCAGGGTTAAGCTTTCATCTAAGCGAATTTTGCCTTCATCAACGTCCTTAAATAAAGCCACCAAAATGGGCAACTTAATCGTACTCGCAGCAGGCAAGGGAGAGCGGCTATTGATGTCGATATAAGTTCCCGTATCAAGGTCAACGATAAAGACGCTCGGTTGCAATTTAGGGTTGTTCGCGGCGAGGGTTTGTAGCTGGGATTTCAACGGCAAGATTTCCTGACTCAGCGCCAGGGGGGTTACCCGGTTGACAGGACTGGGGGTCTCTTTGACTTGAGTTTTAACCGGGTCATTATTGACCTTAACGGACGCCTGTGTCGCTGGATGTAACGCCGACAACAGTGTCCCTGCGATCGCGCCAATCCCAATTCCTAGAATCAGCAGGCGAATGATATAAACGAACGGGTGTACAGGACGCTTTGGTTTGGGCGGGCGCTTCGCTGTTCCCTTGATTGGACTTTTGGCGGTTGGGGAGCCGGATTTAACGCTAACTCGTCTGTTACTGGTTTGCCCTTCTGGAATGGGGGCAGCGACATTGGCTGTCGTTCGGGATGGGTTCTGCTCCCGACGACGATTGCTCGAATTGTTTAGAAAGTTCAACGGTGAGAACGCCGAACCCTCTGCACGAACCTCCCGGCGGATTGGTATGCTTGCGCCATCACGTCCTTTAGCCCCCACGTTCGCGTCTAGAGATTTGGGCGTTTGGCCTGCCACCCTAGGTAAGGGGGATGGGGCGGATGGGGTTTTGGGTTGAACCTGCCACGGATTCAGCCGCGCCCTTAAATTCGCTTCCTGTTCTTCCCGGCGGTATCCGGATGCTTGAGTTCTGAATTCTCTGGGATCAGAATGGGGTAGAAACGTTGATCCCTGAGGCGTCGTAGGCGGTCGCTGAGGGTTAATGGCAGAAACCGGTCGCAGTGGCGGCACAGAAGAATGGATGGAAGAGCTAGGCTGTATCCTCTTGGGTCGAGGAATCCCTGGTCTTTGCGGCTCCAAATAAGGTCGCGTCGACCTCGCCACCGTGGGCGATCGGCGCAGGATAGACTGCCCAAAGCTCCGCTGAGGCGGTTGGGGGGAGGGTAGGGGAGGTACCTCCTGCTCAAAAATCTGTTTTTGCAAGGTTCGACGCTGGCGACGACGCAATCGCATTCGCCGCTCTTGTTGTTCTACTGGAGAATTTTCTGACTGACCTCTATTACCTATAAACGCTGCCACCGAATCACACCTCCAACACCACTAAGCAGGCAGGTATAACTGAACACAACTTATCATGTTTGTTTCATCGACCTACCTAATTTCTTTTATAGACTGTTGACCCACTGAATTTAACATTTAATTGATCAGGTTCCGCCTATTTTAAGACTCCTGAGACGGGTCATCCTCCCCAACATCAGATTTTGGTAGAGATTGGAGCGCCCATTCCATCTGACGGAGAATTCCTCGAAGCATCGTCACCTCCGCTGGGGTTGGCGTTGCTCGATTCAAGAGTCGCCGGAATTTTTCTAGGCGGGATTGAGCGGTATGGGGATAAAGATATCCGATTTTTAACAATACCGTTTCCAGGTGTTCATAGTAACCTTCCAAAACTTCTGATGGAGCCGTTTCTTCCGGGTGGGGAGGGGGGACTCGATTCAGCGTTTGCACAGGGGAGGATAATGTTTGAGTACTTTGGTAAATTTCGTAACAGCAAATCGCCACAGCTTGGGCCAGGTTTAACGAAGCATATTCGGAACTAGAAGGAATGCCGACAAATCGCTGGGCGTAGTTGAGCTCAACATTACTCAATCCCCGGTCTTCGCGACCAAAAATTAAGGCCGAGGTGATGCCTGGTTCTAATAACCAAGGCAGTGCTGTTCTAGGGTGTTCGAGTGGCGTGGGTAGGGCACGGCTACGAGCTGTGGTGGCGATCGCACGTTGACACCCCTTTAAGGCATCTGGTAGCGTTGGCACTTGCTGGGCAGCGTCCAAAATATCCCCGCCATGAACCGCCATCTGCCGTGCCTCTATTCCTAACGGGTCGCACTGAGGATTGACTAACACCAATTGATGCAGTCCCATATTCTTCATGACCCGCGCCACAGAACCCACATTCAACGGACCGGCTGGCTCGACTAAGATAATCTTGACGTTCTCTAATTTCATTTCAAGTTCTCCCCCATCCGGATTGGAGGATGTCATCTAGGGTCACTCCCTTAGCTTCGTCAGCCCCTAAGCCGAGGCGATTGGCATCCAGCATTTACATCGTTATTTACAAATTGATTAACAGTTTTTTACAATTAGACCAGTAATTTTACCGCCAACTTAGCATGGCACGCCAGCGTTCCAAATCTGACCTGCCTCAGAAAACTTGTCCCGTCTGCGGACTTCCCTTCACTTGGCGCAAAAAATGGGCGGATTGTTGGGATGAGGTGAAATACTGTTCAGAACGCTGTCGCAGGCGTAAGTCCAAAGCGAGTTAAGGTCATTCCTCAAAAGATGCTGCAAAGCCTCATGACACAAAGATTGGGGCAATAGGACAGCCTCGCCCAACGAATACTTTGCGATTAAAGTAAAAATCTTAACCTTTCAATGGCTCACAGTTAATACAGAACAGATGCAACCTAAACTTATTATTCACGGCGGTGCTGGTAGTTCTCTTAAAGGCAAAGCGGGAGCTGATGTTGTCCGCAAGTCGCTCTATAAAGTTATTGAAGAGGTGTACTCTTTATTGTTAACGGGTGCTGATGCCGCTGAGGCTGTGGTACTAGGCTGCCAATTGCTGGAGGATGACCCTCGCTTTAATGCAGGGACGGGTTCAGTGCTGCAATCGGATGGGCAAATCCGCATGAGTGCGTCGTTGATGCAGGGGAGTGTCCAGCGCTTCAGCGGAGTGATTAATGTTTCGCGAGTCCAAAATCCCATTAATTTGGCAGAGTTCTTACAAAGCTCCCCCGATCGCGTACTCTCGGACTATGGGTCAGGCGAATTGATGCGAGAACTCAATACTCCTACTTATAATCCCTTGACTGACCTCCGGTTGCAGGAGTGGATGCTAGAACGGCAGGGCAATTTTGAGAAGGAGATGGCGGGAGTTGTTGCCGAAAAAGAACTGGTGACGGCTTCGGAAGATGGACGCGGCACGATTGGGGTTGTGGTGTTGGATAGTCAGGGGCGTTTGGCAGTAGGGACATCGACGGGTGGCAAAGGCTTTGAACGGATTGGTCGCGTCAGTGATTCGGCAATGCCTGCGGGCAATTACGCCTCCCGCCATGCAGCGGTAAGCTGTACGGGAATTGGGGAAGATATCATTGATGAGTGTTTGGCGGCGCGGATTGTGGTGCGTGTCACCGACGGGTTATCCCTGGTTGAGGCGATGCAGCGTTCGTTTACAGAAGCCAAAGAACATGGGCGAGATTTTGGTGCGATCGCGCTGGATGCAACGGGTGCGATCGCCTGGGGTAAAACCAGTCAAGTTTTGCTTGCGGCCTACCATGATGGTCATCAAATTGGAGACACTTTGGAATGGCAAAATGAGGAGCTCATCGGTTTTGTGTCTTAGGGTTTGTCAGTGAAAATTGAAGCATCCCTGCCCTCGGAGGGTGGGGATTTTTGTTGTGGATTCTGCTTAAGAGTTTTAATTTAACCTGACGAGATCGCACTCTCGGAACCATAACGCACAAAAAAGCTTTCCACCTTAATCGCTAGTCTGAGCAGATTGATATTGATTTCCATCCCAATAGATCAATCGACTAGCTGACATGGCTTTTGCCATCGAAATACCTTCTCCTTTGGCGGACGCAGGTATCCTGACATATTGATTTTCTTCCCTAGAAACAACTTCCCAAATATCATCGGCACCTAATTTATTCAGGTCGTCGATTACAATTACTTTTTTCGTGCCACCATGAAAAATTGCCATCACTGAGAAAGCGTTATTTTTAGGCGTTTTATCTTTGAGTATTACAGCAATATCAGGTTTGCGATCGCCGTTAAAATCTCCTCTTAAATACAAAGGCCGTATATCTCTAAACAAAAAACTATACCGTTTGTTTAATCCTTGATTGAAAAATTCTTTTCTAACCCAAAAAGGAATGTTGGCATACCTAATCCATGCAATAAATCCAGCTTGCCCCTGAGCCTGTTCGATGTCCTCAGGACTACTTGGGCTATACTCTATATCCCTAGAAGCCTCTTGCTCAGTATTTTTTGTTGACTCTTTAGCTGTATTGTCTTGGTTTTTTACAACGGGTTGTTCATCCGCTTTTGCAGAGTTGGTGGATAAATCCACGACGTTTTTATTAGGATTACTTGCAGAACATCCTATAGTAAATATTGTCAAAAAACCTAGAGTGAGGCAAGAATAAACTCTAGTCAGTTTCATGATATTTCTCGCAAATTATTTCAAAATTAAAAACTTTGGCTTCCGTACTCAGTGTTTTGTCTAGCTGTTTTCTCTCTACTTCATCCACTGGAGGATAAAGCAATCTATTCTAACTCCCTCATCGGGGCAGATGTCAAAACTCAAGACAAAGTCTGTATTATTCGATACAGCCGGGGCGCAACGATCCCATCCTGAATTAGGCGACTGACAATAAGCCACTCCAGACTCTTACAACTTACGCCTTCTTGGTGATGGCAAGGCAACCGCCACCCTACCAAAATAATGAGGTAGCTTCGTTGGATTTGTTGGAGATCAGTCCTTGTCTTTAAATTTCATCTCAGTTCCTCCGGCAAAGGGTCAAACACCCGTCGGCTTGGTTGTTTGCTTACATGGCTTTACGGGCAACTCCCAACAGTTGGCACCTTTTTCACCCATGTTCGCTCTTCCCGAATACCAGTTTCTGTTCCCCGACGCTCCTTACTCCCATCCCTATGGAGGTAGGATGTGGTACAAACTAGGAAGTCAGGATGATCCAGGCTTAACGGCGAGTCGGCAGCAGCTTACAGACTGGCTGAAGTCTCTAGAGAATCGCACTGGGGTTCCCCTGTCACGTACTGTGTTAGCTGGATTTTCTCAAGGTGGCGCAATGACACTGGAAGTGGGTCTAACGTTGCCTCTGGCCGGGTTAATCTGTATGAGTGGCTATCTGCACTCCAAGCCAACGCCAATATCTGGAAATTCCTTCCCACCCGTCTTAATTGTGCATGGTAGGCAAGACCAGATGGTGCCTCTGAGTTCCGCTCAAAGTGCCAGAGAAACTCTAAAAGCGGCGGGTGTCAGCGTGGAGTATCAGGAATTTGACATGGGACATATTGTGATCCCCGCCGTGTTCGGTGTGCTGCGAAATTTTGTGATGGATACCGTTCAGGCTAGCGGGGTTAGGCATTAGCCTAGAGGTACGCTCGCGAATAGCGAACTAGCCCTCGGCTAATCACAGAGGGGTTTCCCCTTGGGGGTGTGATGAACAAACTGGATGGAAAGATTACTGTTTGTAGGCACAAACCCGTTAAGCAGCACCCAATCGATTGACAATGGTGATGAGGGCACGACATTGTCGTGCCCCTACGCTTATGATTTTTCGGTTTGAGTTTTTAACCGCCAACCGGGTTTAACAATCTGCCTTGCCCGCGCAAGCACAAGGCAATCATCCGGTACATCGTCAGTTACAGTAGAACCGGCGGCAATCGTGACATCTTGCCCTAAGGTTACGGGTGCAACCAGGACACTGTTGGAGCCAGTTTTTGTGCGATCGCCAATTTGGGTACGATGTTTCTTCACTCCATCGTAGTTAGCCGTAATCGTACCTGCACCAATATTGACTTTATTCCCTAGTTGTGCATCTCCCAAGTAAGATAAGTGAGCCACATTCGTGCGATCGCCCAAAGTGGTATTCTTCAATTCCACAAAATTGCCCACTCGGCAGGATTCCCCTACTTCCACATGACCCCGCAGATGAGCATAGGGGCCAATTCGGGTGCCATCTTTGACCACAGTGTCACTCACCACCGAGTACAACACCGTGACATTCTCACCCAACTGGCTATTTTCAATTAAGCTACCAGGGCCAATGCGGCTACCAGAGCCAATGTGAGTTGTTCCCCGCAGATGAGTTTGGGGTTCAATGGTCACATCGGGCTGCAATTCCACGGTGTCATCAATCGTAATGCTGGCTGGATTGACTAAAGTCACACCACGTTCCATCCACGCATCTTTGACCCGCGATTGCAGAATCTCATAAGCATGGGCAAGCTGTTTGCGGTCATTGATGCCGCTAATCTCCTGGTAATCCTCCACATCCACCGCCATCACCGGCTCCAAGAAATTGACCACATCGGTCAGGTAATACTCCTGCTGGTCATTATTCGCCTCTAATTTCGGCAGCGCTTTTGCCAGTTGGGGCCAGTTGAAGCAATAAATCCCCGCGTTGATGCGGCAATTTTGCTTTTGATCGGGTGTGCAGTCCCGATCCTCGACAATCTGATTCAGCAAATTTTGATCGTCACAAAAAACCCGCCCATAACCTTGGGGATTGGGCAAGTGGGCGGTGAGGAGGGTTGCAGCATTCTGATGCGCTTGATGGGTTTCTAATAGCTGTTTGATTGTGCTCGATCGCAACAGAGGAACATCTCCGTTCAAAATGAGTAAGTCGTCTGTAAAGCCGTCGAGGTGGGGTAGGAGTTGTTGCACCGCATGACCGGTTCCCAGTTGCTCCGTCTGTTCGACGAACTCCACATTTGAATAGGCTGCCAGAGACTGTTTGACCCGTTCACTCTGATAGCCGACAATCACGAGGAGTCGCGAGGGAGCCAATGAGAGACAACTTTTGAGCACTCGTTCAACCAGTGACAGAGAACCCAATGTATGACAGACCTTAGGCAGGTCAGATTTCATCCGCGTCCCGCGTCCTGCTGCTAGAATTGCTACTGCAACCATGATGTACTATCAGCTTTCAGCTATCAGTTTTCAAAATTTTGCTCACTGATGATAACAGTTAGAGGAAACATAGACAAATCTTGTATCCCTGATATTCAACGGAGCAACTGGCGGCTGGCGCTTCGCTTCATAATGAAAGACCGGATTGCGCTGAGTCTCTTAGATGAGAGGCGTGGATAAATTCCGTAAATTGCTGGGAGAGTTTAGGGTTTCGCCAACCTCGTTGGGTTTCCTGAGCCATAATTTCTAAAGCCTCTGCTACCGTAAAGGCTCGTTTGTAAGGACGCTCACTGGTCAAAGCATCGTAGATATCGATGAATTGAAACACTTGCGCCAGATAGGGAATTTCCTCCCCCTCTAAACCATCCGGATAACCCGTCCCGTCCCAGCGTTCGTGGTGATAACGAATAATCGGCAGTACACCCCGCATCGAGCGTAATGGCTTGCAGATTTTTTCGCCAATCAAGACGTGATTATTCATAATCTCCCGTTCTTCGGGAGTAAATGACCCTTTTTTGAGCAGCACGGCGTCGGGTATTCCCACTTTGCCGATATCGTGGAGATAGCCACCCCACATCAGATTCCGAATGTCCGTTCGGGGTAGCTGGATGTATTCCCCAAAGGCTTTGCCCATGGCGACCAGTCGCTCACAGTGGTCGCCCGTATTGGGGTCGCGGCTTTCCACCGCTCTGGCCATCGAGAACAAAACCTGTTCGGCGTGGTCTAAATCTTCATTGAGGCGCTTTTGACGGACGAGGGACTTGACTCGTGCGGCAAGCTCTAGGCGATCAAACGGTTTACTTAAGAAATCATCGCCTCCAGCTTCTATGCCCATAATCCGCGATCGCTTATCATTGAGCGCGGTGATAAAGACAACTGGAATCAGGCGAGTTTGTTCGTCTTCCTTGAGACGCCGACATACCTCATACCCGTCCATCCCTGGCATCATGACATCCAGGAGAATTAAATCTGGGCTGCACTCAACTACACGCTTGAGTGCAATCGGTCCACTTTCTGCCTCCACTACTTCGTAGCCTTCAACCGATAAAAGAGCTACAGCCGTCATCCGACTAGAGGGATGATCGTCAACAACGAGGATCTTGGGTTGATCGGAATCCATGGAAATCAGATCGGAACCCATTGTTCCTGATCTGGCTAACGCCGAAGCACCTAATGTATCCAACATGATCTAGGACGGGCACAGGCTTTATATTATGCCCAAAAATAGTTATTTCTGCAATTAGAGTTTTTATGACTGCCGGATGCAGTGCTGCTCACAAGTGATCTGTATTCTAAGCTGTAATACCTCTTTATTTACAGATTTATTGAAATTTTTAAATACTTGGACACAGGGAATCCCAAACGAATCACCATTGCAAAGATTGTGTAAAGTTCGATAGAAGATTTAAATCCTAAGTTAAACATAGATGAACCCCTCAAAAGTGATTTCTTAAACAAGATTTTCGGATACGCTTTAAAAATCGTTCTTTGTTTCCCCTCATGGATGTTGAGGTAGATTTTTCAGCGTACAGAGAGAATTCAGCTCTAGAGAGAGGATTCGCTCGACGAGACGAACTCAGAATTGGCTGGTTAACAGGTTCAATCTCTTCAGGTTCTATCCCTCGACCAACGCTTCTGCCAACGAGATGTTGGTTCTAAAGAAGACGCTTGTTGTTCGATTTGGCGACGCTGCAAAATGACAGAGGCTGGATCGCATAGCTGAGGGTCGCGGTAAGGTACAGCGGCACGAGTCTGCAAATGCTCTTGCGATCGCAACGGCAAAGGTGGCAAATCAGCATCACTCCAACTGGCTACAGTTCCCGGTTGCCGACCTTTCAAAGGTAAGGTGAAACCAATTTTAAACCCAGCCGCAATCAGCGCACTCCGCACAGAAGCGGCGCAGGAGTATGTGGCTAGTCTGCCTGTGGGTGTACAGCAGCCAGCTAAATGTTGGAAGAATTCAACCGTCCATAACTGAGGACAACGGCGAGAAGAAAAGGGATCAAGAAAAATCGCATCCGCTTGAAAATGGGATTGCTGCAACTGTGGAAGGGTTACTCTAGCATCGCCGAGGAGCAGTTGAGCATGGAGTCGATTTGTTTGAACCTCCAGAGAGGTTGCTAGATTTTCCAATTCTTGAGGGATAGGCGGATTCCAAATATTGAGTAAATCATGAGCGATCGCGGTTTTTGGCACCATTAAGTTTAATTCCAGAGCCACCAGTTCCACGTAGCAATTGGGATTATTTGCCCAAATGACTTCTAAAGCAGCAGCGCTGTTGTAACCTAGACCATAACAGACATCCAGCAATCGCACGACAGGTTGTTGGGCTTTGTGTGCAATCTGGCAAGGCTCCACAAATTTGATCAGCGCTTCTTCCTTTGCGCCTTGAGTACTGTGAAAGTATTCACTAAATTCAGAAGAAAAGAAGGTGAATGAGCCATCAGCGGTTAGCTGTGGAGTGAAGGGGCTGGTTTCTTGCATTTAGTGAAACAAAAATGTATGGAATCACGCTGTGTCTGTTTCCCAGTTTACTGGATGTGAGATTTAGCCGTTCAGATGCTTGACTCCATAGAGCAGTTGGGTATCTCTAAGACAGCTTCAAGAAATGTTAAGGTCATGCCTCGCACTTTAGTCGGGGGATTTCACGGTAATGGGTAAGAATTCCCGATTAACTATTCCCTATTACCCAAGTCAACGGGCGGCGTTTCCTCCCACCACTGGAAACAGGAGGCTTCCACACCGACTTTCTGTGATGAATAACCCGTCTAGGGAAACAATCCATTAGGCTATTTCTCTTCCTATTTGAGGATTCTGGGCGCTCTTATTTTTAGATATGTTGCATCTATAAGCCTTCAAAAGATTCATAGGAAGATTATGGGTGAGATTAATAACAAAACAGCAAACGAAGCCAAGACAACCGATAGAACAATTAAGGTTTCGGATACACCCGTTGAAGAGAATGATGAGCCAATGATTTCTGATTTACCTCAGGAAATCACTGAATCTTATGGAACAGGTGTTTCCTTAGAACCGGGTTTGGAAATCGGCGGACGAACGATGCACAACCGGATGGACGAATATACAGCAACCGGCCCCGAACTAACGGGGGGTGATGTGGATGCTCGTTGGGATCAGGCTCATTTGGTTGGTGACGAGGCCGTGGGGGGAACAGTTGCGACTCCCGATCAGAGTATTGTCGAAGAACTGGGAGCGGCTGTCGGCCTCGAGTATGACGACCAAGTATTTCTCCGGACTAACGATATTTTGGAAGAGCGTGATGATAGCCGATGGGAATTAGACCCCAAGTCTTCCGAAGATTATCAGGAGCGTCGGGAATAACATCCTCACGGCAAGAGAGAGTCAAATGATGCACACTCAAAAACCTATGATGCCGGAAGCATTGTCCATGACATTTCACTTTGTTAATGGACAAAGCCGGACTTTCGATATTTCCTCTCCGGTTGAGCCTGACAGCACTCGTACTGACAACCGTCAGGTGATACGGCGTTTTCTCAAAGAAAACTGGTGGGTCATTCAGACAGCAGAGCAGACGGTTTTCATCAATGCCGCCAATGTCCTAACCGTTGAAGTGAATCCTCCCATGCCAACCTTGGAGGGGGAAGGAATCCTTCATACAGAGCTTACTACTCAGAATCGCTCCAGAGATTGATAGCGATCCGTTTCGCTGGTGCCTCTGGGGCGATCGCTTTTTGATAACGATGACCCGAATTGGTGCTACGGCAGATCCTCAATCGGCTCGACACTTGTTATGAGGTTACTGACGAGAGTCTGTGGCGTCCAGGTCGGGCCATCGCAACGCGGCCCAGAAGGCGTCCAGATCAGTTGATCTACGCACATCCGCCGTGCTTCCATGTTGATATCCCAGGCATGGTAAACAATGTACTCTGTCTGACCGTCTGGGCCGAGAACGATTGAGTTATGGCCAGGGCCGAGAACACGACCGGGAAGCGAGCGCAGCACCCGTGGGCCAGCTTCGTTACCCGCATCGGAATAAGGGCCAAGTACATTGTCGGCAACTCCATAATCCACGCCGTAGTTTTCAGTCTCCCAGCGCCCACCACTGTAAAAGCAGTAGTAACGACCTGCATGTTTGCGAACACACGGGCCTTCCAATGTGTGCCAATCATAAATTCCACTATACATCGGGCGGTTGGCTAGAAACCGTTGCCAATCATGACGGGCACGCAGAACCACTCTCCCTTCCCCCGCTAGCTTCGTCATGCCTTCCAGGCGCTCTACCATCAGTGCCGTGCCAGCACGCACCCCCCCCTCTGTATCCAGAAAATCTCGCGCCCAGAAGAGATACCACTGCCCGTCATCATCCTGAAAGGCATGTGGATCAATGGCAAAGGGACAGGACTTTCGGTCAACGAGTGGCTCTCCTCCAACGTCCTGATAAGGGCCTAGTGGCTCATGGCTGGTAGCGACGCGCAACTGATGATTCTTGTCCTCATGCCCCACCGAGTAGTAGAGGTAGAATGTGCCTTCGCAGTAAGCGATTTCGGGTGCCCAGTAGTTATTGCCCAGAGCAGGGTCGGGTCGCGGCAGTGCGTTATCAGCACTTTGCCAGTTTACAAAGTCCTGAGAGTAGAGGAGGGGAAAGACACGCACTTCCTCGGTGGATTGGGTGTGTGTTGCCTCCGCAATTTCGTCCATCTGTCCTTTTGCTTCCGCTGCACCCGTGCCGATCGCATAATATACACCCTGGTGTTCCCAAACGAAGGGATCGGCGAAATAGCCCTTATAGACCGGATTCGTATAGGTTCTCGTTTTAATCGCCGCTTCCGGCGTCGGCTCATTTTGAGACATCGTAGCTCCTTGCGAGTACCGTGCAAAAATCGCCAACAGGCTTAGGCGGTACTGCCCTAAATATGAGGATGGATAATAAACATTGCCAAATCTTGTCGCACTCATCCTCTATCTTTGGTTCACTGTATGTCTGTGTTGTGAAATATAGCGGTGAACAGTTGCAGACATCACAATTAAGGGCACGATGTTATCGTGCCCCCACAAAAGACCTGTATTGCACCCAATTGAAAATCGCTATCGGTGCTAGTACTTGAAATTTATATAGGTTTCGGCTTTATACTCTGGCAACTGATCCACCACCTGACACCGCAGTAATTGCTGCGTCTGCTCCGGTAGGCTCTCATAATAATCTCGCGGGACTGTTAAATCCACTTTCGCCGTGTGCAGCCAGTGCATAACGTAGCCCATGACAACCATGGGTCTGGGTTGGCTTGTCCTGTTCGGCGAACCTCGATGCAGTGCCAGTGGTGATCGAATCATCACATCTCCCGGCTTCATATGGAAAGACTCGATGGGAATCTCACCACTGGCGACCTTTGCCAGCCCCTCTTCACGCGGCAAGACATGCGTTCCACGAGCCATCTGGAACGGGCCATTCTCTTCCGTTACTTCGACCAGCGGGAAGTTGACCGCTAGGGCGTAGAGTGGCGTTACAATCTGATCCGAGAAGAGTGGACGAAAATCGCGGTGGGTTTCTTGATAATCCGAACCCTGCACCGGAATATCAGTGGCTAACTGAACCAGCTTGTACTCTTGATAAAACACGCGATCAAGAACGCCCAGAATCACCGGATTGGCAAAAACATTCACATCCGCGAACGGGGGAACCCAAGGAAACGTCAAATAGTAGCGGGCTTGATCGCGGGGAGCCAGACCACCCGGTCGGTTCTGGCGGTCTCGAAATAACCGATCAAAAGCTTGTGCCCACTCCTCAATCAGTCTCGGATCAAAAAGTCCGCGAATCACACAAATACCATCTCGATTCAGTTCCTGTGCGAATCGATCCAGGTCAGTAGCTGTAAATTTAACTGTCTCTATGCTTTGAATCATTTTGCCGTACTTTCCAACCAATCCCGTTAGAAAAGTAATCTACTATACTATTCTAATTTATTCCTTTGGATAGAAGCGGAATGTTCTAGCACCCATAACATCTTGTAACTATTAATTTAGATTAGTCACTGATGATTGGTACTTTAATCGGTAATGGTTGACGTAATGCCTAGTCTTGTAGCTTCTTTCGCTACTGAATCACTCTGATGGTTGAAGCCATCCTGTACGAATTTTGGCTTACTGGAAGTGAGTCCAGTGAAAGGTTATAAGGGAGCTTTCACGCTTCCGTTAGGCTTTTATGAACATTAAACTCATTTTAGTCTCCACACTAATTGGCACTATCGGCTTAACGGTTCCGGTAACGGCTCAAATCCGCAACCCTTCTCAAGACTTTTTTGATCGGGGACGGGAGCAATTGGAACGAGAGATTCAAGTGCTTCAAGGAGCAGGAGAACCCTTCAGTCTAGAAGGAAACCTGGAGCAACCAGCCTCGGAGCCGATCCTTGAAGTTAGTCCTTCTCCCACCGAGACACCTGCTGCCGTAGAAGCTCCGAATCAGCTGCCGAATGCGGTGGACAACCCGGAACAGGAGAATCAGCAGTGATTAGACTCCTGGTGAGAGAGGCATCTTGCCGGTCCTAAAAATGTTGCCCGCGCTCAGCTATAGCCAATTCCCCACGAGAACATAAGGTGCCCAAATTTCTGGCTTTTGCTGGTAGCGGCTGTTCTTCAACAGGGCGACTTGAGCACGGCGCAGAGCTTCGGCTTTGCTAATTGTGGGATTGGTTAATTCCTGATAAAAGCGAGTCATCAGTTCTGCGGTTCCCTCATCACTCACGAGCCACAGCGTTGCGAGTGTACTGCGTGCTCCGGCTCTAACAGCGACTCCCGCTAATCCGAGTGCGGCGCGTCTATCTCCGGCTGCTGTTTGGCAGGCGCTGAGAACTAAGAGTTCAATGGGATTTCTGCCAATTTCTTCTCTGGATCGCAGCAGGGTGTTGAGCTGATTGACGTTCAGGCGGTCATCCCAAGTCAGAATAAAGGTGTCTTTTTCATTCGAGCTGAACTGTCCGTGGGTGGCGAGGTGTACCACTGGGAAGGGAATCGAGTTGATTTCCTTTTGAATGGTGGCGGTGGTGAAGTCCTGATTGAGCAGTAGCTGACCGGCAACATTCGACTGAATGGTTTCCAATTCTTGCTTCACAAAGGGAAGGGCAGAAAACAGGAGCGGTGTCGTTGAACTGCTCAGGGTGATTTCTCGCGGTTCACTGAGTCCAGCCTTAAGAGCACTAATCTTACCCCGTGCTAGAGGTTTGGAATCCAAGAGATTGAGTCCGGGGGTGTAGGCGATCGCATATTTCTCAATGAGAAACTCCTTACCGTCGTGCAGCACCGCCATGGGCAGATTCAGTAAGGGGCCATCTAACACAAAGACGAGGGTTTTGAGTTCACTCTTAGCCAAGTCTGCCTCTACGGGTCGGATTAACCACTGATACACTTGTTGAGCCAGTGGTAAGTAATCCTGCGAAGTGGGAGAACTCTGGCAGGACAGGGGTACAGCGCCTAAGGTGCCTCGACATTCTTCTCTCGCCACGGCTCCTAACCCACCTCGATTCGGTTCTGTACCCGGACTCGGTGTTTCTGCTGGCGAATTTGCCTCCGGTTGTGTTCCTTCCACCTCTCCCCTGGAGATGGGGTTCAAACTAGAGGACGCGATCGCT
The DNA here is from genome assembly GCA_039962225.1 of Microcoleus sp. AS-A8. Lineage (NCBI taxonomy): Bacteria > Bacillati > Cyanobacteriota > Cyanophyceae > Oscillatoriales > Microcoleaceae > Microcoleus > Microcoleus sp. AS-A8. Next base: position 246,093 of record JAMPKV010000006.1, read on the forward strand.
TGGCGTAGCTCATTAAAGGTGTTTTCCACCTGTTCCCTAGGCAAGGGCGTGGCATAATGACGCAAAGGAGCATTGGGCAGTGATAAAACGACCTCCAACCGATCTTTTAAAACAATGGGATAGATTACAGCCGCTTTCTGGTCAATTTGGTCAATTTTAATCGGATTAGCCGTTAAACAGTCTTCTCGGAAGAAGTTCGCAAGTTCTGCCAGTTGCAGGGACTCAATCACGTCACGCGCTTGCGCGAGGTTGTCTGGATTGGCGTCGGATTGCAACAATAACTCAACGAACTCGCGATAGACGGGTTCGACACTCTCACGAAATGAGAACTGGACATTCGGATTAATACTTACCAAGTCACTGCGAAGATCTTTGAGAGTTTTGACCGCAGAATCATAAGCCGCGATCGCTTGTTTCCGATTTCCCTGAGCTTTGAGCAATCGTCCCAATTGCCATTGCCAGCGATAGGCGATATCGGGTGCGCTAATCGTTTGAGCCAGCACCAACGCTTCCTCTGTGAGGTTTTTGGCTTCATTCAATTGCCCCGTCTTTTCGTATAAATCACCCAGATTACCCAAGGCGTAAGCGGTAGCGCGTTGGTCACCTAAGCTTTTAGCCTGCTCGATTGCTTTTGCCAATAACTTAGCGCCTGTGTCCACTTCAGAGGTTGATAGCTTGATCACACTCTGAGCCAAGTTAATCCGAGCGTAAACAGCGGTGCGACTGGGGGGTAAGTTATCGAGTTGGGACTGAATTTGAGCCGAGAGCGATCGCGCTTCTGGCAATCTTTGTTCTTCGATCAATAAGCTCAACTGATTTAATTGGGCTTGTATCCGCAGCGTGGGTGAGGTAGCTTCCTCCGCCGCCTGTTGATAGAGTGTCAACGGATTTTCACTCGTTTGTCGGGATTGCCCATTGTCACTTGTCGTGCGTTGGGCACGAGCCGTATTGGCTAAACTGAAGCGAGCTGAACTAATATTGGCGGGAGATTGCAAGCGTTCAGCCACTTGCAAACTCAGCTTCAACACATTTTCGGACTGCTGAAGATCGCCCACCAGTTGCAACACATCACCGAGCGTCCGCAAAGCAACCGCCTTGGGAAGAGAGTCGGGTTGCGCTTTGAGCGTTTGCAGTTGCTCATTAGATATCTGACAATCTTGAGCCTCAATCCCTAAGGTGTTCAGTAAGGTTTTACAAGCTCTGGTATAAAACCCCATACTTTGCAACGCTTGGGCTTGGTTAATCTGGCTTTGCAGTCTCCCGTCTGGATTGCCCATTTGAGCATAGGTAGCGGCTGCCTGTTGCCAAGTTTTGAACGCTTGTTCAACTTGTCCCACAGAAAATTGAAAACGACCTTGAATATCCAACGTTTGGGCGAGAACCTGCAATCGTTCGGTGGCTCGACTTTGAGGTGTCTTACTAACAGTTTCCCCCGATTGCAGTAGGTTGAGACTTTCTGTCAGAGCTTGCTGTGCCTCAGACCAAGAGCCAAGTTGCTGATAAGCTAAGGCTAGATTACTCAAAGTCATTGATTCTTTGAGCTTGTCTCCCTGAGTTTTGAAAGCCTCTCTTGCCTGTTGCAAAACAGTGACGGCTTGGGAAAATTTGCCAGCTTCATAGAGGGCTTTACCCTGTTCTACCAATGTTGTGGGATTGGGTGAATTCTGAACAATCGTTACTCCCGCAGGCGTCTGGGCGAAGACCGATTGTGTTTCGGCTCCCCAAAACCCAGCAAACCCTTGAGTCAGGAAAAATGCACCGACAAAAAGCAAGCAGAAGAGTTGGATGTTGAACCTTGGGACAATTTCCTTCAACCTGCCAACCTGCAATCGACAACGCCTTAAAAGACGAAAGGAGTCGCGACGATGGAAAAATAAAAACCGTTTTCTTGCCATGTTCTCTTATTTGAAGAAACTGACACGAGTGGAATGCCGTAATCAAAACGAGCTGTAAGGCGATCGCTAATTTGTAACTGTAAACCTAAACCCAAAGAAGCGAGAAAGCTAGGGTCTGGATCTTCTCTCCCTTCTCGGTTCCAAGCTTTGCCAACATCAACAAACGGAGCCAGTTGGACTAACACCTCCCACTTCGGTATCCGCAGAACGGGTACCCGCACCTCAGCCGAAGCCAACACACCATTATCCGTCAACAGGACATCCTGGCGGTAACCTCGGATAGTCTGTTGACCCCCTAAACCAATTTGCTCTAAGGGGACTAGCGCTCTATCCGCGATTTGCATGTCGCCCCGGATTAGTAATAAGGTTTCTGGTGCTAGCAGGCGTACCCACTGAGCCTGCCCTCGCCAGGAAAAAAAGCGACTATCGGGGGGAGTTTCGTTAATCGTGGAGCTAAAGTTGTTGAGTCCCACACTAAACTGAGAGCGGGCGGCAATCACTTCACGACTGTTGCGCTTCGTCCATTCCTGGAAAAACCGCAGGGCTGAAATGCGGGTACGTCCCTCGTCATCGGCTCCTAAGGACAGGGGGAAGGGAATCTCTAAAACGGAGGTTTCACTTTCCTGGCGCGAAGCCGTTACACCAACTGCAAATTCCTCTGAGGGGGTTTGCATCAGAGGTTGGCGTAATGATAATTCGTAATAGCGCGAACTGGCATTAATGTCAAGTCGATCAAAGGGAGATTCAATCACATTGCTGGAAGTGGTGCCGTAACTGAATCTGAGGGTGCCGTTGCGGGCATTAATCGGCAAGGTATAACTGAGATCCAGGCCATTACTGCCATCGGTATTGCTATAGCCCAAACTCAGATTATCCCCAGCTCCGGATAAGTTGGCTTGGTTGATTTGCACCCGACGGTTGAAGCTGCCCACACTGGGGGCTCGGTTATTATCCAATAAGATTTGGGCATTGAAAGTTTTTGCCTCCGTCACATTCACTTCCAGTACGCTCGATCCAGCTTGCGTCCCCGCCGCGAGTTCGGCAGAAAGGTTTTGAATCAGGGGATTGAGTTGCAAAAGTTGCAGTGCTTGCAGCAGGCGTTCCCGATTCAGGGGCTTGAATGTGGCAAGGGCAATTCGCGATCGCACATAGCCTGGATCAAGCCGTCGAGTCCCACTCACATTGATCGATTCTAAACCCCCTTCCACCACCTGAATCCTAACCACGCCCCCCTGAAGAGTTTGCGGCGGAATCAGAGCACCTGAAGTAATGTAACCCCGCTCAATGTACAACTGGGTGACAGCGGAACGCGCCTGGAACAGTTCAGCAAATGAGATGTCTCGCCCGGTGAAGGGTTCGGTGACTTTTGTTAATTCGGCATCACTAATCGCTGTATTGCCTTCAAACTCAAACCGATCCACCCTAATCAAATCAGGGACTTTCCCTGGACTCGGTTCGGGCGATCGAGGGCTGGACGGTGAGGGTTCGAGTAACTGTTCTGGCGGGGGGAGTAGGGTTGGGGGAGTTTGTTGTATGGGAGACTGGGACGGCGGTTGAACTTCATTCCTGGGAACAGATGGACTATCGGGTGACGGAAGCGGTAGTGGCAGGGGTTGGGGAAAGTTGGGAAGTTGTCGGCCTGGAGCGGGGGTTTGTGCAATATCACCTAATGTGGAAGTTAGGATTTTCGCTGGAGGGTTAATCTCACTGAAGAGTTCGGGAGCTTGAGAGATAGAGGAAGGGTATGGACGTTCTGCTGTAAGATTCACTCCATCCAGATTTTCCTGTTCGTTTCCACTGATGGATTGGGGAACTTGCGATCGATTGATGTTCTCCGTTCCCAAGTTCAATATTGAAACGCTCACATCCTTGGGGTTAGACGTCTGGGCACTCACCGCCTCAACCTTCCAACTGCCGAGCAACACCAATAGGCTCAACGGGAACAGAGACGGATATCTAAACAGGCGCACTTTACTTAGCATTACACGAAGCCGCAGGTGTCAATAAGGGATTGTGGGGTGTAACAGTAGGAGCTTGGGCAGTGAGAATCACTTCGCCCTTTTGCCCGTAGATCCACCCTTGTGCTTCTACGAGTGCCGGAGTTTTGGGCATGTTGCTTTCAGCGGGAACTGAGGGATGGGGATTGCCTGAAGAGTCATCCTTATTGCTATTTTCCACTGGCGGGTCAGAGGTTACCCAATTTGTTTGCATAGATTCATTTTGAAGCGTTTCATTGGGATTAGGGGGCAAACCTCCGCGTCCAGTGATGGTAAATTTATTGACTACTGTTTCCGAATCTCTACCTAGGGCAGCGCAGCGCGGAGTAATCTGCCCAGAGACATCGACAGGAAGCTCAGGCAGACTGGTCAAGCCTTGAGTAAAATCAAGGTTTAAATTGTTGATTTCCACTTCCCCATCGATGCCGAAGTTAGAACTGACCGTGATGTCATTAGTTTCCGCGAAATCCTCTGAGCGGTAATCGATCGAGTAGAGTCCATTGGTTGTAACGCGGATGCTCCCTCCCTTGCCTTCGTAAGCTTGGGCGGTGATATTGTTATCGTTAACAGGAACGCCAAAAATGTATCGGGCGTTGATATCCATATTGCCACCATCCCCCCCGCCAGGAGCTAAGCCTGCGGTCGTGGATATATTACTATCACGGAGCAACACGAGGAAGTCTCCCACATTGAGGTAAATATTTCCGCCTTGACCCGATAAGGTTTCCGCTGTAATTTTTCCCTTATTGAGCAGAAATATGTCCTGCGTCGCGGTGATGGAAATGTCACCCGCCTCTCCTATCTCTAAGTTGTCTACACCGACTCCTGCCCCATCCCTCAAATAGAGCGATCGAGCGCTAATTTCAATATCACCGGCTGTGCCCTTTCCTCCGGGTTCGACAGTGCTAAAAATACCAGTGCTAAAGCTACCGCCACCTGTAATTGAAATATCGCGATCGGCTTGCACATTTATAAATCCAGCATTCCCCACCCCACCCTGAGGGGCGCTACCGTCATAGGGGCCGCGAACTAGAGTTTGCAGTGATGAACTATTGCTTAATGACAGTGAACCCGTCTTAATCTCAATATAACCGCCATCGCCAGTAGCTCCGGGTTCCACAGTAGTGAAAATGGTACTGTTGTCGAGAGAAACAGAGCCGCCGTTGGTTTGCAAATCGACATAGCCTGCATCTCCTGCGCCAAACGTTGCGGCATTGAGTGTGGAATTGGTTAAATCAATTGACCTTGCTTCAATCCCGATATAGCCACCCTCTCCTTCGGCTTCTGGTCGCACAATGCTTTGGATATTACTGTTGGCTAAAGCAACTCGCTCAGCTTGCAATACAACATATCCAGCATCTCCTTTTTGAGACGTGCTGGTTGTTAGGTTAGCTCCATTAGCGAATGAGATGAACTCAGTGGCCTGAATCAATATATTTCCAGCCACTGTATCTGTATCGGTGTTAATGCTAAAAGCAGAACTATTATCTGTATTGAGTTCGGAATTATCGATACTAACAACCTGGGGCGAAATCGAGGTGTATAATGATTCACCAATCAAGATTTGCCCTACAATTCCTGTACTGAAAATCCGACTTTTGTTTTCAATAGAAACTCTCTCACTGGCGGTAACACTAATATCTCCAGCAAAGCCAGAGGAAGCATTTTGGGTATTGAGGATGGAATCATTAATTAAAACTGAACCATCTAGAGCGGTAATTTGAATAGAACCGAAGCCGCGATTTAAATCATTATTATTACTTTGGCTAAAAACTTCACTATTTCCTCGAATCGATATCAGGCTACTGGCATTAATCAGGATGTTTCCTGCCAACCCAGAGCCATCGTTATCCGTGTTGAGCTTGGCGTTAGTGTCGAGGAAAACCGAGCCAGCGCTAATCTGGATATTGCCGGCATCGCCAGTGTTGTTCGCATTCACTTTGCTCTCGATCATACCGCGATCGCTTACGGAAACCGAGCCAGCTATAATCTCTATGTTTCCGGCATTGCCTATGTTGGTATTATCGGCATTGCTGTTAACTCCGGAGCCTACGCTACTGAAAATGGCACTGGGTAATCCGTCACTACTAACGCCAGCTATCTCAACGCTACCACTAGCAAAAATGCTTACGTTCCCTGCATTGCCCTGTCCTGCGGATTGATCATTCTGGGCTTCACGCACAAGGGTTTGAATTTGAGCACCATTTGTTAACGAAAGGGAGCCAGTTTCAATCGAGACATTGCCTCCGTCGCCACTTCCATTCGGTTCTACATTGTTGAAAATCGCGGTATTCGTTCCTGTCAAAGAGACTGAGTCCGTTGCTTGGATCACGACATCTCCAGCATCTCCCTGACCAAAGGTACTGGAATCCAATTGAGCGCCCCTTTCCAAAAATAGCGATTTAGCTTGGATACTGATACTACCAATACCGTCTCCGGGTCTTAAGCCTGTCGAAGCATCAATTCTAGCTGCATTGGTGAGTAAGACATCGCCTCGCGCCACATCCAGTGGGATTGCTCCTAAACTCAAGATATTATTCTCACTATTGAGTGGTATTGTCCCACTTCCAGATACAGCGCCGATTTCGACACGACCTCCGAACGCCTCTAGGCTTCCGCCATTTAAGGTGACGTTGCCGCCTACTAACAGCAAGCTCTCGTTGTTATATACTCGCAGTGTTGCACCAGAGTTAGTGATGGGGCCAGGTGTCCTAATTGAAGAGAGAAAACCACCAGGGTCTCCTCTGAGGGTTAGTAAACTATCCCTTCCTTGCGGCTGGGTGGCACTAAACTGACCACCATCCCACACCAAAGCATCGACGGTTGTCGCAATAAAGGAACCTCTCCCCGTACCTCCGACATCCAGTTCCGCATTGGGGCCAAATAAAATCCCATACGGATTGAGAAAATAAAGATTGATATTAGGTTCTTGGGTATAGATCAGACCATTAATTTCTGAGGGAGAACCACCTGTAACTCGCGCAAAAATGTTTCTGATATTGGGAGCGCTTTGAAAAATGGCTTGCTCAATGTTGCTCAGGTTGAAGCGTCTAAAGCTGTGAAACAGATTCGTGTTACTGTCATCGGTTTGCCCCAATCCTTGAGGAATCGTGTAAATTGGGCCAGTTAACGGTTGTTCAGCTCCTAGGGTGCCATCGGTAACAATATTTTGTGCCAAGACACGAGGATGGGAACATGCGATTGCCCAAAGGGCACCAGCGAAGCATCCTGTTAGGCTTATCGCACTACTGAGCTTCAATGCCAACCCTATTGCTAACCTCCAGCCTTGACGCTGCCCACAACTCCCTTCTATTGCATCATTTTCCTGTTCCAAGCCTGTATCAGTTTTAGCCTGGGAGAAAGAAGCCGAATCACCAATTTCGCTCTGATGTTGCAGTTGCCGTGACAACGATGAAATCAACACGATACTAGCCTCGCCAGTGCTGGGTAATCTGTGAATCACTACGCCTTAAGATAGCACAGCTTACCTAATCAAACAGAACTATTTAGTTTAGTTTTTATAATGCTTTTCAACATGTACGTCTAAATATAGATGCCAAATTATGCAACCACATTTATTAAACTTACTCAGAATACAGCATCCTGGTGGGAGGCGCTCAGAGGGTGAGGAGGAGTGTACTATAAGCGATCGCCCCGGCGGCAAACGCCCAAAAGCGGCTCTTGCGCTCTTCGGGTAGCTCCTCTTTGAGAACGTTGAGCATGATTCCGCCTGCTAAGAAGGCAAACAAAACGGAGATCGCGGCCTCATGAATTTCTGTTCCTTGTCCGATCGCCCATCCCACAATAATCGCGGCGGCTAGTATCCATCGCCCCTTGTTCTGATAATCCCCTTGATGGTCTTGACGCAAGCCATAATCATTGACGATGAAATGCAACCCCATGGCAATGAAAAATAGGAATAAGCTCCGAATACCGGGTGCTTCCGGATGGCTTAGCAGGTAACCAATCAGACCATTGTAAAAGGCGAAAGAGGCAATATGCAGCCAGAAAACACCAGATTCAATAGTCTCTTCCTCTGGGGATTTCTGCTCAAGTTTGTGGGATGCCCTGACGGTTCGCTCTAGTCCATAGAAGACGACAAGTCCCAAAAGCGCTATGAGGTAAACGTGGTGTTCGAGAAAGCCGAAAATGCCAGTTTGTGCGATCGCCTTCTGTCTTGCATTCAAATCTGGCAGCAAGTGGACAAATACATAAGCCACCGAGACACCACTCGCCATCGAAAGCCAGCGACTGCGGGGAATGTCATCCAGGAACCGTAGCTTGCCCGAATAGAGATGAATAATAGCTAGACCCACGGCAAAGAGTGCCGAAAACCACGGAAGGGAAGGATTTGAGACGGCTTGCTCTGAGGCAACGAACACTCTATTCAACCAAATTGTCGAACACCTTATCAGATTTTCATGGAGTCCAATCGGCTACAAGTATCTTCCGAGGGATAAAGTATTGCTCAGATCGATTATTTCTTTTCTGACCAAATAGGTAATTTGTTCACTTCTTGAAGTGTTAAATCTACATACGTAATGTTCGGTCTGACCCGTTTTTCTCCAAAATAGCCTGTAGCGCCATCATGGGCTTGGGGACCTATGGTTTTAACCGTAAAATTCCCTTGACGAACGGCTTGATTAAACGGAGACGCAACCGCCCAAGGCCAGCGTGATGGAAATATAATTCTACCGATATCTTCAACCCAATCCTGACCGCCTTGGAGATGATAAACATGTTCTGTTGCCTTGAAGCCATCCTGGCCTGAAAAGACACCTCCCACAGAAAGCACAAAAATTTGAGTATTTAGCCACTGATTAAGATACGGCGCTGCACCTAAGGAAACTTGCGCCCCTCCACTGGTACCAATCAGAATAATTTTTACGGGTTGGCTAGAGTTTCGGGGTATGGAATAAGCCGCATTCATCCGGTCGAGAATGGCGCTGGCAATTCCCTGGTTATAAATTGGGCCATAGCGATCGTCTACGGAAATTGCGAATCGCCAAAGATTGCGAATTTTAATTAGGATATCTGCATTTTTGAGCCAGCCGTCTGCCTGCTCTGCAAAACCCCACAGGGGAGCTAAAATGCGTCTTCCACCTAGACTTTCATTAGCCGCTGAGTAGGGAAAAACATCCGAAACAATCACACAATTGGGATGACGTTTAACTAAATCGTCTAAAAAGAACTCTTCTCCAGGAGTTAACTGATTAGCCGAAAAATCTCCTACTCCTGGCAAAAAAACAATATAACAATTAATTTTTGAAGATTTAGCGATCGCACTTGCATTCTGATCAGAAGGTAAGCGCTTGGAGCGATTCTTCTTGAAAGCGAAGCTCTCAGCTTCGTTCGCCCACCAAACCAACGTTCCCACTGGCGAGAGGGTTCCCCACACAAGGAGAATGATTCCAGTTAAACCCAATAGCTTCAAGGTTCCGCCTCGAAGCCACAAAAGTATCGAACCGATTAGCTTTAGCATTTAATACCGTGTCAGTGCTTAAGAAAGCTTTGATCAGCTCAGTAGATAGACCCAATTAAATGTAATATGTAGGGTGTATTCGCCTCTCACCAGGACGCGCAAATGATAATTTTTTAGGGCGTTAGCCCGGAGAAGAGAGCATCAAAGCTGGACATTTATTAATCGATCTTAATGATTTTCAGAAAAAAAAGTAAGCTTTTTATTATAGCTTGTCTTATCAAACAATATTTTATTAACCCTGTAATCTATCCTGAGCTGTAGAAATTTGCTGTGAGTGGTACACATAGACAATGGAATTTATGGACGACCTTGCGGAAGGCACTCGCTTTAGATGGAGATTTTTATGAGAATGCGCGTAATACCCCTAAAAATCAGCGCATAGCCCGAACGATTGTCATCTTAGCGGCGGTATCCCATGCTTTGGGTAGTGGGATTATCTTAGTGATTAATCGAGCGACATTGCCCATTCTCGCCTTATCCCTGCTCATTGATGGACTGAGTGTTGTGGGAGGATACTATTTTTGGACGTTAACCATTTGGAAGATCGGACAGTGGCTTAAACGAGATTCTTTAACCTATGGTGATTTGCTGATTCCCATTGGTTTTGCCTACGCTCCCCAAGTCCTGAACTTTTTAACGTTAATTCCTTGGCTGGGACGACCCATTGAGCTGTTATTAGCCCTCTGGAGTTTGCTAGCTGTAATTGTGGCTGTCCGCCAAGGTTTAGATATCAAAACTCGCTGGGCAGCGCTGATCTGTTTAGTGGGTTGGCCTCTTGTTCAGGTGGCGATCGGATTTGTGCAAGTTTACAAAAGCTCTTAAATCTTCCGATCACCCGGTCAAGCCATTGCTTCCATTGCTTCCATTGCTTCCATTGCTTCCATTGCTTCCATTGCTTCCATTGCTTCCATTGCTTCCATTGCTTCCATTGCTTCCATTGCCGCCTCTTTGCCCCTGGATCTCGGCAAGCTTTCTGAGGGAACCCCCGATGCTACGAGGCTTTGGCACTTGTTTGTTTCCTGCCGGCCACCCTTCACGCTGACGAGAGCGATCGCCATCTGTCTCCTCGGTTTGGTCGTGGAACAGGATTTGTTGCGTTGGGAAGGGTAGGTCAATGCCGTTGGCAGTCAGCTTGTTCTTGATAGCACAAAGCACCTTATCCCGTGTGTCGAGCGCATCTGATCGTCGCGGCGGTGAGACCCACCAGCGAGCACGGATATTGACAGTACTCTCAGCCAGTTCCATCACCAGCGCCTCAGGAGGTGGCTCCTGTAAAACCTTATCCACGCTGGCGATCGCTTCTAAAATCAACTCCTTGGCGCGGTCAATATTGTCACCATAGCCGATGCCCACATCGTACTCTAGACGGCGGTTGTCAAAAGCGGTGTTAACAGTTAGTGAATTCGTAAATAGTTCAGAATTTGGGATGACAACGCGCCGCCCATCGTATGTCCTGATCGTTGTAGCCCGCGTCTGAATTTCTTCTACCGTTCCCTCAAAATTTTTGAACACAATCTGGTCATTGATTTGGAACGGTTCAGTTAACAGAATCAAGACTCCTGCCAGGAAGTTTTGGAGAATGTCGCGGAAGGCAAAACCAATAGCTACACCGCTGATACCCAGCAGTTGAATCAAATCCCCAGCTTTAAATGAGGGGATGATGATGGATAATGCTACAAATAGACCCAGTAAAACAATAATTCCTTGGGACAAACGTCCGAGTACCAGTCCTAAATTTCTGGCCTGCCGATGCCTTCGGGTAACACGTCTGACTAGAGACTTTATTCCTGTGGCAGCCCAATAAAAGATGGCGAAGACGATCACAGCCAAGACAATATTGGGCAGCATAATGATCAGGCCGTCGAGCATAGCCTGCATTTTTCCCCATGCTGTTGATACCGATTCTTGGGGATTCATGACTTCTCCAGCTTTGGACAACGCTGCTGATTGTAATGAACAGGAACCCGTTCTAAATCTACCTTTGGTCAGTAGGTTTTACCTAGGCTACCTGCGACAGCTAGAGGTAATTTTTCTCAAAGAATGCCCCATCAATGGCAAAGTAATGAAGACAAGCAAAAATCTGAAGAGGGAAAGCACTGCCAATGGAACTCGTTAAAGTCCAACTCATGTTTGAGAATGCTCCAAGGCGATCGCATAAGGATTACTCTGCTGAATTGGAGGACTTAAACGGGAAGTTAGTGGAATTAGCCCGACTTCCTTGCCAGGGAGAGTTAATCTCGTTCGCTGAGGGTCAACTCCATACGGTGGGGCCATGCTTCAGTGTGATAGAGGTCGTTCACTTCGCCTCACCCCGCGAAAATGGACTGGCCGGTCAGGTAACGCTACGTAAGTGCTTTCCCAGATAAATTGCATCGGTTTAGAATGACTTCCCTCTAGTTGCCTATTTCTGAAGTCATTCCCAAACCATTTGAATTAATCCGCATGGATTGCAGCAATTAGCTACTGCGTGCGAGCGGGTAAGGGAGCAGGTTGTACGGTTAAAGCAAGAGTCTCTCCTCCCCGTTGGATTTTTAGGGGTAACTGACCACCCACGCCGCTCGTTTCTACTTGCTGCTGGACTTGTTCAGCTTTAGTCACAGGCTGATTGTTAATCGATTGGATCACATCTCCGGGTCTGAGTCCGGCTTGATCGGCTGGAGAACCTTGAACAACCTGAACAATTAGAACTCCTTGATCGGCCTCAACCTGAATGTTACTATTACGACTATTATTCAAGCGTTGCTTAATTTCTGGGGTCAGGGGCACCATTTGAACACCGAGGAAGGGATGATCAACTCTTCCCTTGGTAATCAGTTGGTCAGCAATCCGTTTAGCAGTATCAATGGGAATGGCAAAGCCGATGCCTTGTGCTCCTTGAATAATGGCGGTGTTAACACCAATCACTTGACCACGAGCATTGAGTAGGGGGCCACCTGAGTTACCGGGATTAATTGCCGCATCCGTCTGAATAAAAGGCACCCGCTTACCTTTAGCACCGATGTCACTACTCGAACGGTCTATGGCACTGACGACGCCGACTGTTACCGTTTCTTGCAAACCTAAAGGATTACCAATGGCGATCGCCCATTGTCCTGCCTGAACTTGAGTGGAACTGGCGAGTTCAACGGTGGGTAAGTTACTTGCTGGAATCTGAACGACGGCGATATCCGTTATAGGGTCTTCCCCCAGCACCTTTCCATCAAAACTGCGACCATCAGAGAACGATACGGTCACCCCATCTGCTTTATTAACAACATGAGCGTTGGTCAAAATCAGACCCTTGCCGTCAATCACAAAGCCAGAACCAACCCCCCGCTGCACTCGGTCTGAAGGCTGTGTGGGAGTCGAGTCGCCAAAAAACCGCCGAAAGAATGGATCGCTAAATTCTTCTGGGACTTGGCGTCTCACGGTTTGGGAGGTATTAATTCGTACCACGGCTGGTTCGACTTTCTTGACCACTTCCACAACAAAGTTGCTATCTTCCTGAGTGGGTGTGAGTGGACGATTCGACGCACTCCTGCTTGTGTTGTCGTTTTCCGTTCTGGAATTCTCAAGGGGTTGAGGATTCGTCGGTTGAGCAGGAGCTAGATTATTGGATACCCCAGCACAGCCACCCAATAAGGCGACTCCTGTGTAAACCAGAGGTAGCAATCGGTAAATTGCTGGTGTCTGCCGAAAGTACTGACCTGTGGTACTGATGCGTTCTGATTCAACCTTTTTGTACGATTGGCTCGACAATTTTGTCGAATTAGAGGGATTTGAGTTATTCAATTTTGGATTAAGGGAGTAATTATAGGATGGTTTTTCCATAAAACTGTGTCCTCCACAGATACGAATCGGCAAGCACACTATATTTGATTTGTACTCATATGAACTACTGCCTGAGCCGTAAGGCACTGGCAGTTTCTGTACTCACGAGGGAATGCCGCAACTTGGACTTACGCCCAAGCTTTGGTCTTACTTCCCCTCCTACAGCAGAGACGGCTGTTCCATCCGCCTTTAGAATTCTGATGCCTTCTGTTCTAATATTCGTTGCTGCATTACCATCTCGGTCATGATGGGTGTAACAGTGAGGACAAGTCCACTCTCTAACATCAAGTGGCAACTCATCAATCTGGTAATAGCAATTAGAGCAGAGCTTAGAGCTAGGGAACCATCTATCAATTCCTACCAACTTCCCGCCTTTTTGCTCTAGCTTATAGGCTAAAAAATTGGTAAACCTTCCCCATCCTGCATCAGAGATGGCTTTAGCTAACTTAGGGTTACGAATCATGCCCTTAACATGAAGATTCTCTACTACGACAACTTGGTTTTCATTGACGAGCTTTCGTGAAAGCTTATGTAGAAAATCCTGCCTTGAATAGAAGACCCGTTCGTGTACCTTAGCTACTTTCTTTCTGTACTTGTTGCGTGAATTACTCCCTTTTTGCTTTCTAGATAACTTCTGCTGCTTACGCTTGAGGTTTTTCTCGTGTTTAGCTATATGCCTGGGATTATCGTATTTGGATACCTTGCTGCCATCACTGACAATTGCAAAATGTGTTAATCCTAAATCTATGCCAACGACCCTGCCATCTGTAGAAGTCTTGGGTAATTCCCCCTCAACTTCTGTGAGGATAGAGGCAAAGTATTTTCCTGATGGAGCAAGGCTTACGGTCACAGTCTTAATTTTCCCTTCAACTGGACGATGGATTTTGGCTTTTAGGCTTCCAATCTTTGGCAATTGGATGGTATCGCCTTTTACCTTCACCCCTTGAGGGAATTGAATTGACTGCTTGCCGTGCTTGGACTTGAATCGGGGAAACATGGCTCTACCTTCAAAGAAGTTTCTGTAAGCCGTTGTTAGGTTAAGTGTCACCGCCTGTAAAACTTGGCTATAGCATTCACCTAACCACAGGGTTTCCTCCTCTTTCTTGAGCTGAGGTAAAAGTGCATTGAGTGCTGACTGGCTTAATCCCTTACCTGTTTCTTTGTAGGTTTCGATGGATTTATTCAGTGCAAAATTCCACCACCAACGTGCACAACCAAAAGATTTCGCTAATAGTACAACCTGTTGGCTTGTTGGATATAACGGAACCTTGACGACTTTATGCAGCACTTTTCCAAACCTAGTCTTAGTATTATATAGCTTTTCAATAAGATGAGAAGAACAGGGGAAAACTCCGTGCCTGCGTTTTCCCCTGCTTTCATCCCCCTAAGCCGTTAGGCATTGGGGGGATGAAAGCAGGTTTCCGTTAAGATTGAGTTAGTCTTACACCCATTGTCTCTGTCTTCAGAAGTGTGTGTCTAATATTGGTAGATCTCTGCAACAACCCTAGGCATCGCCATGCTTGGTCTTTCACTTCAGAACGACCCAAAATTCTTTTCATAAAACATTAGGGGAGAGGGGAGCAATTCAAAATATGTTTCTTGCATCTTTAACGGCTGCGTAAGCGCTCGTGAGCTGCCCTTAGCTTGATACCAAGCTTTTTTGGTGATGCATAAAGGTGTCACAGCACCGACACGATGATAAAGGCACGACAATGTCGTGCCCTCACAGCTTGCATTCCATGCAATTACCAATGAATTAGTATTATAAGCTACAGTGCAGCTCAGTTTTTATGCTGTTCTTTGAGAATTGAGGGTCGCAGCAACAGCTTAGAAACTTGAGGGTTTCTAAGCTGCAAAGATGTGAAGTTTAACTAATGACTTTGGTATTGGCGACCTGGAGCAAGGGAGAATTGCACGGAGTGGATTCTTCTGAAACCGGGAATGGTGTATCGGATTGTTCCGATAAGGGGGAGAGTTTTGTGTACAAGTTCAACATGTCGGTAGTAATATTGTCCCAGTTATAGTTCTCCTGTATATAGGCTTGTGATGTCTGAGCCATTGCCGCCAATTCTTGAGGATGATGAACCGCCCAATCCAGGCAGTTGATGCAGGAATCTACATCTCCAACGGGGAATAGCAAGCCCCGGTTCTGAGCAAGGAGGCGCTGATGTACAGGAAGGTTGCTAGCTACCACAGGGATACCTGCCTGCATGGCTTCCAGCAGGGCTAGCGGCAAGCCCTCTATTTCCGAAGGAAGTACAAATAATCCGGCTCCCCGAATGATTTCTGCGAGACGAGCACCTTGGAGCTCGTTGGTGAATACGATATCTGGACTATTTTGGGCCAGGTTCTGTAGCTGCGTGGTGAACTCAGGAGTATCGCTAGAGCCACCGACAAGGGCGAGTTTCCATCCCTGTGCTTGGAGGGATTGGAAGGCTTTAATCAGTAAATCAGGGCATTTTTCGGGTACCAGTCTGCCCAGGAATAGAATGTAGCGACCTGGTGTTAAACCGAGGGAACTACCATAAGCAAAGTTAGGGTCTGATTCACTCAGCTTAGAGGGGGCGTTAGGAATGTAATGGGCCTCTCTACCATAAGTTTGCTTAAAGTAAGAACGCAGGTCTTCTGAAACGACGATTAATCCATCCGCAAAGCGTACAGCCGCACGCTCACCGAGACGTAGCAGGTAACTAGATGCTTTGCTCCATTTGGCACGTTGCCAGTCTAAGCCATGACAGGTGACGACAATTTTTGCCGTAGAAGCAATCCTGGGTAACCAAGTAAACAGAGCCGGACCTACCGCATGAAAGTGGATGATATCGTAACGGGTTCCACTCGATGCGATCGCTCCCAATGCCGAACTCAGTAGAGCATCCATGCCTTTTAAATTCAAGCAGGGCAGGGAGACGACGTTAACACCCCGAACGTTATATTGATGTAACGAAATATCCCCTGTGTATGAGGAACGGGCAAATAAATCGACACAATGGCCTCGTTCGACAAGACGTGGATAGATTTCTTGACAGTGGTGTTCAATTCCACCCTGTTTGGCCGGCAATCCTTTCGCACCAATCACAGCAATTTTCATTACGATGCAACCTCTTTAACACTTGTATAACTTTTGTGACCACTGGAGAGCGCATTTTGCTGCTGCCAGCGGCTCCACATATCTTGGTAGATAGCACCCACAACACTTCGCGCACTGTAAGGTTCGACAGCCTGAATGCAAGCCTCGCTGGGATAATTGCCCGGTTGCCGTAGTACCTGCAACAGAGCATCAGCCACTGCCTTGGGTGTGCGATCTTGGCAGACAACCCCGTTATCGGCAGACAGTAAGTTTGGCGTTTCACCACACCGAGTCGTCACGATGGGCGTACCGCAGGCCAGTGCTTCTAGAACGACTACAGGTAAACCTTCATAGGCACTCGTCAGGACGAAGACACTACAAATCCGCAGCAATTTTGCCAGTTTAGCTTGGTCTACTGGCCCAAGCATCGTCACTTGATTGGACAGTCCAAGCGAGGAAATTTTCAAACGCATCTCATCCCTAAGATCTCCGTCGCCAGCTATCAGCAGGTGAACATTGGGCTGGTTGAGAGCGACGATGGAATCTAGCAATAAAATCGGGTCTTTTTGGGCATGGAGGCGACCCGCAAATAAAAGAAAATGCGTATTTTCCGCTAAACCCATTTCCTGTGCAAGGCTACGCCTACCCTGTTCGCGTTCATCCCCATTTAAGGGATAGAAAATCTCGGTATCGACCGTGTTTTTGATATAGGAAACGCGCTCTGCTATTTGCGGATAACGCTGCTGATAGTAACGTAACGATTCGGTGTTGCACGATAAAATGTGGGCAAACTGACCCACTAATAGGCGTTCGAGAGCTAAATAAGCGAACGGAAAACGTCGCCAGAGAATGGCATTTTTAGTTCCTGTCGCATCAATCTGCTTCTGAATATCATTGTGAACAAAAAGCGTTTTCTCTCCAGGCCAGTTCCGCGTTGCGACGGTCGGTTCAAGCCGGTGAAAATGCATGAAATCTGAAGCAAGACAACGCTGGAAAAGAGCCGCCGTATATTTGACACTCGTAGGTACTAACTTTCTAGTGTTATCATTCCTGATGGAAAACAGGGGCATAAAGTGAATCGCTTTTCCTGCCAGTTCAGCCTCCTGCCACACTCCAATGGGTTGTGCTGAGTCATCACCAGTTCCTACCAGTCGTACCTGAAATTCACTGGGAGAGTATTTGACGAAGGAGCGAATGACTGTCTGAATTCCCCCAATGCTAGTTTGCCAAGGGTTAAACTGGTAGAAGATGGTCAAAACAGGTTTACGCATTACTACAAGCCTCTTTGGACATTGAGTCCAAAAGCTAGCGCTTTCGGACACCTCGGACTTTATAAATCATCGCTAGCTGACATCACCAGCTTTCCGCTGTTTCAGAGATATCAAATAGCCATAACCGCCTGAATTCAAACTCCGGTAGCTGGTGAAAGATTTCCATTAAATCTGAAAGTTAGAGTGAATCTGCCGTTCTGCGCCACTAGGTCTTGGTCTGGGTCTATCAGAGTGATCGAAGTAAGAAGTAATAAATAGAACCTCCTGAATTTTACGGAGATTCTCAACGTTATTCTACTACCTTTACCAAAACTTTAGAAAAAAGCACCTGGGTTTATACGAAAATTATTATAATTGCTGTGCTAAATGATACTCAATTTGCTATGTATATTCCCTTAATTTATTGCGCTTCAATTAAATAGGTGCAAATAGACATCGTGCCTGTGTAAATAAATATAAAAATCAGATACTCTTTGTACGGTATAGAGAGATACATCCGTTACAAAAATTTAGATTAGTTCTGAGCTATGCATGTTTTACAACAGTAAAACGATTGAATCCCCCTCCCTGGCATTTATCCCTTTATCTGAGCTTTAAACCTTTATCTGGGCTTTAAAAGAGAATCGCCCTAAGCGGAGCAGAATTTCATTAAGTCTAGATTCCACCAAAGCTTGATGGCATATCTTTAGCCATTAGGAACTGATTTATATTTAAATAGAGTAAAATACGTTGTTAAAGCCATATTCCACCAGCAAGCCCCAGGGTAAAGGAGTCGCTTTACGCAGTGGATTCTAGTACATGAAGGCAGAAGGAAGACCGGAGATGAGAGTGAGGACAGGAGGCAGAAGGAAAGAAAGTTTATACAGTAAGCTTTTTCAACTGGATAGTTATTTCCGCCATGCTGCACTAGCCTACGCAAGGATTTAATAATTTCCAATTTGGAGGTTATAGAAAGTGATTTTCTTGATGGTGGCTTGGAGCGGTCTGATCCTAACTTGCTGGCTAATCGGGCTAGCTATTCTCAATGAAGTTAAAGCCGACTGCTTTGAGCGAAACGGAATTGATCGCTCCTGCCTAAGCCAGGATTTCCTTTTGATTACACAGGTGAGTATCACTGACTTCTAACGGCAGAAAAATCGTCATTACTTCGCCCTCTTGAGGTCGCTGTCTCACGATCAACTTTCCACCCAAGGCTTGGAACAAATGTTTGGTCACGCTGAGATTTAAACTCAGACTCCCCGTTTCTGGCTGAAACATCAACAACTGACCGAGGGACTTCAATGTCGAGCAGCTAAAGTTCCCTGAGTTGCTTGAGTTGTCGTTGCTTTCCGGATCGGGCTGAGACTGGAATTGCAACTTCAATTGGTCTCCTGCGGGTGTAACCTGTACTTGAATGTGACCGCCGGCGGGCAGAGAGCGGGTGAAATTCTCCACCAACCCGGTCAATACCTGATCCAACATGGCAGGATTGCTGACAACGGTGGGCAGCTTTTGGGGCAAGACCACATCTAGGGTCAAGTTTCGCCTTGCTGCTTGCTTTTGCCAACGGGGGATACTGTGTTCAAAAACCTGAGCCAGGGAGATGGAGGTGAGGTTAACCGAAACTTGCTTAACCGTTGTTGTCTCTAATTCAGCGGCTCGGAAAATCAATTCCATGCGATTGATTTGTTCGGTACACTCATGGTCGATGATTTCCAGACGGCGGATGACTTCTGGAGCTAAGTCGCGACGCTTGAGCAGGAGTTTCGTCAAAGTCCGAATCGTCGTCAGCGGTGTGCGAATTTCATGAGTCAGTGCTTTGAGCAGTTCCACATCCGCCGTTATTTCACGAGGATTGGAGATTTTATTAACACCTCGCTCCTCTTTTTTTATAATCGGCTCCCAGCGACGATGGGATTGGAAGGTATCGTCTTGGGGCTGAAATTGCCCAACTTGCACGTTTGAATCTGTAGAGGCGATGGGTATAGTCTGGACTTTCTCCGTTTCAGGCGGTTCGGGTAAATTCTGGAGGAGTTGACGCCCGAAATTCATCACGATACGGTAATCGGGCGGCTTGGGTGCAAACTGTTCGATTAAAGATTCTAACTGGCTGAGTTGATGGGGACTGGTGAGTAACATCCGAAGGCGGAGTGCTGTCCAAGCCTGTTGGATGTCTGCTGGATCAAAGGAGAATTGGAAGGCTGGGGTGCCGACTAGGTCTTCTCCTAGCACCATCACTAAACTAAAGTGACGGGTAAAAACTAAACAAAATTGCTCAAAAGCCAGTGGATCAGCAGGCAGTAGAGATAACTCATAGGGTGTGTTGTCGGCTAACTGACACGGCTCAGTGGTTGCAGGGGGGAGTTGAAAGGGCATCCAAGCCAGGGCTTTATAGGCGTCGCTGGTAAAAATCCCGGTTTGAAAACGACCCAAAAGCTCCGGGTGGCTCAAGACGGGCACAGGGCCAGCTAGAACCAAACCTTGGACTGATAAAGGGTCAGCCTTCTCAGCATCTGAGCCGCAGGGAGGCAGGGTTTGCAAAAGCAACGGTTCTAGAGTTGCGATCGCACTTTGCCATTCCCGCTGCGCTTTAGCGGCTGCCACTTCTTGCTGGGCCAAGGCACGCCCTCTTTCTGGACGGCGGTTGGTACCTGGGTGAGTGTTCCACATCCCTGTCACCTGTCCATTTTGAGGCGCAACCTTAGCATCCAGCCCAGTCTGTTCCTTGTGGGCTAAAACTTCACTTATACTTGGCAATAACCACTTTTGCACCACGATCTATCCCCATTCACAGCAAGTGCAGTCGCTAAAAATATTTGATCTTCTGATTACGAGGTTAATAGTATTGGTCATCCGTCTGGGGTGGTATAACCGAACGAATTAGTCGCGATTTCCGTTAGGGAGTCAAAATGGTTGTAATGGTGGCCTTTCGCTCAAGATGCTCAAATTTCTCACTCCTGTTGGAAAAGAGCTGTGATCGCGGGAATTCAGTTACTTAATATTTTGTAATTTTTTCTTTAAACTGAGAAGGGTATTGCTCTTGTCCGTTTACGATTATGCTGCTGCAACCCCATCAACGCATCAAACTAGACGATACTAACGACACACTGTTTTACTCGGTTCCACGCTTCGTCACTCATGTTGATGAAGGGTTTATCGACCAACTCACCCAACTGTATCGCGATCGCCTCAAACCCAATACGCGGATTTGCGACATTATGAGTAGTTGGGTTTCTCACCTGCCAGAGGAAATCGAATTTGCTCACGTCGAAGGGCATGGCATGAATGAGGAAGAATTGGCTCGAAATCCTCGGCTAAATCATTATTTTGTCCAAGATCTTAACCAAAATCCCAAGCTGCCGCTGGCGGATGCAGAGTTTGATGCTGTCCTCAACTGCGTTTCTGTTCAGTATTTACAATACCCAGATGCCGTGTTTTCCGAAATTCGGCGTATTCTCAAACCCGGTGGTATTGCGATTATTAGCTTTTCCAACCGGATGTTCTTCCAAAAAGCGATCGCCGCATGGCGAGATGGCACCGAACAAAGCCGCGTAGAACTCGTTAAGGGTTACTTTCAGGCTGTCCCCGGCTTCAGTCCTCCAGAAGTGATCACGCGTCAGTCAGTGGTACCTAATTTTCTGCAAATGTTCGGCGTCGGTGGTGGCGATCCGTTCTATGCCGTGATGGCTGAGCGCTTGTAAGAAAAAGTTACACTTTGAAACCGTGGGCAGGGGTTTCGGAAACTTGAGTCCGCAGTCTTGTTCTCCCCGCCACCCCTGCATAGAAAGCTTATAAAGGATCTATCTGAGGTTATATTAACCTTTAGTTAACTTTAAATTAATCTAGTTTTAATTCATCATCAGGAATGCACCTACAAATTCCCAAGACCGGGCAAGATCCTAGACGAATGCCTTTGGTTGGACTTTGAAGGTAAGGTCTTTTTATCTTAATTCATGCCCCTTACTAGGAAGTCTGGTATATCCAGTCTGTGTAAGGCTAGAACTTAAAGGAATGATAACAGTGAAATTGGATTTAAAAGACAATTCAACTCGATTATTGTGCTTATTTTTAGCAACAGATTTACTTTTTATCATTATTCATCTTTTATACTCATACGGAGACTTCATTTCAAATTCAGCGTTTTCGCTCGCGCAAGAACGAGGATATGCAGAAATATTTCAATATATCAAAGAGTATTGGATTGCTCTCTTATTGGGTGTCTTAGCCGTGAAGCAGCGGTCTGTTCTCTATCTCGGTTGGTCTCTGCTGTTCTTTTATTTGTTGCTTGATGATTCTCTGACCATTCACGAAACATTAGGTGAAAACGCCAGCTTAAGACTCGGTTTACAGCCTATGTTCAACTTGCAGGCGAAAGATTTTGGCGAAGTTCTAGTGTCTGTTTGTATAGGTTTATTCTTTTTATTCTTCCTGGCGATAGCCTATCGTTTTGCTAAACGCATTCCTAGAGAGACATCTAAGTATTTGATTATCATGTTGTTTGTTCTGGCGGCGTTCGGGATAGCCGTCGATGTGGTTCATAGTATGCTGAGGTTTACCTTCTTGGAACCTCTTCTAGCCATGCTTGAAGATGCAGGCGAAATGATAGTGATGAGTGTGATAGCCGGGTTTGTCTTCAAACGCACTGAGTCTTTGTATCCCGCTTTGAATTCCCTGAAACCGCAGGAGAAGGCATGGGAGGAACAATACAGGTAACCGGATTTCCTCTTGGTTAGGATTGAGGCTTTAGCTGGCCATCTGGAATGATTTATGATTTGGATGTTCTCTGGTAAGCTTCTATAAACTCAAATCACACACAAAAGACCTGACTCACTGGAGAGTCGGCTTTTTTGTGTATTTGTGTCTGGAAAAAGGCGGAACTCTCAGCTTATGGGAAAGTCTGCTATATAGGGCTATGAACAATAACCGAATGAAATCACTCCACTTAAGAGCTAAGACGCTAATTATTTCATTAATCAATTATATTGGATTTTCCGGCTTATTATTTTTCATATTTTTTTGTCTAGGTTTTATTGGGATTCTTAATCATGCCATGTGGCGTGATGAACTTAATCCTTGGTTAATTGCTAGAGATAGTAATTCCCTTGTGGAATTATTCCAAAATATCAAATACGAAGGACATCCGGGACTGTGGTACATCTGCCTTTATTTACTGAATCAGTTTACCCACAATCCCATAGCAATGCAAATAATTCATTTAATCTTGGCTACTAGTTTTATTTATATATTTTTAAGATTTTCGCCTTTCACAAGATGGCAGAAGGTTTTGTTTTCTTTTGGCTACCTTCCTTTTTATGAATATCTATTAATTAGTAGAAATTATATCATTGGCATCCTTTTAATTTCTGCTTTTTGTGCCCTATATAATACCCGAAAAAAAAGTTACCTCATCCTCTCGCTGCTGCTTTTTCTGCTAGCGAACGCTAATGCCTATTGCCTGTTTATTTCTCTAGCTTTAGGGCTAGCGCTAATCGTGGAATATAACTTACGAGAACAATTAGCCGAATCCCTAAGCGCAAGCCGAACGAATATAATTTTGAGTCTGGCTATTTTTTTCTTGGGTATTGCCGTCTCCCTCGCTCAACTGATTCCTCCTGCTGATAGTACATTACAAGGTGGTTTAGCAGGCTGGACGCTCCATTTTGATATGAGACATCTAGCCAAAGCCCTGATCAGGATTTGGAATAGTTACATTGTCATTCTGGTGCCGGGTGATTCAAATATAGAAGTATTTCTCTTTGCTGTTTTGGCTTTAGGGCTATTCTTTTTTGTCTCAACTGTATTGATTCGCAAGCCCATTGCCTTATTTATTTATACAGTTGGCACACTAGAGATTCTTCTATTTACCTATGTTAAATTTCTCGGTTCAGCCAGACATTACGGACATCTCTATATTCTGTTGATTGTCTCATTGTGGATTGCTAGTTATTATCCCAAATCCTATCTTTTGCTTCAACCATTGACAAATAGATCGAGAATGATTCAGCCGATAAGTACAGTTTGGTTAAAGTTTACCCAAAAATACCAAACAATCTTCATGATGATCATTCTGTCTGCCCAATTGGCAGGGGGTATCGTTGCCTTTAGTCGAGATTTAGTGGTTCCCTACTCGGCGACGCGAGCAACGGCAAGATATATTCAAAGCCAACATCTAGAAAATAAATTTATGGTGGGAAGTCGAGATGCGACGATCTCGCCTTTATGCGGTTATCTCAATCGCCAGATTTATTATCCGGAACGTCAAGGGTTGGGCAGCTTTGTCTTATTCAATAGCCAACGCCAAGAAGTTGATGCTGCCACTGTTTTAGCGCAAGTCAGTCAACTGCTCCAACAAAAGCCTGAACCTATCCTCCTCATCCTCAACAATGAACTCAACACGGCAAGGGCTGATTTAAGTGTATCTCCGCTCTCAAAATTCACTAAAAGTTTAATTTTTAATGAGAAATACTATTTATATGAGGTCAGCCCTGCGGTTAAATCTTAATTAAGCATCTATCTGCGCCAAAATAGCTGAGGCTTGAGTACATAACTCCTGGTGACAAAGGCCGTTACTTGCCATTAAACCCCCCCACTGATTGATATCTCCCTGGTTGTAGATTAAAGGTGTGCCATCAAAGTGAGTGAATTGCCCTCCTGCTTCAGCCAAAATTAATTCGGGTGCTGCCATATCCCAATCTTTAGGAGCAGATTTTCCGGAAAGGGAGATATAAACATCGGCTTGTTGTTCAATAATCGTGGCAATTTTACAGCCAACGCTACCCACGTAGTGTTTCGCTTTGAAAGGCAATTGACTTAATAATTGGTTGAAGCGTTCGTCTCGGTGGGTGCGACTGGCGACAAGAGATAAATCGGCAATTGCATCACGCGGCGACACCCGGATAGGGGTTTTGGCACCATCCCGTGTTTCCACAAACGTGCCACCCCCAAGGGTTGCGGAATAAAGTTTTTGGGCTTCAGGCCATACCACTACGGCTACTACGGGTCTTCCTTGATGAGCCAGGGCAATGTGAATGGCATATTCACCAGTTTTATTAATAAAGTCTCGCGTTCCATCTAAGGGGTCAATGATCCAGACCCAAGGTGTATTGACTAAAGATTCTTTGGTTGCGTCCGGCAGAGATTTATAAGTTTCTTCGCTGAGGTAACCGAAAGTTTCTGGAGCAAAAGCTACTTGGAGTTTTTGCAGGATGTAGTGGTTTGCTGCTACATCAGCCGCCGTAACAGGGCCATCTTTTTTTTCTTCAATCTTCAACTCTAAGCTACTGTCATCGGCGTGACCGCGATAGTAAGAGCGCAGGATGTCAGCCGCACCCCACCCCACATAACGGGCGATCGCCACAATCTCCTCTAACCCCTCATACCGCCCTTCGCCTAAATCTTTCAATCCGCTCACTGGTTTTCCTTAATCGTTACAAAAGTCTCGTTCTGCCCTTTGCTAGTGTCTCTGGCTAGTGTCAAAAAAACAAGTTTTGTATCCGTTGACTGTCCTTTGGCACAGAAGCTGATACAGCTCCAGTGTTGTGAGGCTGACATTGTGTCTAGTTTTTTAAAGAAGTGGTAAGAAACATTTACTCAAAAATTCAGACAACAATTTGGCAAACGCTCGTGAAACCTAGATTATGCCCTTTTATAGAGGATTTACTCCTAAGACGGAGTTATTAAATCTTCTTTCACCTCTGCGCTGACGCACCGAATTCACGCTTCAATAGATTTACAAGAACCCAGTAGCTTCAGAGTCTAAAAAACGTTAATCGAGAAACACTCTGTTAACGGTACGCCGTCTAGACCAATCTTTCTCATAGGTGGTTTTGATCTGGCAAGGCTGGAGCTCATTAATCGGTTGGCACCTCATTTTGCTCAAGAGTAAGCATTGTAAGGATTAACAATTATGAAACGCATTTGCCAACTCGCCCAATTGATTTTGGACTTCTACCGAGAGGAGCCTCAAGAACTGCGTCAGCTTCAACCGCTACGCATTTGCCAAGTCTTCCGACGTTGGGGTGTTTTGTATATTCGCTGCCCTAATCGAGAAACTGTTACGGCGATTGTGGATGCCGGTGAGGCGCTCGCAGAACCCGTGGCCAGACTCAGATTGGCTAAAAAAATTACAATTTTGAATAATAATAGTTCAGTGATTGCGTTTCCCGTCGATTTTAGCAAAATCAAGGCTTGAACGGGTACGTAAACATTTGTCCTACAATCTAACTAAAGGAACCCCAATAAAGTAAAGGAAAAACTGACGAATTGCTTTGGATTTACCTGGCTAATAAGTCCTTGAAACCATTGAGCGGTTCACCCTCTGTCCTCAACCCAAATAAGCCTTTTTAACGCGCTCATCGTTGATTAAATCTGAGGCATGACCTGTGAGAGTTAGTTGTCCAGCTTCCAGAACGTAGCCTCTATGAGCCGTTTGTAAAGCGAGATGGGCGTTTTGTTCCACCAATAAAATGGTGACTCCTTGTTCATGGAGTTGGCGAATAACAGAAAAGATCTCTCGCACAATTTGAGGGGCTAATCCTAAACTCGGTTCATCGAGGAGCAAGAGTTTAGGTTGACTCATCACAGCACGCGCGATCGCTAACATTTGTTGTTCGCCACCACTCAGGGTACCCGCTAGCTGATGCCGGCGTTCGCCCAAGCGGGGAAAGGTGAGAAATTGACGTTCAATATCGGCTTTGATTCCCAAACGGTCAGAGCGAATATAAGCCCCCAATTCTAGATTCGTCAACACCGTTTGTCGTGCCAACACGCGGCGTCCTTCAGGACTGTGAGCAATGCCCAAACTCACCACTTGATCGGGGCGCGATCGCGTGATTTCTTGCCCGTTGTAGAAAATCTGACCCCTAGCTGCATTAATTAACCGAGAAATAGCCCGAAGAGTCGTACTTTTTCCAGCGCCATTCGCACCAATTAAGGTGACAATTTCACCCTCGTTCACGAGCAAATTAATATCCAGGAGGGCTTTAATCGCACCGTAATTGACGTATAAATTCTTAATCTCAAGTAGAGGTTTGGTCATTGAACGATTTACTCATCTCCTAAATAAGCTTCAATGACGGCTCGGTCGTTTTTCACGTCCTCTGGTTCACCCAAGGCAATTAATTGACCAAAATCTAAGACGGCGATGCGATCGCACAAGCCCATCACTAAGGGGACATGATGCTCAATTAAAAGTACGGTTAAGTTGAAGGAGTTGCGGATTTGCCGGATTAATTCGCTTAAAGCACCTTTCTCATTTGGGTTCATGCCTGCGGCGGGTTCATCCAACAGCAACATTTTAGGTTGTAGGGCTAAGGCACGGGCAATTTCGAGGCGTCTTTGGTCGCCATAGGCGAAGTTACAAGCTTTTTCCTCTGCTCTCTCGGCAAGTCCCACTAATTCTAATAATTCTAAGGCTTGAATACAGGTTTTCTGTTCTTCCTGTGCGGCTGGAGGCAATCCCAAAATGCCTTGAATAAAACCTGTTTTGTTATGGATGTGATGGGCGATCGCTACATTCTCTAAGGCTGATAAATTTCCAAACAGGCGAAGATTTTGAAAAGTCCGGGCAATGCCTTTGGCGGCGATTTGGTGGGGGCGCAGTTTAGTAATTTCTGCGGCTTCATAGAGTAGCTGACCTTCAGAGGGGGGCATTAAGCCGGTAATCAAATTAAATAGGGTGGTTTTGCCGGCTCCATTGGGCCCAATTAAGCCAAATATTTCATTTTTTTGCACGATAAAAGAAACTTTATTTACCGCCACAAGACCACCAAAGCGGCGAGTAATTCCTCTGACTTCTAGAACGGGTTTTGAATCTTGATACACCTGCTGCTCATTGGTCATTCGATTTGGAATTTGGGAGTTGTTTCTGCGTCGAAACTAAGAAATTGTCACTAAATTAGCTGTTTTTTCATCTTTCATCTTTTTGAATTCATTGCCGTTGTCGTTTTAGCGGCTGTAAGCGCTTTAGTAGGTCTGGGGTAATAATACCTTGGGGGTAGAATACACTGCCAATTACAATTAATAATCCAAAGATAATCAAGCGACCATCACGGAGAAATTGGGCTAACCCATTATCATGAGTTCCCGCGATCGCTCTTAACACTTCGGGTAAAGCCGTCAGCACGATGCCCCCTAAGACTGGCCCGACGAAAGTTCTAGACCCTCCAATTAGTACAAATGCTAAGTAAATAATACTAGCATCAAACG
The DNA here is from genome assembly GCA_039962225.1 of Microcoleus sp. AS-A8. Classification (NCBI taxonomy): domain Bacteria; kingdom Bacillati; phylum Cyanobacteriota; class Cyanophyceae; order Oscillatoriales; family Microcoleaceae; genus Microcoleus; species Microcoleus sp. AS-A8. The sequence continues at coordinate 273,800 of JAMPKV010000006.1, forward strand.
TTCCTTGACGCGCATTCCAAGTGTTCAAAAAGTGAGCACTGACCGCTCCAACTAAGCCTGCTAAAACAGCTCCTAAAGTAAAAGATAGAACTTTATAATAAGTTGGGTTAATGCCCATAGCATCAGCGGCGAGTTCATCTTCGCGGATGGCACTCAGGGCGCGCCCCACTCGAATTCGTTCCAATCGGTAGAGAAAGAGCATACTTAAAAGTAACAGGGGCAGGGCAATCCACAAATACTCAATTTGAGTTTGAAAGGGTTGTGGAATCGCAAAAATTCCCACAGCACCACCTGTAATCTCCAAGTTTAAGGCGAGAACTCTTAAAATTTCGACAAAGGCAATGGTTGCGATCGCTAAATAAATCCCCCGTAAGCGAAGAACAGGAATTCCTAATGCGATCGCGAGTACAGCCGAGACTAAACCGGCCAGTACCATTTCTAACAATAACAGGGGGATTGGGAAGAGATTGCCTGTGAACTTCAAGACTTGAGTGGATAAAATGGCGGCTATATAACCCCCCAAAGCATAAAATCCTGGTGTTGCCAAAGAGAGCTGTCCCGCCATCAACGGCAAATACACCGAAAGTCCCAAAATGGCTCCAAAAATCATAGAAACGATTAAAAAGCCATAGTTATTAATAAAATCTGACATTTATATTTTTTCTGCCTCCCCTTACCCATCCTCTGCCCTTATTCATCTTATCTTTTACAGGCTAGTAAGTCTTTGATTTTCGCAGAGAGTTCGTCTAATCCTGCATCTTTAGCACAAAAAGCATCAGCTTCGGGACAAATTTTTCGGCCTAAGGCAGAGTCATTCTTACTCACATATCCCGAAACCAGAATAACTAAAGGCGGATATCGCAAATTTTTTAAATAATGGATGAGTTCACTACTTTCCACATATTCTTCATAATCCATGTGAGGAATTGAATAGTCTACAATGACTAAATCAAAATCAAAGGATTGTTTGAGAAAATCAGAGGCTGTGGGAAAACTGTAAACTTCAAACTCACCTCGGAAGAATCGTTCGAGTGCAAAGCACCAATGTTTATCATCATCAACGACAGCCAGTGTGTACATGGCTTTAACGCAGGGAATCAATTGGTTTGACTGTTCAAACATTTTTTGATTCTTTGCCGCTAGTAATTGTTGGGTTTGCTGCAAGATTTTTTCCATACCTGCCTCTTTGGAAAAAAATGCATCTGCTTCTGGAAAAAATTGTTTTCCTAGTTCCAAGGCACTTTCGTCAATAATATCTAAGAGAATAACCAATAAAGGAGGTCTGGGAAAATTTTTTTTAAGAAAATGAATGATCTCAAGCTTGTGACTATTTTTAGTATGTTTATCAACCGGAACATTTGAACAATTGACAAGAACTAAATCATAGTCAACGAGTTCATAAAAAGAATAAGGAAATCGTTCAAATGTGGTAATATCAAAGCTCCTCTGGAACAACGTCCTAAGAGCCAAGCACCAATCTTCATTCTCATCAACTACAGCAATTTTATACATGATTTAGTGACCTCATTTAAAACTTAATTTACCGCTCCTACTCAACTCGGCTGAAATGTTTTTCGGTTTTATTAATAAATCATAACTTTGTGCTGTAAAAATCCAGGTTGGCTCACATAAAACAATACAATTATGCAACGCTATGTAAAGGATACAGAGCCTAATCTTTAAATTCCCCTGCCTTTAACTAAATTTATCTGAAAATGACTATAAACAGAGAGTGATGTTAAACAATACAAATTTTTAAATTTTTATCCCTCATGGGTCGGCTCATTCGCTGCCATCAATCGGGTGATCAACCCAAACAGGACGTTATAATCTGTGACGGGTTTAGTCACCAAGCCATCAGCTTGTGACGCCTGCAAAAGGATTTGTTGCTCACTTAGCATGGCGTAGGCCGTGAGTAAAATGATGGGAATATGAGCCGTAAGGGGGTCAGTTTTAAGAAAACGCGCCAAATCGGCACCACTAATCTCTTCATCCTTCCAGTAGGCTCCTGGCAGATTAACATCCATCAGCACAAGGTCTACGATTCCACTCTGACATTCTTGGAAAATAGCAGCTGGCTCATCGTTAATCACGACTGAATGACCCCCAAGACGCTCAATCAACTTAGCCGTTGCTTTGGCTAAAAGATAATCATCATCGACTAGTAAAATTTTCATCGTCGGGAAATAAAAGATGGGGAATGAACACAAGAGATTGGGTGGCTTCTGAGCCATTACTGATTACCTCATGATTCCTGCTCCGTACTGAGGTAACGTAAACGTAACACTCGCTCCTTTGCCTTTACCCAGACTGTAGAGCGAAATCTCACCCCCCATCAGTTCCACAAGTCGCTTGCAAACTGTTAAACCCAATCCGGTTCCTCCATAGCGTCGCTTCACCGAACCATCGGCTTGGACAAAAGGCTCAAACAGCATATCCTGTTTAGCTGGCTCAATCCCAATTCCTGTATCCGTCACCGAGAATTTTACCCAAGGATGATCAGCGGATGTCTCTGAAATCACCTGAAGGCGAATCTCGCCACTTGGAGTGAACTTGAAGGCATTGGAGAGGAGATTGGTCAAAACTTGTCTCAGTTTCATCAAGTCGGCATAGACTCTCTCTACCTCGCACTCAATCACCAAGGTAATCTCCTTTTGACGAGTTTCGAGTCTGAATAAGTTTTGCTGTTCTGCCAAAAGAGACGGCAAATCAATCCACTCTGGATTGAGCGTCATCCGACCCGCCTCTATTTTGGCAATGTCTAAGACATCGTTGATAATCGCAACCAAATTTTCCGCTGAATTATAGGCAACATTAATATATTCTTTCAGTTCTTCTTCATTATCATAAAAGCCTTCCTTGAGAAGTTTCAGATAATTCAATGTCGCCGCTAGAGGCGTGCGTAATTCGTGACTCGTAGAGGACAAAAAGTCGGATTTTAGACGAGAAGCTTCTTCGGCAACAGTACGCGCTTTGTTGAGTTCCTGGTTTCGCATCTCCACCAGTACGCGCTGCTGATATTCGCACTGGTAGAGCCGATTTTGCAGAACAGCCATCGTCAGATGGGTGCCGACTGAACTCGTGATTTCAATTTCTTCATCCGTCCACTCCCTAGCTTGACCCAGTTTGAGTTCTCGCCAAACTTCAAACGAACTTCTGACTCGATCCTGTCGTTCATCTGGATCATAGCGTCCAGCCCACAGAATATCTGTATCAATCTCGTCTCGAAAAAGGCTTAAAATTCCCACGCACTGATCCCCATGCACCAGTGGCATGGCTAACAAACTACGGATGCGGGTGGGTCGAAACACAGGTGCAACGTCCAGTAATTGCAGTTCTTGATAAATATCGTTGAAGGCGAAAAGTTGGGAAACCGCCCGACGGCGTAACCGCATCGCCTCCTCTTCACTCAAGATTAAGTCTCTCCAGTAATCTGCTACATTCGAGGGTTGAGCCAATCGACTTTCAGAGGTCATGAGCTGCTGCCAAAATGGATAATTCTCCAACACCGTTGGGTTACCTTCAGTTAATAGGGGCTGTGATCCATAGGTGTAGAGTTCAATGTCTGATTGGCCTGAGGGAGAGCTGACAAACAGCCTGCCACCCGAACCTTTGACCGCTTGGACTACCTTTTCTAAGGCGATTTGCAGAATCTCTGAAATTTTCAGGGGGGAGTGGAGTAAGGTAGAAATTTGATTAATGAGTGTTTCGCCGCGCACTCGCTCACGGGATTGAGAGAGGAGGTGAGATTGGGAGATCGCGATCGCCACTTGATCGGCTAAAGTCTGAACAATCTGTAGCTGCTCTCGTGAGAAAGCCTTGGGCTGAGCGTGGTGCGAAGCCAGCAAGCCCCACAACTTTTGTTGATGCACAATCGGGATGACCAGAGACGATTGCACTCCTATTTTGGTTAAATATTCCACATGGCAAGGATCGACCGGACGCTGAAGGATATCTTCAATCGCTTGATTATGCACATCCTCAATGGTTAAGTCTCCTGTGGTTGGCGGGCAATCTAGTCGATTTAGGGTGATGCGCTGGGTAGGAATATCAATAATAGAACGCACTCTCGCTTTGACAAACATTTCGCGAGCGTGGGGGGGAATATCTCCCGCCGGAAAGTGTAGACCTAAAAGTGAGGGTAAGCGATTTTCAATGACAGACTCGGCAATAACTTGCCCCGTGCCATCGCTCTCAAATCGATAAACCTTAACTCGATCTGTATCTAGAAATGTTCGCATTTCTGTGGCAGTTGCTGACAAAATTTCCTGCAATTCCAAAGATTGTCGAATGCGATTCGTCATTCGATGTAGCAATTTTCCCTGAGTTACTGCTTCGGTTGTATGGCTTGCAGGAGTTTGATCTGTCATGATTCGATAGAGATTTATCCTTAGTTTTTATCCATTCATTGGAGTCAGCCACCGAGGCTTTTCCGTCCGTTAACAAGGGCTAAAATTTCCTTTAGGCAGACGTGATAGAAATCTATGAGCAGTTGAACGACTGCCCCTATGATCTAGATTAACAGCAGAAAATCGTAAATTATTTAGAGTTGAGACTTGATAGATCAGGCAATTGAGATAGCGACGTGAAATGGCAAACACAGAACATCTAGTGCTACTTCAGCAAGGAACAACCCTTTGGAATGAATGGAGAGACCAGTATCCGCAGATACAGCCTAATTTACGTCAAGCTCACCTTCGGGGTTGGTTGCTTCAAGGAGTGAACTTTGTCGGGGCAGATTTGCGGGAGGTTAATTTGTCTGAGGCAGATTTGTCACAAGCCCGTTTAAATGGAGCGAACTGTAATTCAGCCGACCTACGTAAGGTTAATTTAGCCATGGCTGACTTATCTGGAGCTAATCTTATCTCCGCCGATTTGCGTAAAGCTAATCTAACTCAAGCAAATCTCACCTCAGCTAATTTAAGGGTGGCTTTCCTGCGCCAAGCGAACTTGCAAGGAGTCAACTTGAGTGAAGCCAATCTTCAAGGAACAGATTTGAGCGGTGTCAATCTTAAGGGAGCAATGCTTTACCAAGTTAATCTTAAAACGGCAATTTTAACTGGGGTAGATTTAACGCAATTGGATGGCATGGAAGTTATGCTGCCCGATCAGATAACATAGTGCAATCTCAGAAATTAATTGATGGGCTATTGAATCATTACCCATTGTCTAGATATAACAGTTCTCAGGTGTGTGAAGTACATCAGAAGAATCAAAGTCTCTCTCCTTGTAGGAGAGAGGTCAGAGTATACCCCATCCAATTGAGAATGGCTATATATCTCAGGTGAACTACTTTTGCGGACTAGACTTTTGTTACGTTCGAGCGCCCTAGTAATCCTTGGGGTCGAACCAGAAGCATGATAAATAATAAGGTAAAGGCGATCGCTTCCTTATAGCCAGAAAAATCAGAAGGGACAAAAGCCTCTGCCCAACCTAATAGCAATCCCCCTAACACGGCACCCGGAATATTACCTAATCCTCCCAAGACAATCACCCCTAACCCTTTCAGTCCATAAGTGATGCCAAAGTAAGGGCCAGCAATACTTACACTAGAACCCACTAAAGTTCCTGCCAAACCACCCAAAAACCCACTCAAAAAGAACGTTAATACAATAAAACGCTCTGTATTAATTCCTAATAAACTAGCTGTTGTTGCATCTTCAGCGACAGCTTGCAATGCCTTGCCAATTTTCGTGTAATTAATCAAGTAGGTAAGAATGACAACAATCAAGGCCGAGACACCAAATATGATGATTTGAATGGTTCGGACATTAATTGGTCTTGCCTCAGTACCAAAATTAATAGCGGGTGGTATATTCCCGTAGGCATCAGCGGGAAAGGTATAAATTTCTGCCCCTACTAAGTATTGAATTAAGTTGACAATGACAACAGCCGCCCCTAAACTCGAAACCAAAGTTAGGAGTGGATCAGCCCCTCTCGCTCGTAAAGGTTTAAACGCTAAACGTTCGACTAAAACTCCCACCAGACCCGCTAAAAGGCTCCCAAAAAATAAAGCCAAACCAAAGGGTAACTGTATCGGCAAAGACGCATTCGCCAGAATACCATTAAAGCCAAACGCTCCTCCAGCTAAGCTATAAGTAAAATAAGCGCCCAGCGTAAAAATTGCACCATGAGCAAAATTAATGATGCCTAAAATGGAAAATACGAGCGTGTAGCCTAAGGCAAAAATGGCATAAACACTGCCAATCGATAAACCATTTAAAAATTGTTGAAAAAACAGAGTCAAGTCCATTTTTTATTTGAGTCCGATTATTGTTGCGGAATGAGACAACAATTCTACCCCCTGATGGAAAGCGATAGGGATGGGCGAGGCGGGGGATGTTCTAGAAGTAGCTTGCTATAGAAAAGACGGCGTCTCCATTGATATCGATTTTGAGATGGCACCCGTACAAGAGACCCAAGGCAACAGAAGCGGTGTCATGAGTATTGTTACTGATCTGACTCAGCACGAGAGTGACCCACATTAGCACAACAAGAGGCTACGGAAAAAGCTATTAAACAGGTGCAACCCATGAAATCAGCAGGTCTGAATCAGACGGAGCTGTTCAATGATATTTTGAGAATTGGCACAGTCAAAGCAGGTAAACTAGATTTTAAGCCATCACCGATGGATTTGGTAGAGTCTTGCAGTGTATTTAGTTGATGAAATGCAACGCAGTGACAGTCACTCTTCCATTCAATAGTTACAGTCAAACGGATGAAGAAAATTCTAGTCATTGAGGATGAAGCATCTGTTGGCGTCAACATTCTAGAAATCCTTCAATTGGGTAATTTTGATGTCATTCTTGCTCAGGACGGTGAAACGGGGATACAACTCGCGAAGCAGCACATCCCCGATTTAATTATTTGCGACATTCTAATGCCCGGATTAGATGGTTATGGTGTTCTGACTGCCTTGCGAGAGGTAACAGAAACAGCGCTAATTCCCTTCATTTTTCTCACAGCTAAAACTACCCATGAAGATTTTCGCCAGGGCATGAATTTAGGTGCTGATGATTATTTGACTAAACCTTTTCTTCAAACTGAACTGTTGGAAGCCGTGACGGTTCGACTCGAAAAACAAGCTATTTTTTCAGAAAAATATAGTGCCCAATATAAACGAGCTAAAGAGTTACAAGAAAAACTCCAAGAGCTTCAGCTACTCAGTGAAACTCAAGACAAGTTACTGAAGCAATTTATTGAAAAATTGCGTAATCCTTTAAGTAATATTAATATGGCGATTCATATGCTAAAGACAATGCCACCGGGGATGAAGCGCGATCGCTATTTAGATATTTTGGAAGCAGAGTTTGCCCAAGAAATTGAGCTTTTAAATCAATTCTCAGACCTTCAAGATCTGCTAACGCCAGAGAATATCAAGTTACTGCGTCAATTCAACCTGCTCAATCATCCATCAGTATGACGAATGAGAATTATTACATAATTTTTTGTATTTTTCTTTTCCTACAGTAACTAAACCCACTGTGGAAAGCCGGAAAGCAATCTGCTGGATTTTTACCACTGGTAGGCTCAATAGTTGCGCGAGTTCCTGAATAGAAATTGTTCGGTTAGCGTACTTCCAAACCTGAAACTCAAGGTCTTCTAACCGATAGTAGAGTTGACTCGGAATAATACTAACCAAACCTTCATCTGGAGCAGGCAATTTATCAGCTAGAGCATCCCAGGACGGCAAGACTCGTAACCCCATCAATATCGCTGCTGTCGCCGGTACACTCAATCCAGTCATTTCCCGCGTGGGTATTGGCGCATCTTGGTCAAAATGAAATAAACCGTCCTTGAGTTGGAGAACAGCAGATACGTGATGAGAAACTTGAAGATTGAATAGCTGTTCAAGTTGAGAGTTTTGTAAAGCACCTTGTCTCTTAAGCGATGTTCCTAGGGGTTCATCCAGTGGACAACACCAATTTACTAATTTATCGAAAGCTCGCTTGCTCATCCATTGCTTCCACCCTTGTTGCTCAATCAGGGACACTAAACATTCATTGTTTAATTGGTTAGCTGCCGCTACAACATGACCCTGACTTACCCAGATGTAATGAACAGATTTTGGTACTGCTTGGGGGACTGGCAAGGTACTAAAAGAGAGCAAGCCTGTTTTTTGCCCTTTTTCAATAAACTGAAAAATTTCTGGTATGTACAAGTCTGCTAAAAAGATTTTTTGGGGCATAGTTGTGTCTTATAAACTAGACGACAAACTAAGGGCACTTTTTCTCTTTTAATAGTAATTCCTTCTATACATTTTTACCGTGTTTTTTAGCAAAACAGCGAGAAAACCCTAGTTCCCCTCCATGGAGAGGGGCTAGGGTGATTGGTGCTTAAGTCCTATCCATTAGAGAGGTGACTTATCTAGATTAATTATTCATTGATATGGACATCTCTAGATCAGTAAAATTAGGGAATTCGGTACTCGTAAAAATAAGTACGTATATACCTACGTAGATTTACGGAGACTGAGTTCCAGATAGAATAAAGGGCATGATCAATTAGAATTTTCCTTCTTGTGTTGTGTAGGTAGCTCATGGAGACTTTTGCCCTATCAGTCTACTGACCTAAAATGAAAATATTGAAAAATAAAGGCACGAATGATTCGTGCCTTGAGTCTTATTGTCACATAAATAACGATTAAGTAGGGTTGGAGATTAATCGCATTTACGGCTTGAACTGGGAAGTGTGTATCACTTGTTTGAATTTTTTGAAGGCTGACAATGTCTCATTCTTCCTGTTTTATAGCTTGTTGAAGAATTTGAGTTTCAGATCATGTCAGACTGTGGGTAAGAAACTCAATGTCACTAAAATGGCAACACTATAAGCAAAGATGTTGTTCATTTTACAAATGTAAATTTACCCGTTTTACCATCTGCTTCCATCTTGACCTGAGCCACATAAAACTCTCCTTGTTTGATTTCGCCATCTGGATCAAACGCAAGTTTTCCGAGTGGTGTTTCGTACTCTCCGTTTAAAATTTGATCGTTTAACTGTGTCCGTAACTGGTCTAGGGGAAATGTCTTGATTTTGGTCTTATTATCTAATGCTTTTAGGGCTTCCACAAATACCTGAACTCCCGTGAAAGCTTGAGCGCTAAACTGGGGCGGTTCTTTCTTAGTTTGAGCCTTATACGCCTCCCGGAATGCCTTATTAATATCATTAGAGACTTCAGGGCTATAGGCTTGAGCAATTAAAATATCATTGCATTGTGCCTGACATACCGGAAAGAGATTCGAGGTATTCAACCCGTTTCCACCAATAATTAACCCTTTGTATCCTAACTGGCGCAATTGCTTAATTAAGTTTCCGCCATCGGAAGCTAGGCCAGAGATAATGATTAGGTCTGGTTTGAGGTTAATGGCATTAGTGGCTTGGGTTTGAAAATCGGTATCAGTCGTCTGAAATTTTTGTACAGTTACCAACTCTAATTTTTGGTTTTTAACTGTTTCTTGAAAAGTTTCTGTCTCAGATTTACTGAAAGCATCATTTTGAGCATAAAAAACAGCAACTTTTTTAAGATTAGGATTAATTTTCAGGGCTTCTTTTACGGCATTAGGCGCAACAACAGCCACAGGTGCCGACACGCGAGCAATATATTTTCCAATCTGAGGAATGTTTTTTGCCGTGTTAGACGGTGCTAAGACGGGGACTCTAGCACGCTCAGCAATTGGATCGGCAGCAAAGGCTTGCTGGGAAAGGGTAGGCCCCACAATGCCCACGACTTTATCTTGAGTGATTAAAGTATTAAAGGCGTTAATCGCCCCTTGTTCGTCACCTGCTGTATCTTGGAACACTAACTTAATCGGTGTGCCATTAACGCCACCCTTGTCATTAAAAAACTTCTCAGCAATTTTTGCACCCGTAACTTGTTCTTGTCCCAACAATGCAACGTTACTGGTTTGAGCGACAGCAATGCCAATGGGAATAGATGAGCTTATTGCTGTATTCGTTGGTGTATTCCCTGGAGTGCTGTTAGCTGTTGTGGTTGGTTTATTGTTCTGACTACAGGCAACAACCAAAACACACGCAAAACACGCAGTGAGAATCTTAGTAAGAGTACGTTTCCTAAACATCTGACAACTTCCGCCGTAAGCGTATTCCTTAATTATCTGCTGTAAGGTAGAGGTTTTTTCCCAGCAGCCGTGTTGTGGCAACATCTAAGCTGACACTCTCACCCTAGGATGCATAGCCTAGCGGTGAAACTGCATAAGTGCAAGATGATCAGACATAGTTTTTAGTGAATGATGGGCGAACACTGAGCTGGTTGATCGTTATGCGTCTCTCTAGCCTTCACCTCACGGCTTTTCTCACTCTCATTGCCAGCTTGACAATGGGTAATTTTTTGTTCATCCCAAATTTCCCGGTATTGGCGCAAACTCTAGATACCCAGCCAAGAGAAAGAAAATCTCTGGAGATTGGTAATGGGGACATTTTAATCGTTGGTAATCCCAGTATGCCCAGCCTTTCACCCCGACTGGGAGAGTTACCGCAACAGTTAGCTAATCTACCGGGAGCGGAGCAGGAAGCGCTGGCGATCGCACAATTATTCAATACCCAAGCACTCATCGGCAAGGATGCCACGAAAGCGGCTGTTTTGGAAAGGATGCCGGGAGCACGGATTATTCATCTGGCAACGAGTGCCATTGTCGATAAGGAGCGAGGGATGGGGAGTGCATTGGCGCTTGCTCCATCGGGGAATGATAATGGTTGGCTTACCGCTGAAGAAATCCTGAATTTGAAATTGAATGCGGATTTGGTGGTACTCAGTGGTTGTAACACGGGGTTAGGGAAGATTACGGGAGATGGCGTGATAGGGCTAGCTCGTTCCTTTATCTCTGCTGGGGCTTCCAGTGTCATCGTCTCTGTGGGGTATGTATCCGATGAGGCGACAGCGTTCCTGATGACGGAGTTTTATCGCCATTTACAGCAAAAGTCGGATAAAGCTCAAGCGTTGCGAAGTGCGATGTTGGCGACGATGCAGAAGTATCCTAATCAGTTAGATTGGGGGGCTTTTACGTTGATAGGTGAGGCGCAATAACACCAGGAAAGTTAAAAGTTGGTAGTAAGCGATGCGATCGCCTTCAGCATTGAAGTGCTGACGACGAAACCATGTTATGTCAGTAGACAGCGAGTTCGGTAACGTGCCAGCGATCGCAAAATTCCGTGAGTTGTTTGTCAGGAAGGGGAATCGCAGTTTTCATAATGATTTTACCTTTTAGGCGATCATTCTAGCTGCTGGGGAGTTGTTTGCGGTTGCGATCGCCTGCCCCGAACCCCTCTGTACGCTAGAATTCAAGCAGAATGGGCATTCCACCAGCCAGCACCACTCATGTCATGTTAGAAACACTCTCGACTCGACTTTACGAACTCGGACAATTCGCCGACAATCTTGTCTCCTCCCAACTTTTACACCTCACCGGGTTCAGTATCGGCATTATCTTTGTCGCAGGGTTGCTCACCAGCCTCACCCCTTGTATGCTTTCCATGCTACCCATCACCCTTGGCTACATTGGGGGCTACGAAGCTAAAGGGCGTCTCCAAGCTGCCACCCAGTCCACTTGGTTTGCCCTAGGATTGGCAACGACATTGGCGGGGTTGGGCATTCTGGCGGCATCTGTAGGGCGAGTCTACGGTCAAGTCGGAGTAGGGTTACCGATTATTGTCAGCCTGATTGCGATTATCATGGGGCTGAACTTACTCGAAGTCTTGCCTTTGCAACTGCCTTCTTGGGGTGGGATGGATTGGATTTCTCAAGACTGGCCAGAGGGATTACGCTCTTATTTAATCGGTTTAACCTTTGGTTTAGTCGCCTCCCCTTGCAGTACTCCTGTCTTAGCTACCTTGCTCGCTTGGATTGCCAAGACGCAAGACTTAGTTTTAGGAGGTGTCTTGCTCCTATCCTACGCGGCGGGATACGTTGCGCCGTTAATTTTGGCGGGTACCTTTACGGCTTCCATTAAAAAGTTATTGGAGTTGCGTCAGTGGTCGAGTTGGATTACACCTGTTAGTGGTGCCTTACTTGTAGGGTTTGGCGTCTTTTCCTTACTGTCTCGAATTCCGGGCGGATTGTTATAAAAAATGACTTTAAAAAATCCATCATTACCTAATCTCTGGCGTCAGCTATTGTCAGTACTCGGCGACTTACGGCTGGCAATTGTGCTGCTGCTTGCGATCGCACTTTTTAGCATCAGTGGTACTGTCATTGAACAGGGTCAATCCCTCGCCTTTTATCAATCCAATTACCCAGAAGACCCAGCTCTGTTTGGTTTCCTCTCCTGGAAAGTCCTCTTAACTCTGGGATTAGACCACGTTTATCGTACTTGGTGGTTTTTGTCAATCCTGATTTTATTTGGCAGTAGCCTCACCGCCTGTACCTTTACCCGTCAGTTTCCGGCACTCAAAGCCGCCCGCCGCTGGACGTTTTACACTGAACCCCGCCAGTTCCAAAAACTCGCCCTCAGTGCCGAACTCGAAACCGGGAATCACAACTCTCTTACCGCATTGCTAGAGAAGCGGCGTTATAAAGTCTTTCAAGAAGGCGATAGTCTCTACGCCCGTAAAGGAATCGTGGGACGCATTGGCCCTATCGTCGTCCATGCCAGCATGTTGATGATCCTAGCCGGCTCGATTTGGGGGGCGCTCACGGGTTTCATGGCTCAGGAAATGGTTGCCAGTGGTAACACCTTCCAAATCAAAAATATTATCGATGCTGGCCCTTTAGCCACACCGAAAACCCTCAATGATTGGTCAGTCCGAGTGAATCGCTTCTGGATTGACTACACTCCCGAAGGGGGAATTGACCAGTTTTATTCTGACCTATCCGTTGTCGATCAAGCCGGAAAGGACGTTGACCAGCAAACCATTTATGTCAACAAACCCCTGCGTTATCGCGGCGTGACGATTTACCAAACCGACTGGGGAATTGCGGCGGTTCGGGTACGGTTAAACAAAAGCCCCATTTTTCAAATCCCGATGGCACAGCTAGATACTCAGGGCAAAGGACGCCTCTGGGGTACTTGGATTCCCACCAAACCGGATATGAGTGAAGGGGCATCCGTACTCGCCAGAGATTTGCAGGGAACGTTATTGGTTTACGATGCAGCCGGGAAGTTGGTGTCTACGGTGCGTCCAGGGATGGCGACCCAGGTGAATGGCGTTACCTTAAAAGTGGATGATGTGATCGGCAGCACGGGTTTACAGATTAAATCTGACCCAGGTATTCCCATGGTTTATACTGGCTTTGGCTTGCTGATGTTGGGGGTAATTATGAGCTATGTCTCTCACTCCCAGATTTGGGCGCTGCAAAAAGGTGACCATTTCTACATAGGCGGTAGAACTAACCGGGCACAAGTGGCCTTTGAACGGGAAGTAATTGAGATGCTAGACCAATTGAATGGTCAGGTACCCTCACCAGAGGTTCCCACCGTAGTCGCAGACTCTTTGGTGAGCCAAAATTAACCTAATCATGAATACTGGGGAGGGTTGCCGATGAGTGGGAACGATGAAAACCCGTCCAAATTACCGATAAAAATTGCGATAGTTTGCCTCGCCTTGGCATTTTTTGCGTTGGGTGTTGCGGTGTCCTTTGCTGTACCGAATTTGAGGAAATCCTCTTCCTTTTCTCCAACAACACCTGTGGTTCCCTTTGCCCCTTCCCGAAATCAATCTTCACCCTCATCGCCCTCGGTAAGCAAGTCCAAGACAGTGTCCCCTTCTAAAACGCCAAATTCATCGCCATCGCCGTCTGCAACTTCAGAAAAGAAGGCGAATGAGTTGAACGAAGATCGGAACTAACCCACAGGCGTGGCAAACTGTGCTGCAATGTTTGAGTATTGCAGGAGAATCTATTGAGGGAAATTCTTGTGAAAATCGGCAGAAAGCAATCTTATCCTGCCGCTATCATGGTACAACTCAACTCGAAGATACCTGTTTTTTGTGCCGCACTTCGATCACCGTGTGAACGTTCCCCCGTGGTGAGAAATCACCTTTAACTGCGACTTCTAAGGGGTCACAAGCCTCGACAAAATCATCCAGAATTTGATTAACGCTTTCTTCGTGAGAAATGTAGCGATCGCGGTAGCTATTAATATACAGTTTCAGTGCCTTCAACTCCACCACCCGTTCATCCGGCACATAGGTGATGTGAATAGTGGCAAAGTCGGGGTAGCCAGAGAATGGGCACTTACAGGTAAACTCCGGCAAAGTAATGTTGATATCATAGCGACGCCCGACACGCGGATTGGGGAACGTAATCAGCTTTCCCTCCGCAATCTCGCGTTCACCGTATTTCATCTCTGGCGTCTGTACATCCGACGAGAGTTGTTCTTGGGTTAGAGATTGATTCATGGCGAGTTTTTAATTACTGATACGATTCCCAGTCAGGGCAATTCTCTGTCTCCCAACCATAGGGGTGCATGGCGCAGACGAACAAATTACCCCCATAGACTTGTCCGTGGTAATGATGACAACCGACGCAGGCCGGGTTTGTCTCTACTGTTGGTTCTACAGGATAACTATAATATGTCTGCTCCGTTTCACCGACCATCTCTTCGAGATCCGCAAAAATCTCGCTGATCGGCCCGAACATGTCCTGCAAACATTGGTCAATATCTATCCCAACTGTATTTTGCACGTCGTTGGCAACGATTTCAACCATATCAGTGACCCCTTGGAAAAATTCATCGACCATAACAGTCACTGATTCTAGGATCTCAAATATATCTTTGGGCCACTCTTCCATGTTGGAAATTCACTCAACGACCATGTTTAGAATTGGAGGATAATGCACACCAGGTTTACTGAACAGCCATCATAGCCTGCATTCGTGGCGAGCTGCGAGCAACCCGTTCCCCTTAGGGTAGGACATGTGCTTCGCGAACACGCTTTTTAAGGCCTTGTACATGACACAGGAGTTTCATCCTATCTGACGCTATTGCTGGCTCAACCTTGCAGACAGTTGAGGACATCAATCCTCCATCTCCCATGCTAGTCCACACGGTTAGCAACTATCTTTAAATTTTTAGGATTCACGCTTTAACCGACGGAGTTCGTCTTGCATCGCTTGCACCTGTTGTCGCAGCGTGTCAACATTATCTTCATCAGTAGTATGCCCTGACGCTTCATCCTCAGAGATAATTTCTATCTGACGCGGTTCAGGGGTGGGGGTATTAACCCGATCAACACTGTTAACATTAGTGGAAGATTGAACTTGTTGCTGTTGTTGTGCCTGTCGCACCAACTCGTCAACCAGCTTACGAGCCTCTTCCGTCGTCATTTCTCCCTTAGCCACCAGTTCATCAGCTAGTTTTTGAGCCTGAACGCGTAGCTTACCGAACCTTGAGCCTGCTTCTTCACCCGCCGCCGTCACAGCTCCAACGCCTAGATAGAATGCTTTTTGTACAATATCTCCAAAACGATTCACTATAACTAATTCTCCAAAATATTACGTTAGTATCCTCTGTTTCTAGGATAGGAGCGATGATTGGAAACTGCCCACTTCACTTGAGAGCGATTTTCGACAGATCGAGTAAAAATTTCAATAAAAGTTCTTCCTGTGAACCCTCCCCACTTGACCGCAAACAGTACAAGTGGAGCTTCGGCTCTACAATAACACTACTTCCACTGCCATCGTAAGCATATTTACTCCTCTACTGAGGTGTTATCACATAACGGGACTTGTATCCCATTATTTTTGGTCAAATCTGATATTCCTAGGATGGCGTGGTGATAAATCTTTAACGCCTAAACCGATACTTCAAGATTGTAGGGACATGGGCATTCTGTGTCCCTACACCTTTTTGGGCGCTTAGCAATGCTTTATAGCTTTTTAGTTATCACATTATTTAGTTTTAAGAATTAATTATTATCACAAAAATCAACAATTAGCAAGAGTTTAATCAGCATAAGATTCTTTATACTATGGGACATAAAATAAGATATTAAAGAACATGGCTTACTGCGGAAATCCCTGTGTTATGGGTGTATCTAAGTTCAAAAATATCTGAATTCAAATCAGTAAACGATGGCTGAAAATTTTACAGGGAGAATTCTTTTTGCCAATGGTTTTCCAGCTCAAAACGTTCTTGTTCGCGTTTTCGATCAGGATGAACCAGGAAAAGGAGATGATGATCTAACCGTTAACCCAGGCCGTTCCGATACCGAAGGTAAATTTACCGTTTATTTTGAACCCTCTCGCTACCTTGATTACCACATAGTAAGGACAAAAGAACCCATTAACCTTCCTTGGGACTTGACACTGACTACGCGCACACGACGCATCGCTGATATTACGGATATCTATCTACCATATTTAGAATTTCGCTACACCTTTAACGGTCGGCGTTGCGTTCATACGGCCTTTATGGGGCCATTTCAAACCGAGTTCCGGTTACCAGAAATCCCTGCGTTTGACTTTAAACCCTCTATGCATGGGTTCCAGTTCATCAACAACTTTTCTGGCTATCCACTCCCTTTTTCTATTCCTAATTTGCCAGAGCTGTCATCGGTTGGTAAAGCCTATGGACTGTGTGGAGGAATGTCTTGTGCGGTGTATGACTTTCTGCTGAGTGATCGGCGTATTCCTGCGGATACCACCGCACCAGCTCAAGGCTCACCCTTACATCGATATCTCTATCGACGGCAAGTTGATACGTTTGGGGCATTAGGTGAGTATATTACGAAGTTCGCTCAATGGATGGTGTTACCCGACGATACAATTCTTGGCGTTTATAAGCGAACCTATGATGAATTTGAGGAAATTCATGCCAAGTTAGATGATAGGAATGCGGTTGTATTGGGACTGGTTTATATGAGTGGTCTTGATAGCTTGAAAATTTGGAACAATCATCAAGTTTTAGCCTATAGTTACTCAGACGTTTCAGCAACCACCATCGATATTAATATCTACGACCCGAATTACCCTCAAAGAGATGATGTGAGTATTCGGATGGAAAGAGTACCCGTTGGCACTACTCTGATTCCTGGTGTTCCTCCGCGTAAAAGAACTGTTTTGGGTTTTAAATGTTGCCAAAAAATAGGTGACCGTGAAAAGAATGTACGCGGTTTTTTTGCGATGCCTTATGTACCCGTCGTGCCTCCAACTGGACTTTACTAGACCTCTTGCTGCTATACAAACAGAATAGGGACACGTTGATTAGCGTGTCCCTACAAGTAACTGTGTTGCAACTCAATTGAAAACTGCTAGAGTTAATGGCTTACCATTGGAGGTTAGCAATCTCGTCCTCGTCCCCCCAGAGATCTCCTTGGGGATCGGGTAAATTCTCAAGATAGGAGATCGAAGCCTTTAGTTCTTCCTGGAGCTGTACGATCGCTGTTGCTAATGGCTCAAGGTTTTGCGCTTTCGCGTCGTCCCAAGGGTCAACACTTGAGGCAGCCGCTCCATTCTTCAGAGAATTCAAGGCTTTTAGCTCACTATCAAGGTTTGCCATAGCTTGCTCTACCCCATCGAGATCAAACGGTAGGGGAGCTGGTAAATTCTCTAGACACAAGCTCATAGCGTCCACTTGAAAATTGAAGTCTTCGACTGCTTCTTCGTCCCCATTCAGGTCAACCTCGCCAAACTGAGCGATCGCGCCTTCCAACTGCTCAATTGCTTCGGTTTCCGGTCGAGCCTTGAACTGTTGACACAGCACATCCATTTGACCCTGAGTATCTGCGATCGCTTGTTTTAGCTCACTGACATTAACATCTGAAGCAGTCTTTAACTGACCAAGATGCAAGGCAACAGCAACTAACTGCTCTGTGAGCTGATTAATTGTAGTTTCTATGTGCTTAATGGCTTGTGTCTCAGGTCGATCTTGAAACCGTTGAATCAGCTCACCTAACGGCCCTGAAATACTTGTAGTAGCTACTTCTTGCCCAATGGGTTTAACCTTTTCAGGAACGGGTAGAGGTACCTCATCAAACACTGTCGTCAGAGGCAGCTCATCAAAAGGTGACGCGATGATATCCTGTTGACCCAGAATATTTCGGCTAGCAACCTCTTCCTCAGGGGGTTGAACGGTTTGTGGAGTCGATAGATGATCCACACGTTGTTTTAGGGCGTCTAACTGCACACTGAGTTCTAAGATCGCCTCTTCAAATCCCGTGATGTCAACGGATTGAGATGCTGAGGTGCTATCAACAGGCTGTGCTAAAGTTTCGACGTACTCCGCCAGTTGTGCGATCGCGCTTTCCAACTGCTCAATGGCTTGAGCCTCAGGTCGCTCATTGAACTGTTGGTTCAAGCTATCAAGTTGACCTTGGATGGTAGTGATCGCTTGAGCGGTGGGAATATTCTCCAGATACAGTGTGACAGTTTCTAACTGTTCAGACAGTTGTGCGATCGCCGCTTGTGATTGTTCAATCTCTTGAGCTTCAGGTCGAGCATTGAACTGTTGGTTCAAGCTATCGAGTTGACCTTGGATTGTACTAATCGCTTGCTCCACTCCCGTCAGGTCAACTGGGGGAGCGGTCGGAGTATTCTCCAGACGCAGTGTGACAGTTTCTAACTGTTCAGACAGTTGTGTGATCGCCGCTTGTGATTGTTCAATCTCTTGAGCCTCAGGTCGAGCATTGAACTGTTGGTTCAAGCTATCGAGTTGACCTTGGATTGTAGAGATTGCTTGCTCCACTCCAGTCAGGTCAACCGCGGGAGCGGTCGGAGTATTCTCCAGACGCAGTGTGACAGTTTCTAACTGTTCAGAGAGTCGTGCGATCGCCGCTTGTGATTGTTCAAGCGCTTGAGCCTCAGGCCGAGCATTGAACTGTTGGTTCAAGCTATCGAGTTGACCTTGGATTGTAGAGATTGCTTGCTCCACTCCAGTCAGGTCAACCGCTTGAGGTGCGGAGGTACTATCAACAGGCTGTGCTAAAGTTTCGACGTACTCCGCCAGTTGTGCGATCGCGCTTTCCAACTGCTCAATGGCTTGAGCTTCAGGTCGCTCATTGAACTGTTGGTTCAAGCTATCAAGTTGACCTTGAATTGTAGTGATCGCTTGAGCGGTGGGAATATTCTCCAGATACAGTGTGACAGTTTCTAACTGTTCAGACAGTTGTGCGATCGCCGCTTGTGATTGTTCAATCTCTTGAGCCTCAGGTCGAGCATTGAATTGTTGGTTCAAGCTATCGAGTTGACCTTGGATTGTACTAATCGCTTGCTCCACTCCCGTCAGGTCAACCGCTTGAGGCACGGAGGTACTATCAACACGCTGTGCTAAAGTTTCGACGTACTCCGCCAGTTGTGCGATCGCCGCTTGTGATTGTTCAAGTGCTTGAGCCTCAGGTCGAGCATTAAACTGTTGGTTCAAGCTTTCTAGTTGACCTTGGAGCGTGGTAATCGTTTGTTCCACTCCAGTCAGGTCAACCGCGGGAGCGGTCGGAATATTCTCCAGACGCAGTGTGACAGTTTCTAACTGTTCAGACAGTTGTGCGATCGCCGATTGTGATTGCTCAATCGCTTGAGCCTCAGGCCGAGCATTGAACTGTTGGTTCAAGCTATCGAGTTGACCTTGGAGGGTGGTAATCGCTTGTTCCACTCCAGTCAGGTCAACCGTTTGTGGCGTCGAGCTATTAACCAAACGCAGTGTTAACAACTGCTCTGTCAGCCTTGCGATTGCGGTTTCTGATTGCTCAATTGCTTGGAGTTCAGGTCGAGTGTTGAACTGCTGCTGTAAGTCCTCTAACTGCCCTTGGATGTTTGCGATCGCCTGTTCTACACCACTTAGGTCAACGGCTTGGGGTGTCGAGGAATGATCTAGGAGGAGTGTGAGCGCTCTTAGCTGACCCTGGATTGTAGCGATCTCCTGTTCTACTGCACTCAGGTCAGGTTCCGATGCCGTTGGGAGATGATCTAAACGTTGTGTGACAGTCTCTAGTTGCTCACTCAGCTGTGCGATCGCAGTTTGTGATTCCTCAATGGCTTGAGTTTCAGGTCGAGTGTTGAACTGTTGGTTGAGGCCATCTAGCTGACGATTGATGTCTAAAATCGCCCATTCTAGACCACTGATGTCAGCCGGTTGGAGGGTTGGGGCTTGATCTAGACGCTGTGTAATCGCTTCTAGCTGCTCACTCAGCTGTGCGATCGCATTTTGTGATTGCTCTAACCCTTGAACTTCCGGTCGGGTGTTGAACTGCTGGTTGATGGCCTCCAATTGAGTCTGGAATTCGCCGATCACCTGTTCCATGCCACCCAGGTCAACCGCTTGGGGTGTTGCCACCTCATCCAGACGCTGTGTTACTGCATTGAGTTGAGCTTGGATATCTGCGAATGCCTGTTCAACTCCACTCAGGTCTACTTCCTGTGTAGTCGGGGCCTGATTGAGATGGAATGTAATCGCTTCTAGCTGCTCACTCAGCTGTGCGATCGCATTTTGAGATTGCTCTAACCCTTGAAGTTCTGGCCGGGTGTTGAACTGCTGGTTGATGGCCTCCAATTGAGTCTGGAATTCGCCGATCACCTGTTCCATGCCACCCAGGTCAACCGCTTGGGGTGTTGCCACCTCATCCAGACGCTGTGTTACTGCATTGAGTTGAGCTTGGATATCTGCGAATGCCTGTTCAACTCCACTCAGGTCTACTTCCTGTGTAGTCGGGGCCTGATTGAGATGGAATGTGATTGCTTCTAGCTGTTCACTCAGCTGTGCGATCGCATTTTGTGATTGCTCTAACCCTTGAAGTTCCGGTCGGGTGTTGAACTGCTGCTTGATGGCTTCCAATTGAGTCTGGAATTCGCCGATCACCTGTTCCATGCCACCTAGGTCAACCGCTTGGGGTGTTGCCACCTCATCCAGACGCTGTGTTACTGCATTGAGTTGAGCTTGGATATCTGCAATTGCCTGTTCAACTCCACTCAGGTCTACTTCCTGTGTAGTCGGGGCCTGATTGAGATGGAATGTGATTGCTTCTAGCTGCTCACTCAGCTGTGTGATCGCATTTTGTGATTGCTCTAACCCTTGAAGTTCCGGTCGGGTGTTGAACTGCTGCTTGATGGCCTCCAATTGAGTCTGGAATTCGCCGATCACCTGTTCCATGCCACCTAGGTCAACCGCTTGGGGTGTTGCCACCTCATCCAGACGCTGTGTTACTGCATTGAGTTGAGCTTGGATATCTGCGAATGCCTGTTCAACTCCACTCAGGTCAGCTTCTTGTGGCGTAGATAGCTGATCCAGACGGAAGGTCAAAGTCTCCAATTGACTATTAATATAAGTGATCGCTTGCTCGATCTCAGGCAGGTCAAATCCTGTTGCTGTCGGCAGTTGATCGAAACGGAGTGTTAAATCCTCTAGTTGATTATTAATGTAGCCGATCGCTTGCTCTACTCCACCCAGGTCAATGTCTGGCGAAGTTGATGGCTGAGCGAGGCGCGAACCCATCTCCTCTAGTTGTTCTTTTAGCTGTGTGATCGTTCCTTCCAACGCCCCGATCGATTGGGTTTCCGGTCGAGTGTAGAACTGTTGATCCAAGTCGCTGAGCCGACGATTGATGGCGGGTAGCGCCTGGACTTCTTGCTGTAAAGATTGAACCACTTGATAGGCTTGGGTCAGTGCTTCTGTGGTGTACTGCTGTATTTCTTGATCAACTCGACGCCGATTAGCCAAGTTCAGCGAGAGTGCCAAGGTCAACGGCGCAGCTGCAAAAATCGCCTGCCCAGATACCGCAGCTACAACGCTACCTAAAGCGGAGCCAGCAAGGGCGACATATTCGGAAATCTCTAGCGTTTGTTTGTCCATATCTGTTTGTCGATAGCTGGGCCTGGTTAGGCTCAAGAGTGGTTCACTTTCGTTAGCTCCTCCCAAGAGGGTTTGGAAACGTCTCCTGAGTTAGTCTCCGCCACTGCCCTATTTGACGAGCCGGAGCGGCGATGTGCAGTTGTGCTTTTACTGCCAGTTTTTTGGACACTTGAATTGAAGCGGGGTGAACTGGGATGAATGCATCTCCCAATTGCAGAGATACACTTCTAGTACTTACCGCTGATGAACCAATCTGTCCGGATTTTTTTGGCAGATATATAGGCTGTAACTTAGATGCTCCTGAGCCCCATTTTTCAGAATGGGAGTCTTGAGAGAAGGGCTATTCGCTCACTCTAAAAAGTCGTATACAAATTCATCCGACCTTGCCCATTCCTCATTGTCTGTTATCTTTCTCTACAGTGACAACTGACCTTTGACAAAGAAATTGTAAAGCAACCACCCTTCCATGAGGCTGGTAGGAAGAGCGATTGCTTTAGGAGGAGTACTGCGTATACTTTCAGCCGTTATTCAGATAACGAGAGATTGGCCTGCGCTTCCCCAAGTACCTGCTTTTCCTCTTTCTCCTGTACCAGTAAACCCCCCAAATGAATAATCGCTAGAATCAGCGCCCCAATGGATAGAACATAACTATGCAACGTGTACAGGTGCGCGACGGTTACGGTATTCACCGCTCCACCGCCAGTGAGGATGGTTCGCACTAGGGAACCGATCACCGGGATGGCTTCTAATGTGCCTAACTCGATTTGGAAACGCCAATATCCCACCTGTGTCCAATCGAGCAGCATGGCTGTCCAGCTTAAGGCGATCGCGGTTAAAGTTAGCAAAATTCCGCTGATCCAAGCCGTTAGCCAGCTAGGGCGGAATTTCTCACCCAGAAACATCACGACAATTTCTATCAAAGAAACCCCAATTAAGCCATTTCCAGCTATCTGATGAATACGCTGAATCAGCCAACCATTGGGAATCTCAAACTTGATCACTTTCAGGGAATTATAAGCTCCACCTGCTGTAGGTTCGTAATAGAAAGATAGAAGAATTCCTGTGATAGCTGCAAGCAGGCTCAAACAGAGAATGGCGACAGCCAGAATAGTAGCCAATCGCCGAAGTACAAAACTGTACGGTACATTTTTCATGGCTAATTCCCAACCTGGAACGGTTGAATATGTATTTTTACTTAATTATATGTAGTTTTTTTAATTTAAGGTTTAATTCGCGATTCAATTCCTAGGGGGCTTTCCTTGAATCCAGCTTGCCGTAGAGTTGGTGTTCATCCCTGTGCTTGCCTGAGTCCAAAGTCTGCCGCAGCGGAATCTCAATCAGAAACATTGCTCAAGGATGCATTCAATACATAGGTTTGCAAGGCTTTATTGGATTTCCATTACCCATTATCAACCCTAATATTTATTGATAGCGGCTGATTATTGAATAGGGATAAATAAGTCTGTTTTTTGGGTAGGCAACACTAGCCGCCACTGAATTAAAGGGGACAATTAACCTACACCTAAAAGATTCAGAAGTCACTCAGATATACGACTGTTTGAAAGTTCCAGGAAATGGGTTAAGAGCCAGTTTCCTCCTCTTCGTAAACCATCAAATCTCCTGGCTGACAATTGAGAGCCTTGCAAAGCGAATTCAGTGTAGATTCGTCAATCCTAGTCAGGCGACGACGAACCTTGAGCCGAGACACAGACTTAGGATTCATACCAATTAAGAGAGCGAGTTCCTTATTGCTGATGTTGCGCTCAGCCATTACTACTGCCAATTTCCAGTGAATCACTGTTTAACTGCTCACCTTCTAATCATGCTTTTGCTAGGCAGATATTATCATTTTTCCTCACTCCTCATTGATAATTCTACCTATGACTCTTCCACGGCAATCGAGGTATAGACACAACCCAATCATCCTGGAATCATTCAGGAAACATGCAAATTCATCGGTGCGTAAGCAGGCTGAATCGATGCTATCGGACTGATGAAGTTGCAGCACACCTATTGCCATGCCCGCGCGACACTAAATCGCCACGTCAAAATCCCAGCCGCCACCGCCAAACCAATGGCAAATCCCCACCACAACCCAACACCGCCAAATCCCCATACCATCCCTAAAATGTAGCCACAGGGTAAGCCAATTCCCCAATACGCTAGGGTACCGATTAGTAGGGGAACTCGCGTGTCCTTCAGTCCTCGCAATGCACCCGCCGCCGCCACCTGAATCCCATCCACGATTTGGAACATTGCCGCCACTCCCAACAGAGTCTTTGCCAAATTCACAACCGCTGCATTCGCTGGATTGGCAGTATCGAGGTAAAGGGATACAATTTTTCCGGGAAGCGCCCAGAACAGGATACCTGCCAGAGTCATACACAAAGCCGAAATGCCAATCCCCACAAATCCCGCCAGTTGTGCGCCGTTGGGATTGCCTTGTCCCATGCACTGTCCCACTCGGATGGTGGTTGCGATTGAAATCCCCAGGGGAATCATAAAGGTCACAACCGCTGTTTGCAAGGCAATCTGGTGAGCAGCTAATGTGGCAGTTCCCAATAGTCCCATTAAAAAGGTGACGCAGGTGAAGAAGCCACCCTCGACTCCGGCTAACACACCAATGGGCATACCCACTTGCAG
Organism: Microcoleus sp. AS-A8; assembly: GCA_039962225.1. Lineage (NCBI taxonomy): Bacteria > Bacillati > Cyanobacteriota > Cyanophyceae > Oscillatoriales > Microcoleaceae > Microcoleus > Microcoleus sp. AS-A8. The sequence continues at coordinate 298,177 of JAMPKV010000006.1, forward strand.
CAGTTCCCCAAAAACTCTAGCTTCAAACTGATGCAAATCAGAGAACGCGCCGTAGACTCGAAGCTGAGGTTGATAGAGGATATAGATGGCTAAGGCTGCAAACATCGCCCAAAGCGATAGAGCACTCGCCCAACCGAGTCCGGCTAATCCTAGTGCAGGAAACCCAAATTTACCCAGCGATAGGACATAGTTAGCGACAATATTCAATAGCGTGCCGCCAATCATGGTGACAATTACAGGGCGGGGGCGTGAGAGTGCCGAGACAAAACTTCTCAACACCGCAAAGCCTAATGCGGGAAGATAACCCCATGCGATCGCTCTCAGGTAGGCTTCTGCTAAGATGACATTTTCGGGTTCTTGTCCCAGTAAGCGCAACAATGAGCCACTATGCCAAATCATCAGTGTGACTGGAATTGCCAAGATAACGGATAACCACAACCCTTGTCGCACGACTCCACCCACCTGTTCGACTCGTCCCGCTCCATAAGCTTCTGCGACGAGTGGGCTGACGGCGGAGATAATGGCAGAACCCACTGTAATCAGCAAATGAAAGGTGACGGCTCCCAGTGCCCCGGCTGCAATAATTTGGCTGCCCAAAATCCCCATCATGATGGTATCGACAAAGGTCGTTGCCGCTTGAGAGAGTTGTGCTCCAGCGAGGGGAATGGCAAGAACCAAGCATTCTTTAATTTCAGCGATGACCCTGGATTTTAAGGGTTTTTCAGTCATACGAATTCACGGACGGGGAATAAATTTTACTCCCTCTTCGTTGTTTGAGTTATCGCCAGTAGGGACGACCTTTCCAAAAAACCCCAACAATAATACCTAACAACTGAGGATAGGTTAAATTCACGAGTCCTGGTATGGGTAGGAGCGATTTTACCAACAGAAATAGCAGTAGACAAGGAACTAATGCCCACAAACTGGCGCTATTCATGAAGACTTGGGCATAAAAGCGTTCCAGTAAGTAAACCGCGAGAGCGCCTACACCCACTGCCGCCGCCATGAAGATGACAATACCCAATGGGGGTGCAAACAGAAGAGATAGGGTGTTGCGGATGAGGGGAGAGTGTAGGGTTCCTAAGGATAGGAAGAATTCGACAAGGGTAACAAGAATGAAGGTAAGACCAGAAACCTGAAGTAGCGATCGCCAAGGTAAATATTGTAAGCGGCGCAGAGGGTCTGTCATAGGGCAAGTAGTAGGTAGATTGCCTTGATTTTAGCTTGGCTGGTAATCCACTTTTCTGGTGAATTATTCTTCTTCATCAAAGACTGGAGGCCACACTTCAGCGATCGGTAGTTCCCAACCTGGAAATAGTTCTGGTATGGTTAATATTTCTCCATTCCCCAGCATTGTTGATTCACCCGTGGGGCGATAAACGGTTAACGTTTCTTTATCCGGGTCAATGAGAATTCCTACTACGGCTCCCAGTGACAAAAACATCTGAATTTTTTCTTCTAGAGGTTTGATTCTGTCACTTTGAGATTTAATTTCTACGACTAAATCTGGAACCATTTCGGCAAAGTAGCGCAAGCGTTGCCGGAGACGAGAAGCACGGACAAAAGAAACGTCTGGTGCTTTTAGGTCAGTGTTGGGTAGGATAAAACCACCTGCGGAGTCAAATACTCGTCCTAAACGACGGGGATAAACCCAGTTAGCAAGTAACCGACTAAATAGGACACCTATTTCACTGGAATCAATATCTGATGGTCCCACTACAAGAATTTTTCCCTCTTCTAGTTCTAGCTGGTAATCATAACCCGCTTGGTTGAGGGTGGCTTGCAGTTGCTCCAAGTCTTTAACTCTCATCATTGGCATGAGTA